>NZ_JBHVRX010000048.1:0-48904 GCF_042885515.1 Streptomyces sp. NPDC058052 | reverse complement strand
TCTCACCAGGTAAAAACAGTTGGGTAGCGGTCTCGTGGGGTTGGTGTTTTGTATTACAGACAGGGCGGCGTTTCGGGCGTCCGGGGCGGCGGGGGCGGCGGGGGTGCCGGTTGGCCGGAGCCGTGCGGAAGGACGGGGATCCCGCCGTACCCGGCCGCAGGGGCGTCATCCCGGGGCGCGACCTCCCCGGCCGGGAGCTCCGCCACGATCCGCCGCACCCGGCCGGCCGGCGGGGAGCGGGTGAACAGGGCCGGGCCCGTGGGCACCGCCGAGGACTCCCGGGCCCCGCGCGCCGTTCAGCGCCGCCGCAGCGGCGCGGCACCGGGCCGCGTCACGCCGCGGACGTCCCGGACCCCCGCACGCCGCCGACCGTCGCGGCACCGCCGCGGACGTCCCCGACTCCCGCACGCCGCACGCCGCACGCCGCCGACCGTCGCGGCATCGCCGCGGACTCCCCGGACCCCCGCACGCCGCCCGGTGCCGGCCGTCGCGGCACCGCCGCGGGCGTGCCGGACGCCCGTCCCGGACGCGTCACGCCGCGGGGACCAGCGGGCGGCCGCGTACCTCACGGGCCCGGGCCAGGGCCCCCGGGGTGAGGACCGCCCGGGGCACCTCGACCCCGCAGTCCCCGCACACCGGTCCGTACCAGGTCCCGTCGCCGGAGCCGCCGGCCCACGCGATCCGCGCCCCCGCGCAGACCGGGCACGCCTCGCCCGGGCCGTCCTCCAGCGCCGTGACCAGGCGCCGTACCACCTCGGGCAGGGGATCCGTCGGGTGGACGGCGGGATCGCCGCACCGCACCACCCCGTTGCCGCCCCACACGTCCCGGTGCCAGTCGTCCAGCGCCCCCAGGGCGCGCAGCCCGCCGTGCTTCTCGCGGCGGCGCCGGGCGGCGAACTCCTCCTCGTACGCCAGCCAGACCGTCCGCGCCTCCTCCAGTTCCTCCAGGGCGGCCACCAGCCGCGCCGGATCGAGCTCCCGGTCGTCGGGTCCGAACCCGTGCCTCCGGCACAGGTGGTCCCAGGTCGCCCGGTGCCCGTAGGGGGCGAACCGCTCCAGGCACTTGCGCAGCGAATACCTGCGCAACGCCGTGTCGCACCCCTGATCGCGCACCTGTCTCGCGAGACTCCGGAAACCGGCCATCGCTCGCCACCTCCGTCGCTGGTCCTTCGCGCATCCGCGGTACCAGAGGGACGAACGACGGAGCCGCCGTGTTCCGCCCGGAGGCGGAACACCCCGCTCGTTGGCGGGAACTCGCCACCGGCGCGGCGCCTACCGGCGGCCGATCCGGGCCGCCGAGACCACCACCCCGGCCAGCTCCGGCCGCCGGATGTCACTGTGCGAGCGGACCGCGTCCGCCACGTCCACGCTCACACAGCCCGAGGCCGGAACCCCGTCCCGCAGCACCGTCGCCAGCGTCCGCCGCGCCGCTCCCGGCACGCCCTGGACGCCGTCCCAGCCGATCGCCCCCCACCGCGGATCACGGGCCACGAGCCGCCCCAGCGGCTCCGTCAGCGAGGCCGAGTCCCGGGCGGCGCGGGAGGCCAGCGGGTAGACGACGCCGAGCGCGGTGTCGTGCCGCGAGTGACAGGCCACCACCGGCCCCCGCACCCGCAGCTGCATGTCCTTCAGCGCCCCCGACCGCCCCGGGTCGTGCGGGAGCCGGGCCGCGAACGCGTAGTGCGAGAAGGCGCCCTGGAGCAGCGTCATCGAACGGACCGGCCGCAGCGCCCCGGGCAGCCCGCGCAGCGCGTACGTCACGAGCCGCGCGCCCATGCTGTGCCCCACCAGGTGCACCCGCAGCCCCGGCGCGGCCCGCGCCACCTCGGCCAGCAGCGGCCCGAGCCCCCGCTCGCCCACGTGCCCCGCCCGCTTCTTCATCACGTAGTACGTGGCCTGCCGCAGCGCCTCGCGGCCGCCCTTCCACAGCCGCCCGAGCCCGTCGCCGAGCACCGCCCGCGGAGCGGCGCCCTCCAGCGCCCCGGTGAACACGGCACAGGTCTCCACCGGATCCGCCAGCAGGAAGTCCGGTACCGCGGCGTCCGGGACGAGGCCCTCCCCGCCCACGTCCGCCAGCTCCCGCAGCAGCGCCCCGAACTCCGCGAACGCCGCCTCCTCGGCCGGCGCCAGCGCCACCAGTTCGGTGAGGCGGACGATCGCCCGCTCCTTCTCCGGCAGCGTCGTCACCAGCGCCCTGAAGTCCGGCACCGGCTCGTCCGTGAACATCATCGACGGCCAGACCACGCCCGCGTACCCCGCCTCCACCCCCGGGGCCAGCAGCCCCGGGAACGGCGCGAAGAAGTCGGAGTACAGCAGGGTCGCGCCGGACGGAGAGTTGTTCCAGCCGTGCGCGAACACCACCAGATCCGTCACCCCCCGCCGCGCCAGCGCCACCAGCTCGGCACCTTGACCGGCCGGACCGTCCCCGTCCTTGTCGAAGACGATCTCCCGGTACGGATCCACACTCATTCCGCTCACGGCCCGCCCGTCCCTCCCCGTCGAGGAAGCGCCCAGGGGTCCGCGTCCCGCAACCCCTGGGCAGCATGCCCGGATCCGGCCACCGTCAGACCTCCGGCGGCGGCCGGACCCGGACTCAGCGCAGCCGCGCCGCCGTGACCACCGGGAAGTGGATCAGCCCGTCGTACGCGGCGGAGAGCCGCACCGACGGCGTCGTCCCCGGCCAGGGGTAGGCGGTCCCGATGTGCCGCACCTCCCGGGGCTCCGCGAGCCAGGCCCGGGCCGCCGGGCCGGTCCGCCGCAGATCCAGCAGGAAGGGGGCGGGCCGGACCCGGTCCAGGGTGTGCGCGGCGCTGCCGGGTCCCCGCGGGCCCACGGTGAACACCCGCAGCGGTTCCCCGGGGGCCTCGGTGTCGTGCGCGTTGAAGGAGCCCCGCCCGAAGGAGGCGCCGATCGCCACGTACCCCCGGCCGAGCAGGTCCCGCAGGAACGCCCCCTGCGTCCGCGGGTACTGGTCGGGCTTCATCGTCTCGTACGCCAGGTGCCCGTTGTGCGCCGAGAGCACCATCCGGTCGCCGGTGTGCCGCTGCCACCACGCGGTGTTCTCGGCCATGATCCGGTCCCGGTAGAGCATGGCCGCCGCGACCCCTTCGGGGGTGTCGGCGTCGTGGGCGTACTCCGTGCCGACCTGGGCGACGGCCCGGGCGTGCTGCACCGCCCAGAGGTGCGCCTCGCGGGCTTCCGCACCCCTGCCCGGCGGCTGCTCCTCCAGGAGGCTCAGGGCCCTGCCCACGTCCGCGGCCATCGCGCGCCGCTCGGCGAGCGGCCTGGCCAGGTACCCCTTCATCCAGCTCTCGACCTCGCCGGTGGGCCGGGATTCCCGGTAGAGCCCCCGGAAGCGGGGGAGGAGATCCGGGTGGTGCGCGGCCACGTGGGCGGTGACGGTGTCGAAGAGGTTGGGTCCCGCGTACCCGAGGTCGTTGCCCATGAAGCGGACCGGGCGGTCCGGGTTCGCCTGGTTGTGGCGGCGCATCCAGCGGAAGAGGTCGAGGTACTCCCCGGTGTTCCAGAGCCGGTACGACTCCTGGAACTCGTCCCGCATGATCCGCTCGATGTCGCCCTCGCCGGTCGTCACCCACCGGTCGATCAGGAGCCCCGTGGACCAGTTGGCCTCCAGCGCGAAGGTGGTGAACCCCTTCTCCTCCACGAGGTGCTCGAAGATCCGGTGTTTCGCCGTGAAGAACTCGGCCGAGCTGTGGGTGGCCTCGCCGATGCCGACGACCCGGGCCGGTCCGATCAGCCGGTCGAGGGCCCGCGGGTCGTCCAGGAGCGCGGCGGAGCGGGCGAGTTCACGGACGGGGCCGGACCCCGGCGCCGGAGGAGCGGACGCGGCGGCGCCGGGGGTGACGGAGGCGAGGCAGGCGGCCGCCAGGAGCCCGGCGAGGGGCAGTCGACGGAGTAAGGAGGGCTTCATGGCGCCATCGTGTCCGCCGCCGCGTCCGCCGCGACATCCCGGTCGCCCCCGTTCCGACTGGGGGGACAACCCCCGTCACCGGTACAGCAGATGCTCCCGCCGCACCGCCCGGAAGGCCGCCAGGTCCGCGGACCAGGCCCCCACGACCTCGTCGGTCCCGGCGCCGGCGTCGACGAGCGTACGGACGCGGGTGGAGCCGGTGAGCTTGTCGATCCAGTGGTCGGGGCGCCAGGCGAATCCGGACCAGGAGGCGCGGGCGGTGACCAGGAGGGCGATGCCGGTGCGGACGGGGTCGAAGGACACGCGGTCGTGCACGTGGAGCTGGACCCCGCCCACCGTGCGGCCCTGGAACTTGGAGAAGGTCGGGGCGAAGTACGCCTCGCGGAAGCGGACCCCGGGCAGGTCCAGGGCGTTCGCGGCCTCGGCCCAGCGCCGGTCGACGCCCTCCGCGCCGAGGAGCTCGAAGGGGCGGGTGGTGCCCCGGCCCTCGGACAGGTTGGTGCCCTCGAAGAGGCAGGTCCCGGAGTAGACGAGCGCGGTCTCCGGGGTCGGCATGTTCGGGCTCGGCGGCACCCACGGGAGCCCCGTGGCGTCGAAGAAGTCCGACCGCCGCCAGCCCGACATCCGGACCGTCTCCAGCTCCACCGGCCGGGCCAGGAACTCGGCGTTGAAGAGGAGGGCCAGCTCCGCCACCGTCATGCCGTGCGCCTGCGCGATCGGCTCCCTCCCGACGAAGGTGGCGAAGGCCCGGTCCAGGACGGGGCCGAGGGCCGCCCGGCCGCTCACCGGGTTCGGCCGGTCCAGGACCACGAGCCGCTTCCCGGCCAGCTCGGCCGCCACCATGCAGTCGTAGAGCGTCCAGATGTACGTGTAGAAGCGGGCGCCCGCGTCCTGGATGTCGAAGACGACGGTGTCGACGCCGGAGGCCGTGAAGACGTCCGCCAGCGCCTGCCCGCTCTTCAGGTACGTGTCGTAGACCGGCAGCCCGGTCGCCGGGTCGTCGTACCGGCCCTCCGAACCGCCCGCCTGCGCGGTGCCGCGGAAGCCGTGCTCGGGGCCGAAGACGGCCACCAGGTCCACCCGTTCGTCGGCGTGCATCAGGTCCACCAGGTGCCGGGCGTCCGGGGTGATCCCGGTCGGGTTGGTGACGACGCCGACCCGCTCCCCGGACAGGAGGGCGTACCCGTCCGCCGCCAGCCGCTCGAAACCGGTCCGTACGCGCGCGTGCCCCCGCCCGGGGTCGGCCGCGGCGGGGGAGGCCGCCGCGGTCAGCGCCCCTCCGGCGGTCAGGGCCCCTCCGGCCGCCAGCAGATCCCGGCGCGACAGCTTCAACCGCCTCATGCGTGACATGGGCACGCAGGCTAGCGCTCCCGACGCCCCGGGGGAACGAGGCGTGCGGACCCGGCGAGCCGCCCTTCCGGGTCTTCCACCCTCCATACCGACCGGTTAGTCTGCCCGGTGTCACCGGAACGTGAGCCGAACCACCTGGAGGGGTCCATGAACGCGGACACGCACGAGGTCCGGGGCGCCGCCGTCGTCGTCACCGGAGCGGGCGGCGGCATCGGCGCCGCCCTCGCCCGGCGCTTCGCCGCCGAGGGCGCCCGCGTCGTCGTCAACGACCTCGACGCCGTCCGCGCCAAGGCCGTCGCCGAGGAGATCGGCGCCCTCGCCGTGCCCGGCGACGCCTCCGCGATCGTCGACGAGGCCCGCGACGCCCTCGGCGGCACCGTCGACGTCTGGTGCGCCAACGCCGGACTCGCCTCCGCGGGCGACGCCCTCGCCGACGAGGCCGTCTGGGCCGCCGCCTGGGACGTCAACGTCATGGCCCACGTCCGCGCCGCCCGCGCCCTGCTCCCCGACTGGCTGGAGCGCGGCACCGGCCGCTTCGTCTCCACCGTCTCCGCCGCCGGCCTGCTCACCATGATCGGCGCGGCCCCCTACAGCGTCTCCAAGCACGGCGCCTACGCCTTCGCCGAGTGGCTCTCCCTCACCTACCGCCACCGCGGCCTGAAGGTCCACGCCATCTGCCCGCAGGGCGTCCGCACCGACATGCTCGCCGCCACCGGCTCGGCCGGCGACCTCGTCCTGGTCCCGACCGCCGTCGAGCCCGAGGCCGTCGCCGACGCCCTCCTCGACGCCATCGCCGCCGACCGCTTCCTCGTCCTCCCGCACCCGGAGGTCGCCGACTACTACCGCCACCGCGCGGACGACCCCGAGCGGTGGATCGGCGGCATGAACAAGCTCCAGCGGCACTGGGAGGCGGGCGCGCGGTAGCGCACCCGGCGACGGATGGGAAGATCTACCGACGACAGACCCCGGACGTCAGGGACGGGGCGGCGGACCGGAAGGCGGCGGAGCATGGCCAGGACGACGGACGGGGACGGCTCTCCCGTCCCCCAGAGGCTCCTCGCCGCCGCCACCCGGCTCTTCGCGGAGCAGGGCTACGACCGCACCTCCGTGCAGGAGATCGTCGAGGCGGCGGGCGTCACCAAGGGTGCGCTCTACCACTACTTCGGCTCCAAGGAGGACCTCCTCCAGGAGGTGTACGCGCGCGTGCTCCGGCTCCAGCAGGAGCGGCTCGACGACTTCGCGGACTCCGACGCGCCCGTCGGGGAACGGCTGCGCGCCGCCGCCGCCGACGTCGTCGTCACCACGATCGAGAACCTCGACGACGCCTCGATCTTCTTCCGCTCCATGCACCACCTGAGCCCGGAGAAGAACAAGCAGGTCCGCTCGGAGCGCCGCCGCTACCACGAGCGCTTCCGCGCCCTGATCGAGGAAGGCCAGCGGGCGGGCGTCTTCTCCTCCGCCACGCCCGCCGACCTCGTCGTGGACTACCACTTCGGCTCCGTGCACCACCTGTCCACGTGGTACCGCCCGGACGGCCCGCTGACCCCGCAGCAGGTCGCCGACCACCTGGCCGACCTCCTGCTGCGGGCCCTGCGTCCGTGAGCCGTCAGAGGTAGCGCTTCAGCTCGCGGCGGGCCAGCGACCGCTGGTGCACCTCGTCGGGTCCGTCCGCGAGCCGCAGGGTCCGCGCCGCCGCCCAGAGTTCGGCGAGCGGGAAGTCCTGCGAGACGCCGCCGGCGCCGTGCGCCTGCACCGCCTTGTCGATGATGTCCACCACCGCGCGCGGGGTGGCGATCTTGATGGCCTGGATCTCGGTGTGGGCGCCCTTGTTGCCGACCGTGTCCATCAGCCAGGCCGTCTTGAGGACGAGCAGGCGCAGCTGCTCGATCGTCACCCGCGCGTCCGCGATCCAGTTCTGCACCACGCCCTGCTGGGCGAGGGTCTTGCCGAAGGCCGTGCGGGAGACGGCCCGCCGGCACATCAGCTCCACGGCCCGCTCGGCCATGCCGATCAGCCGCATGCAGTGGTGGATGCGGCCGGGGCCCAGCCGGGCCTGCGCGATGGCGAAGCCGCCGCCCTCCTCGCCGATCAGGTTCGCGGCCGGGACCCGCACCCCGTCGAAGACCACCTCGGCGTGGCCGCCGTGGTAGTGGTCCTCGTAGCCGTACACCCGCATCGCCCGGCGCACCTCGACGCCCGGGGTGTCGCGCGGGACGAGGATCATCGACTGCTGGCGGCGGAGGTCCGACCCGTCCGGGTCGGTCTTGCCCATGACGATGAAGACCTTGCAGTCGGGGTTCATCGCCCCGGAGATGTACCACTTGCGCCCGTCGACGACGTACCCGTCGCCGTCCCGCCGGATCCGCGTCTCGATGTTGGTCGCGTCGGAGGAGGCCACCTCGGGCTCGGTCATCGCGAAGGCGGACCGGATGTCGCCCGCGAGCAGCGGCTCCAGCCACTGCTTCTTCTGGGCCTCGTCGGCGAACTGGGCGAGCAGCTCCATGTTCCCGGTGTCCGGGGCCGCGCAGTTGAGGGCGGTCGGGGCGAGCTGCGGGCTGCGGCCGGTGATCTCGGCGAGCGGCGCGTACTGGAGGTTGGTCAGCCCGGCCCCGTACTCCGCGTCGGGCAGGAAGAGGTTCCACAGCCCCTGCCGCTTGGCCTCGGCCTTCAGCTCCGCCACCACCGGCGGCTCGTCCCACGGGGAGGCGAGCGCGGCCCGCTGCTCCTCGGCGACGGCCTCGGCCGGGTACACGTGCTCGTCCATGAAGGCGAGGAGCCGGGCGCGCAGCTCCTCGGTGCGGGCGTCGTAGGAGAAGTCCATGGCGGTTCAGCCCTCCTGAAGGGTGGTCAGGCCGTGCTCGATGAAGACGGGGACGAGGTCGCCGATGCGGTCGAAGCCGGCGCCGACGGTCTGCCCGAGGGTGTAGCGGTAGTGGATGCCCTCCAGGATCACGGCGAGCTTGAACCAGGCGAAGGCCGTGTACCAGGAGAGGGCGGAGACGTCCCGGCCGGAGCGGGCGGCGTACCGCTCGACCAGCTCGGCGGCGGACGGGTGGCCGACGGCCGTCGCGGTGGTCGAGATCGGCGAACCGGGCAGGTCCAGCGGGGTGCTGTACATGACGAGGAGGCCCAGGTCGGTCAGCGGGTCGCCGAGCGTCGACATCTCCCAGTCGAGGACGGCCTCGATCCGGTCGCCGGCGCCGACCAGCGCGTTGTCGAGCCGGTAGTCGCCGTGCACCACCGTCGGCGCGGGGGAGTCGGGCAGCGCGCGGCCGAGGGCGGCGTGCAGCTCCTCGATCCCGGGCAGGTCGCGCCCCCGGGAGGCGGCGAGCTGCTTGCCCCAGCGGCGCAGCTGCCGGTCGAGGAAGCCCTCGGGACGCCCGAAGTCGCCGAGCCCGACGGCCTCGGGCTCCACCGCGTGCAGGTCGACGAGCGTGTCGACCAGGCCGAGGACGGCGGCGCGGGTGCGCTCCGGGCCCAGCGGCGCGAGCTGGGAGGCGGAGCGGTACGGGGTCCCCTCGACGAACTCCATCACGTAGAAGGGCGCGCCGAGCACCTCCTCGTCCTCGCAGAGCAGCACCGTGCCGGGCACCGGCACCGCGGTCCCGGCGAGGGCGCTGATGACCCGGTGCTCCCGCTTCATGTCGTGCGCGGTGGCGAGCACGTGCCCGAGCGGCGGGCGGCGCACCACCCAGCGGCCGGTGCCGTCGGTGACGACGTACGTGAGGTTGGAACGGCCGCCCTCGATCAGCCGGGCTTCGAGGGGCCCGGCGACCAGTCCCGGCCGCTCGCGGTCCAGGTGACGGCGCAGGCGCTCGGGGTCGAGGCCGGGCGGTGGGGCGGTGTGGCTCATCGGGCGTACCTCCGGTCGGTCGGTCGGCGTTCATGATGACCGACCAGTCGGTATGTCGTCCAGAGGGCTCCCCGAAACACCGGGGGGACCCGAGCTCCACCCCGGGTCCCCCACCGTCCGCCTCCCGCGCCCGGGCGTCCCCGCGCGGGACACGAGCACGGAGCCGCACCGGCCCACGCGCGCGCGGGGGCCGGTGCGCGGCGGTCCGCCTCACGCGGGGCCGGTGCGCGGCGGTGAGCCTCACCCGGGGGCCGGTGCGGCGGTCCGCCTCACGCGTGGCAGGCCACCGGCACGCCGCCGTTCATCACCGCCATGTCGCCGAAGACCGTCACCGGGTCGAGCGGGTGCCCCTCCGGGAGCCCGTCCAGCTCCGCGTACGCCCGGTGCAGGTTCGCCACCAGCCGCTCGCTCTCCCGCCACGCGGCGAACTCGCCCGGCTCCGCGCGGCGGGCGGTCTCCAGCGGCGGGTCCCCCTTCGCGTGGCCCTCGGCGGCCAGCTCCGCCACCCACCGCAGATACCGCTCGGTGGCGTCGTACGCGCCCGGGTCCGTCACCGGCCCGTGCCCCGGCACCACCCGCTCCGCGTCCAGCGACCTCAGCAGGCCGAGCGCGCGCAGCGATCCGGCCAGCGAACCCATCGGCAGGAACGGCGTGCCGCCCTGGAAGACCAGGTCCCCGGTGAAGACCACGCCCTGCTCCGGCAGGTGCACGATCGAGTCGCCGGTGGTGTGCGCGGGGCCCGGGTGCAGCAGCCGCACCTCGATGCCGCCCGCGTACACCGTCATCCGGTCGTGGTACGTCACGTCGGGCGGGGTGATCTCGACCCGGCCGAAGTCGGTCTGCGGCCACAGCAGGTGCAGCTGGTGCCCGGCGCCCAGCTGCTCGGAGCGGCAGTTCTCGTGCCCGACGATCCGCGCCTCGGGCCGGAACACCCCGTTGCCGTAGGTGTGGTCGCCGTGGTGATGGGTGTTCACGACCGTGCGCGGCAGCGGCAGTCCGGCGGCGAGCACCGCCTCGCGCAGCAGCAGGGCGCGCCGCTCGGTGGCGGTGGTGTCGACGAGCAGCGACTCGCCCGCGTCGCCGAGGAACCCGGCGTTGTTCAGACACCAGCCTCCGTCGGGCTGGACGTAGGCGTGGACGTGCGGCGCGAGCGTGACCACGTACGGATCGGTGGCAGGCACAGGGCTCCCCCGGGAAGAAGATCGACGAGACAGGGGAAGCCTCCCACCGGCGGGCCCGCCCGGGGGCCGGTTCCGGAGACCGGAGGCGCCCCGCCGCCCCGCCTGCCCCGTCCGGCTTGCGAGGTGCCCCGCCCCCACCGAGGGTCGGATCCATGAAGGCGATCAGCTACCGCCGGTACGGCGGCCCCGAGGTCCTGGAGTACGGCGAGCTGCCCGACCCGAAGGTGGGGCCCGACGAGGTCCTCGTCGAGGTCCGCGCTGCGGCGGTCAACCCGGTCGACTGGAAGGCGCAGGCCGGCTACCTCGACGGCATGATCGACGCCGTCTTCCCGGTCGTCCCCGGCTGGGACGTCTCCGGCGTCGTCGTCCGGCCAGGCGTCTCGGTCACCGAGTGGGCGGCGGGCGACGAGGTCATGGGGTACGTCCGGGAGGACGTCCTCTCGCACGGCACCTTCGCGGAGTACGTCGCCGCCCCCGTCCGCACCCTCGGCCGCAAACCCCGCACCTGCTCCTTCGAGGAGGCCGCAGGGCTCCCCCTGGCCGGGCTCACCGCCTACCAGGCCCTGCACACCGCGCTCTCGGTACGGGCGGGGGAGACGGTCCTGGTGCTCGCGGCGGCCGGCGGGGTCGGCTCCATGGCCGTGCAGATCGCCCGCCACCTCGGCTGCCGGGTCCTCGGCGCCGCCCGCGAGTCCGGCCGGGCACGGGTGACGGAACTGGGCGCCGAGCCGGTCCTCTTCGACGAGGAGACCTTCACCCGCCAGGTCCGCGCGCTCGCCCCGGACGGCGTGGACGCCGTCCTCGACACCCTCGGCGGCCCCTTCCTCCAGCACGCGGCGAAGCTGCTGGCCCCCGGCGGCCGGCTCGCCTCCATCGCCGACGGCGAGGTCCTGGCGCTCGGCGGCCGCTACTACTGGGTCCGCCCGGACGCCGCCGACCTGGACGCCCTCGCCGGTCTTGTCGACGAGGGCGTCCTGGACGTCCGGGTGGCGAAGACCTTCCCGCTGGAGCGCGCGGCCGACGCGCAGCGCGCCAACGCGGAGGGCGGGCTGCGGGGCAAGGTCGTGGTCACGGTCCCGTAGCCGGGGCGGCGGCCCGACGGGGTGCGGGATCCGACCTCCGAAAACCAACCTCCGGAATCGAACCTCCGGTATCCAGCCTCCCGGATACGAAATCTCGGATCCAGGAGGCTGGATCCGAGATCCCGGATCACCAGATCAGCGCCGCCCCGCACACCGCCAGGGCGACCGTGCACCCGGTCGCCAGCAGCGCGCCCCGGATCGACAGGACCCGGGGCCGTGCGGTGTCCAGGGAGCGGATGCGCCGGTGGGCGACGGCCAGGAAGCCGATCCACAGGAGCGCGGAGAGGGCGAGCCCGGTGAGTCCCGCCGCCGTCGCGCCGTCGACGAGGGCCAGCTTGACGCCGAGGACCGCCACGACCGTGCACGACAGCGTCGTCCGCCGCCAGGCCAGCCGGGTCCGCTCCGGCTGGAGCCCGGGATCGCGGGCCTCGTCCCCGGGCGCCGGACCGGCCACTAGCCGGCCCGGCCGAAGACCACGAGCACCACCATCGCGACCGCCACCACCGCCACGGTGAGGCTCAGGACGGCGGGGAAGCGGGAGACCGGCAGGTCCTCGCCCCGGCGCATGGCCCGCTCGCAGCGGATCCAGTGGTTCACCGCGCGCAGCGCGCACAGCACGCCGGCGGCGAGCAGAGCGAGCGCCAGTCCGACCCGGACCGCCCACCGCAGGTCCGGCAGGAACTGGTCGACGGCGAAGCCGCCGCCGATGAGCGCGAGCGCGGTCCGGAGCCAGGCGAGGAAGGTCCGCTCGTTGGCGAGCGAGAAGCGGTAGTCGGGGGTCTCGCCCTCGTCCCGGATCCGCTGCGGCGCGAACCACAGCCGCAGACTCTGCACGAATTGCCTCACCCCGGCACCCTAACGGCCCACCGTCACCAGCTCCGGTCCGCCACCAGCCGCTCGTACGCGGCGAGCCCGTCCGGCACCCACTCCCAGGCCCCGGCCGCGCCCGGCAGCCGTTCCCGCAGCTCGTCCTCGGTGAGGAAGGCGTGCCAGGCCACCTCCTCCGCCTGCGGCCGCACCGGCAGGTCGCAGCGGACCTCGTACACGGCCGACCACCACTTCCCGGCCACGCCCCCGGAGTCGTACAGGAACTTGTACAGGAAGTCGGGGCGGGGCAGCCCGGAGACGCCCAGCTCCTCCTCGGCCTCGCGCAGCGCCGCGTCGTCGTAGGACTCGCCGGCGCCGACGACCCCGCCGACGAACAGGTCGTACATCGACGGGAAGACCAGCTTCGTCGGCGTCCTGCGGTGGACGAAGACCCGTCCCCCGGCGTCCCGTACGCGGATGAAGGTGCAGCGGTGGATCAGGCCCCGCGCGTACACCTCGCCGCGCGGGGCCCGCCCGATCACCCGGTCCTGCTCGTCGACGACGTCCAGTACTTCATCGGAAGCGCTCATGCGCCCATCCAAGCACCGGCCGGGCCGGGTGATCCGCGGTGGGCCTCACTGCCCCATGACGTACTTGACCGTCGGGCCGGTGGTCCAGCCGCCGTCCACGGCGAGCTCGGCGCCCGTCACGTACGAGGCAGCGTCCGAGAGCAGGAAGACGACGGCGCCGGCGATCTCGTCGGCCTCGCCGACCCGGCCCATCGGCGTGTTCGGGTACATGCCCTCGCCGCGCTGGATGCCGACCGAGGCGGTCATCGGGGTGTAGGTCATGCCCGGGTGGACGGAGTTGACGCGGATCCTCGACGTGCCGAGCTCCACCGCACCGATCTTGGTGAGGCCGCGCACGCCCCACTTGGAGGCGCCGTATCCGGCGGTCAGCGCGAGCCCCATCAGGCCGGCCGCGGAGGAGATGTTGACGATGGAGCCGCCGCCGGCCTCCCGCATCGCCGGTATCGCGGCCTTCATGCCGATGAAGACGCCGGTGAGGTTGATGTCGAGGACCTTGCGGAAGTGCTCGACGCTCTCGGTCTCCAGCAGGGCGCCGGTGGAGATGCCGGCGTTGTTCACCAGGCCGTGAAGGCCGCCGAACTCGGCGACGGCGTACGCGACGGCGGCCGCCCACTCCTCCTCGGAGGTGACGTCGTGGTGGAAGAAGCGGGCGCGCTCGCCGAGGCTCGCGGCGGTCGCCGCGCCGTCCTCGTCGAGGACGTCGGTGACGACCACGTTCGCCCCGGCGGCGACGGCCTGGCGGGCCGCCTCGGCGCCCAGGCCGCGGGCGCCGCCGGTGATGAGGACGGTCTTGCCGGAGAGGTCGTTCATGGGGGGTCCTTTCGGGGTGGTGCTTCGCATCAGGTCCTCCGGGGCTGTGCGGCCCGGAGAAGCGCGGTGGTGGTCTCGGCGAGGTCGGCGAGGAAGAGGGGCTCGTCGGTGAGCGGCTCCGTCCCGTCGAGGTACTGCCGGGCCCGGTCGGCGAGCGCCGCGCCGACGACCGTGAGGGCCAGGTCCAGGCGCTCCAGGAGCAGCGGCTCGGGCAGCCCGTCGGCGGCGAGCCGCCCGGCGATCCGCTCGATCAGCGTCCAGTAGGAGGTGCCGGCGAGGGTGGGGTGCGGGGTGCGGGCGCGGACGCCGCTCTCGTGGCTGAGCTGTGCGGAGACCCGCAGGCAGCGGCAGCCGCGCTCGGTGCGCAGCTCGCCGGCCTCGGCCGTGACGAGGGCGGTGATCAGCCCGTGGACGCCGGCCTCCTCGTCGTACGGGAGGGAGGCCAGCACCTGCTCGGTGCGGGCCAGCCGGCCGGCCATGACCGCGTCCAGGAGTCCGGCGCGGGAGCCGAAGTGGTACTGGACGGCGGAGGGGTTGGCCTGCCCGGCGAGCCGGGTGATGTCCCGCAGCTGCGCGCCGTCGACGCCCTGGGCGGCGAAGAGTTCCTCCGCCGCGCGGATCAGCTTCTCCCGGGTCTCGGGTCCTGACGTCCTTGCCATACGTTCATATTAATGCTCGGCATTAGAAAACGGGAGGGGGTCGTCCGGGCCCGAACGGTTGACTCGATACATTCGTGTATCCAAGATGCGGTCCATGTCCTACGACGCCGATGTGATCGTCATCGGGGCCGGCCTCGCCGGTCTCGTCGCCACCGCCGAGCTGGTCGACGCCGGCCGGTCCGTGATCCTCCTGGACCAGGAGCCCGAACAGTCCCTCGGCGGCCAGGCCCACTGGTCCTTCGGCGGGCTCTTCCTCGTCGACTCGCCCGAACAGCGCCGGCTGCGGATCAAGGACAGCCACGCGCTCGCCCTCCAGGACTGGATGGGCACCGCGGGCTTCGACCGCCCCGAGGACGACTGGGCCCGCCGCTGGGCGGAGGCGTACGTCGACTTCGCGGCCGGCGAGAAGCGCTCCTGGCTCCACGCGCGCGGGGTCCGCTTCTTCCCGGTCGTCGGCTGGGCCGAGCGCGGCGGCTACGACGCCAACGGGCACGGCAACTCCGTCCCCCGCTTCCACATCACCTGGGGCACCGGCCCCGGCCTCGTCGCCCCCTTCGAGGCGAAGGTCCGCGAGGGCGTCGCCCGCGGCCTCGTCACCTTCCGCTTCCGCCACCGCGTCACCTCGCTGGGCCGCACCGCCGGGGCCCTCGACACGGTCTCCGGCGAGGTCCTGGAGCCGTCGGACGCCGAGCGCGGCACCGCGAGCGGCAGGACCGTGACGGACACCTTCGAGCTGAGGGCCCAGGCGGTGATCGTCACCACCGGAGGCATCGGCGGCAACCACGACCTGGTCCGCGCCCAGTGGCCCGCCCGCCTGGGCACCCCGCCCGGGAAACTGCTCTCCGGCGTCCCCGCCCACGTGGACGGCCTGATGCTCGGCATCGCGGAGAAGGCCGGCGCCCGGCAGGTCAACCGCGACCGCATGTGGCACTACACCGAGGGCATCGAGAACTGGAACCCCATCTGGGCCCGGCACGGCATCCGCATCCTGCCCGGCCCTTCCTCCCTCTGGCTCGACGCCACCGGCAAGCGCCTCCCGGTGCCGCTCTTCCCCGGCTTCGACACCCTCGGCACCCTCGAACACATCATGCGGACCGGCCACGACCACACCTGGTTCGTCCTCGACAAGCGGATCATCGGCAAGGAGTTCGCCCTCTCCGGATCCGAGCAGAACCCCGACCTCACCGGCAAGTCCGTCCGTGACGTCCTCGGCCGCGCCCGCGCCGACGTCCCGGGTCCCGTACAGGCGTTCATGGACAAGGGCGCCGACTTCGTCGTCGAGGACGACCTGGCGGCCCTCGTCCGCGGCATGAACCGGGTCACCGGCCAGGACCTCGTCGACGAGGAGGTCGTCCGCCGCGAGGTGACGGCCCGCGACCGCGAGATCGCCAACCCCTTCACCAAGGACCTCCAGATCACCGCGGTCCGAGGCGCCCGCAGCTACCTGGGCGACCGCCTCATCCGCACCGCCGCCCCGCACCGCATCCTCGACCCCAAGGCCGGCCCGCTCATCGCGGTCCGCCTCAACATCCTCACCCGCAAGTCCCTCGGCGGCCTCCAGACCGACCTCTCCTCCCGGGTCCTCACCGACACCGGCGAACCCCTCCCCGGCCTGTACGCGGCCGGCGAGGCCGCCGGCTTCGGCGGCGGCGGCGTCCACGGCTACCGCTCCCTCGAAGGCACCTTCCTCGGCGGCTGCGTCTTCTCCGGCCGCGCGGCGGGCCGGGCGGCCGCCGCGGCGACGGCGTAGGGACGTCCGCACCGGCACGACCGGGAACGAGCCCCGCCACGGCCGGGAAGGGGCGCCCGCGGCGCCGGCACCGGCACGGCCGGATCGAGCCCCCGCACCCCCACGGCCGGGAACGCCCGCCCGGCCGCGGCGGTGCGTGGCGCGGGTCACAGGCCGAGCCCTTCGTGTCGCGGGCCCTCCGGCCGCCCAGGATGAGGCATGGATGTAGGCATCGCACTGCCCCAGTACGGCACCCACGCCCGCGCCGACCGCATCGCGGGCTTCGCGCGGGACGCCGAGGAGGCCGGCTTCGACTCGCTCTGGGCCGGCGACCGGGTCCTCACCCCGCTGGCCCCCAGTGACCTCTATCCCGGGCACACGCCGGAGAACCCGTACCCCCGCCAGTACCGGACCTTCCTCGACCCGCTGACCGTGCTCACCGTCGCCGCCGGCGCGACCACCCGCGCCCGGCTCGGCACCAGCACCCTCAACGGCCCCTGGTACCCGCCGGTGCTCCTCGCCCGCTCCCTCACCTCCCTCGACCAGGTCAGCGGCGGCCGCCTCGACGTCGGTCTCGGGCTCGGCTGGATGCGCGACGAGTACACGGCCGTCGGCGCCGACTTCGGCCGGCGCGGCGCCCTCCTCGACGAGCTGCTCGACGTCCTCCACGGCATCTGGACCCAGGAGGAGTTCGGCCACCGGGGCCCCCGCTGGACGATCCCCGCCTCGTCCGTCGGCCTCCGCCCCGTCCGGCCCGCCGGACCGCCCGTCCTCCTCGGCGGCTTCAGCCCCGCCGCCCTGCGCCGGGTCGGCCGCCGGGCCGCCGGCTGGGCCGGCGCCGTCCTGCCGCCCGGAGCGGCCGAGGCGCTGTGGGACGTGGCGCGCCGCGCCGCCGAGGAGGCGGGCCGCGACCCGGCGGCGCTGCGCCGCCGGATCCGCTGCAACCCCGCCCCCGGCGCCACGGCCGACTCGATCGCCGCCGTTCTCGACGGCGTGCGCGCCACCGGAGCCGACGGCTGCTTCGTCGACCTCCAGCAGGCGGTCGGCTCGCCGGACGAGGCCCTGGAGCTCGGGAGCGCGGTCCTGGGCCTGCTGCGGGGCTGAGCACGACGAAGGGCCCGGGCCTCTACGGGGCTGAGTACGACGTAGGGCCCGGCTCGCCGCAGGGTCGAGCACGACGAAGGGCCCCGGACCTCCGCAGGGGAGGTCCGGGGCCCTTCGCGGCACCGCCGGCGCTACACCAGCAGCGACAGCAGCAGCACGAACACCAGGGCCACCACCGAGATGATGGTCTCCATCACCGACCAGGTCTTGATCGTCTGGCCGACGTTCATGCCGAAGTACTCCTTCACCAGCCAGAAACCGGCGTCGTTGACGTGGCTGAAGAAGAGCGAACCGGCACCGATCGCCAGCACCAGGAGCGCCGTCTCACCGGTCGACATGCCCGCGGCCAGCGGGGCCACCAGGCCCGCCGCCGAGATCGTCGCGACCGTGGCGGAGCCCGTCGCGAGCCGGATGGCGACCGCGATCAGCCAGGCGAGGAGCAGCGCCGGGATCGACCAGTCCTGGGAGAACTCCAGGATCATCTGGCCGACGCCGATGTCGATCAGGGTCTGCTTGAAGCCGCCGCCCGCGCCGACGATCAGCAGCACGCCCGCGATCGGGGCGAGGGACTTGTCCACCGTGGAGGAGAGCCGCTCCTTGGTGAAGCCGGCCGCGCGGCCCAGCGTGAACAGGGCCACTATGACGGCGGCGAGCAGGGCGATCAGCGGCGAGCCGATGACGTCGGTGACCTTCTGCACGGCGTTCTCGGGGTCGTCGACCACGATGTCGACGAGCGCCTTCACCAGCATCAGGACGACCGGCAGCATGACGGTGGCGACCGTGACGCCGAAGCCGGGGCGCTTCTCCAGGTCCTCGGAGGGACGCGCCGGGATCATGTTCTCGGGCGGCTGGATGTCCACCCAGCGGGCCGCGTACCGGGAGAAGACCGGGCCCGCGATGATCACGGTCGGGATCGCGACGACCAGGCCGAGGGCGAGCGTCACGCCGAGGTTGGCGCCGACGGCGTCGATCGCGACGAGCGGGCCGGGGTGCGGCGGGATGAGCCCGTGCATCACCGACAGGCCGGCGAGGGCCGGGATGCCGATCCGCATCAGGGAGTAGTTGCCCCGCTTGGCGACCATCAGGACCACCGGGATCAGCAGCACGATGCCGACCTCGAAGAAGAGCGGCAGACCGATCACGGAGGCGATCAGCACCATCGCCCACGGCATGGAGCGCCTGCTCGCCTTCGCGAGGATCGTGTCGACGATCTGGTCGGCGCCGCCCGAGTCGGCGAGCAGCTTGCCGAGGATCGCGCCGAGCGCGATCAGCACGCCGACGCCCGCCACGGTGTTGCCGAGACCGGTGCTGAACGACTTGATGGTGTCCGCCAGCGGCGCCCCGGCGAACGCGCCGAGCGCGAGCGAGCCGATGGTCAGGGCCAGGAACGCGTGCAGCTTGAACTTGGTGATGAGCAGGACGATGACGGCGATGCCGGCGAGCACGGCGATGCCCAGCTGTGCGTTGCCCGCCGAGGTGATCGGTTCGGCGGCGTCCGCTGCCAGCATCTCGACGCTGAGACTGGTCACGGTGGGTCCCTTGGGGGTTTGAGGGGAGGGGCAGGAGGTGCGGAGGGGGCGGGAGGGGAGGTCGGAGGACGGGGGGACGGATCAGGACGAGCGGGATCAGAAGAGGGGGACGGGCCGGGCGAAGGCCCGCAGGGCCGCCACCGCCCGGGCGGCGATCTCCTCCGGGGTGCCCGAGACGTCGACCGCGACTCCGGCCTCGTCCTCCTCCAGCGGCTGGAGGGTGGCGAACTGCGAGTCGAGCAGCGCGGTGGGCATGAAGTGACCCTTGCGCGCCGCCATCCGGGACTCGATCAGCTCCCGGTCGCCGGTGAGGTGGAGGAAGACGACCCCGGGGGCGGCCGCGCGCAGCCGGTCCCGGTAGATCCGCTTCAGCGCGGAGCTGCTGACCACCCCGCCGAGCCCGGCCCGGCCGTGCGCCCAGGCGCCGATGGCGTCGAGCCACGGCTCCCGGTCGGCGTCGTCCAGCGGGACGCCGGCCGACATCTTGGCCACGTTGGCCGCCGGGTGGAAGTCGTCGCCCTCCGCGTACGGCAGGCCGAGGGCCTCGGCGACCAGCGGGCCGATCGTGGTCTTGCCGGTCCCGGCGACGCCCATGACGACGACGACCGGGGGAGCGGCGGTGTGGGGGGTGGAGCGCATGGGGGGTGCCTCGCTGTCTTCTTCGACATCGATCCGTCGCGCTCATGAAACCCATTGAGTACGACGTATTCAAGAGTCTGTGACATAAAAGTCATACTTTTAATTCCCCGCGGGCTCCCGCCCCTCCGTCACCCCGCTCCCCGCCCCGTTCCCGGTGTGATCAGCGGCCCGGCCCCGCATAGGCTGAGCACCATGACGACATCGGCCCAGGGGCTCCACTCGCACGTGCTCGCCACCCTGGGCCTGGCCATCACCGCGGGGGAGCACCCGCCCGGCACCGTGCTGCGCACCGACGAGCTCGCCCAGGACTTCGACGTCTCCCGGACGGTCGTCCGCGAGGTCGTCCGCGTCCTGGAGTCGATGCACCTGGTGGAGTCGCGGCGCCGGGTCGGCGTCACGGTGCTGCCCACCGAGAGCTGGAACGTGTACGACCCCCAGGTCATCCGCTGGCGCCTGGCCGGCGCCGACCGGCCCCGCCAGCTCCGCTCCCTCACCGTGCTGCGCTCCGCCGTCGAGCCCGTCGCCGCCGGTCTCGCCGCCCTGAACGCCACCCCCGCCCAGTGCCGCGAGCTGACCGAGCAGGCCCTCGGCATGGTCGCCACCTCGCGCGGCCGGCAGCTGGAGGGGTACCTCGTCCACGACATCGCCTTCCACCGGGTGGTCCTCAACGCGTCGGGGAACGAGATGTTCGCCCGCCTCGGCGACGTCGTCGCCGAGGTCCTCACCGGCCGCACCCACCACCACGTGATGTTCGAGGACCCCGACCCGGCCGCCGTCACCCTCCACGTCCAGGTCGCCGAGGCCGTACGGGAGCGGGACGCGGCCCGCGCGGAGGCGCTGACCCGCGAGATCGCCGTCGGCGCGCTCAAGGAGCTGGACGTCCTGGCTCCGTGACGGCCCCCGCCCGTCGCGCACGGGTCGTACGCCGTACAGCGCTGCGTAACCTCTGAACTAGCTCAAATACGGGCGTTCAGTGAATTCGCTCACAGTCAGTGAGCGCGCCTTGCCGTGAGGATGTCGGCTGGCCGTGCAGGGGCGACCCCCACGAAGGGACCCCGGGGCACGGCCGGGTACCGCACAGCCCCCACCCCCTCACGAAGGCGAACAACTCCATGAGTGACCGCGTCACCGCGGCCGAGCCGCTGTCCGCCGCACCGGCGAACACGGCCGCCTCCCCCCACGTCGACGCCGGCGACGCCGGATACCGCAAGGACCTCAAGTCCCGGCACATCAACATGATCGCCATCGGCGGCGCCATCGGCACGGGGCTCTTCCTCGGCGCCGGCGGCCGGATGGCCAGCGCCGGCCCCTCGCTCTTCATCGCGTACGCGGTCTGCGGCGTCTTCGCCTTCTTCGTGGTCCGGGCCCTCGGCGAGCTGGTGCTGTACCGCCCCTCCTCCGGCGCCTTCGTCTCCTACGCCCGTGAGTTCATGGGCGAGAAGGGCGCCTACACGGCCGGCTGGCTCTACTTCCTCAACTGGTCGACCACCGCCGTCGCCGACATCACCGCCGCGGCCACCTACGCCCACTTCTGGTCGATGTTCAGCGACGTCCCCCAGTGGATCCTCGCCCTGATCGCCCTCGCGGTCGTCCTCGCCGCCAACCTCATCTCGGTGAAGTACTTCGGCGAGATGGAGTTCTGGTTCGCGATCATCAAGGTCGCCGCGCTCGTCGCCTTCATGCTCGTCGGCATCTTCCTCGTCGTGACCTCCCACGACGTCGGCGGCTCCACCCCGGGCCTCGCCAACATCACCGACAACGGCGGCATCTTCCCCAACGGCATGATGCCGATGCTCCTGCTCATCCAGGGCGTCGTCTTCGCCTACGCCTCCGTCGAGCTCTGCGGCGTCGCCGCGGGCGAGACCGAGAACCCCGAGAAGATCATGCCGAAGGCGATCAACTCGATCATGTGGCGTGTCGGCCTCTTCTACGTCGGCTCCGTCGTCCTGCTCGCGCTGATCCTCCCGTACACCGCCTACTCCGGCGACCAGAGCCCCTTCGTCACCGTCTTCGACAAGCTGGGCATCCCCGGCGCCGCCGGCGTGATGAACCTCGTGGTCCTCACCGCCGCCCTCTCCAGCCTCAACTCCGGCCTGTACTCCACCGGCCGCATCCTGCGCTCCATGTCGCTGTCCGGTTCCGCGCCGAAGTTCACCGGCGTCATGAACAAGGGCGGCGTCCCCTACGGCGGCATCCTGCTCACCGCGGGCTTCGGCGTCGTCGGCGTGATCCTCAACGCCAGGATGCCCGAGGACGCCTTCGAGCTGGTCCTCAACTTCGCCTCCATCGGCATCATCGGCACCTGGGCCATGATCATGGTGTGCTCGCTGCTCTTCGTCCGCCGCGCCGAGCAGGGCGTGCTCGCCCGCCCCGCCTACCGGCTGCCCTGGGCCCCGTACACCCAGATCGTCACCCTGGTCTTCCTCGGCTCCGTCCTCGTCCTCATGTGGATGGACGGCGGCATCGGCCGCACCACCGTCAACTGCCTGCCGCTGATCGCCGCGGCCCTCGTCGGCGGCTGGTTCCTGGTCCGCGGCCGGGTCCGGGAGACCGCCGCGCGGCGGGACTGACCACCCACCCCCTCGAACTCCCCCCACGGGAGCGGCGGACCCTCGCAGGCACGGCCTGCGGGGGTCTCGCCTTTTATCGGGAGATAGTGGTACGCAGGAGGCTTACAAGATCCAGTCGGAGGAAGGGAAGTTCGCGATGCCGCAGCACGTCCAGGGGGTCATCGCCCCCGGCAGGAACGAATCGGTCCGTGTCGAGACCATCGTGATCCCCGATCCCGGCCCCGGTGAGGCCGTCGTGAGGATCCAGGCGTGCGGCGTATGCCACACCGATCTCCACTACAAGCAGGGCGGGATCAACGACGACTTCCCCTTCCTGCTCGGCCACGAGGCCGCCGGCACCGTCGAGTCGGTCGGCGAGGGCGTCACCGACGTCGCCCCCGGCGACTACGTGATCCTCAACTGGCGGGCCGTCTGCGGCCAGTGCCGCGCCTGCCGACGCGGCCGCCCCTGGTACTGCTTCGACACCCACAACGCGAAGCAGCGGATGACCCTGCTCGACGGCACCGAGCTCTCCCCGGCCCTCGGCATCGGCGCCTTCGCCGAGAAGACCCTCGTCGCCGCCGGCCAGTGCACCAAGGTCGATCCGGCCGTCGCCCCCGAGATCGCCGGCCTCCTCGGCTGCGGCGTGATGGCCGGCATCGGCGCCGCGATCAACACCGGGAACGTCTCCCGCGGCGACACCGTCGCCGTCATCGGCTGCGGAGGCGTCGGCGACGCCGCGATCGTCGGCGCCCGCCTCGCCGGAGCCGCGAAGATCATCGCCGTCGACATCGACGAGCGGAAACTGGCCAAGGCGCAGGAGATGGGCGCCACCCACACCGTCGACTCGCGCACCGCCGACCCCGTCGAGGCGATCCGCGAGCTCACCGGCGGCTTCGGCGCCGACGTCGTCATCGAGGCCGTCGGCCGCCCCGAGACCTACCGCCAGGCGTTCTACGCCCGCGACCTCGCCGGCACCGTCGTCCTCGTCGGCGTCCCCACCCCCGAGATGCAGCTCGAACTGCCCCTGCTCGACGTCTTCGGCCGCGGCGGCTCCCTCAAGTCCTCCTGGTACGGGGACTGCCTGCCGTCCCGCGACTTTCCGATGCTCATCGACCTGCACCGCCAGGGCCGCATCGACCTCGGCGCCTTCGTCACCGAGACCATCGCCCTCGACGAGGTCGAGAAGGCGTTCGCCCGCATGCACGAGGGCGACGTCCTCCGCTCGGTGGTGGTGCTGTGATGACCGCCCGCATCGACCACCTGGTCACCTCCGGCACCTTCAGCCTCGACGGCGGCACCTGGGAGGTCGACAACAACGTCTGGATCGTCGGCGACGACGACGAGGCGATCGTCATCGACGCCGCCCACGACCCCGCCGCGATCCTCGACGCCCTCGACGGCCGCACCCTGCGCGCCATCGTCTGCACCCACGCCCACGACGACCACGTCGGCGCCGCCCCCGCGCTCGCCGCCGCCACCGGCGCGCGCATCCTGCTCCACCCCGCCGACCAGCCGCTGTGGAAGCTCACCCACCCCGACCACACCCCCGACGGCGAGCTCGCCGACGGCCAGGTCCTCACCATCGCCGGCACCGACCTGAAGGTCCTCCACACCCCCGGCCACGCCCCCGGAGCGGTCTGTCTCCACGCCCCCGACCTGGGCACGGTCTTCACCGGCGACACCCTCTTCCAGGGCGGCCCCGGCGCCACCGGCCGGTCCTTCTCGGACTTCCCCACGATCGTCGACTCGATCCGCGAGAAGCTCCTGACCCTCCCGCCGGAGACGGTCGTCCGCACCGGCCACGGAGACTCCACCACCATCGGCGCCGAAGCCCCGCACCTGGAGGAGTGGCTCAAGCGGGGCCACTGAGCGACAGGCGGCTCACGAACCGCCGTTCCTCGCCCGTGAACGGGTCGGTGAACTCCAGCGCCCGCGCCAGCAGACGCAGCGGCCGCCGGTAGTCCTCCGGCCCGTCCTCACGCACCACCGGATAGAGCGGATCGTCCAGGATCGGCAGCCCCAGCGCGTTCATGTGCACCCGCAGCTGGTGCGTCTTCCCGGTCTCCGGAAGCAGCCGGTACCGCCCGAAGGCGCCCAGCCGCTCCACCAGCTCGATCCGGCTCACCGCGTTCGGCTCGCCCGGGACCTCCCGGGCGGCCAGCACGCCCCGCTCCTTCTCGATCCGGCTCCGCACCGTCACCGGCAGCTCCACGCCCGGGTCGAACGGCGCCAGCGCCTCGTACTCCTTGCGCACCCGCCGCTCCTTGAACAGCAGCTGGTACGCCCCCCGGTCCCCGGGCCGCACCACGCAGAGCACCAGCCCCGCCGTCAGCCGGTCCAGGCGGTGCGCCGGCTGGAGCGCCGGCAGGCCGAGCCCGGCCCGCAGCCGCGCCACCGCCGTCTCCGTCACATGCCGTCCGCGCGGGGTCGTCGCCAGGAAGTGCGGCTTGTCCGCGACCAGGATCCGCTCGTCCCGGTACACCACCCCGATCTCGAACGGCACCCGCTCCTCGGGCGCCAGATCCCGGTGGAACCACAGCCACCGCCCCGGCTCGTACGGCTCCGAGGCCGCCGCCGCCCGCCCGTCGGCCCCGACGAACCGCCCCGCGTCCAGCATCGCGCCGAGCCGCTCCGCGCCCACGGCCGCCCCGTACCGCCCGAGCAGATACGCCCCCACGGTCGGCCAGACCCCCTCGGGATCCTCCGGCAGCCGGAGCCGTACGGGATCGATCCCGTCCCGCTGCGGCAGCGGCGCGGCCGGCACCCTCTTCCTTCGCACCGCTCCACCTCACCGTCGTCCGCCGTACCGGAGGGGGGTCCCGGCACGCAGAAGTCCCGGCCGAGAGATCTCGACCGGGACTTCAACTGGTGTCCGAGGGGGGACTTGAACCCCCACGCCCGATAAAGGGCACTAGCACCTCAAGCTAGCGCGTCTGCCATTCCGCCACCCGGACAGGGTGTGTGTCTCGCGGCCCTGGGCCGTTCCGACGAGGAAAACCATAGCAAACATTCGGGGTGGCCCATCACCACCCCCTCACCCGCCCCACCGGCCCCTCCCGCCCCGCCGGCGCCCCCGTCTCGGCATGTGTCGGGGGTGTGTCGGCCGGTGGACGCCCTTGCGCCGCCGGGGCGGGAGCGCGGGAGGATGGGGACGACCACCAGCAAGCATGGGGGGCACGTCGTGGGAGGAAGCAGCGTGAGCGAGTCGAACACCGGCCGGACCGTCTCGGGTGAGGACGAGGTCGTCGACCTCTGCCGGGACCTCATCCGCATCGACACCAGCAACTACGGCGACCACTCCGGCCCCGGCGAGCGGGCCGCCGCCGAGTACGTCGCCGAGAAGCTCGCCGAGGTGGGCCTCGACCCGAAGATCATCGAGTCGCACAAGGGCCGCGCCTCCACGGTCGCCCGCATCGAGGGCGAGGACCCGTCCCGGCCCGCGCTCCTCATCCACGGGCACACCGACGTCGTCCCGGCCAACGCCGAGGACTGGACGCACCACCCCTTCTCCGGCGAGGTCGCCGACGGCTGCGTCTGGGGCCGCGGCGCCGTCGACATGAAGGACATGGACGCGATGACCCTCGCGGTCGTCCGCGACCGGCTGCGCAGCGGCCGCAAGCCCCCGCGCGACATCGTCCTCGCCTTCCTCGCCGACGAGGAGGCCGGCGGCACCTACGGCGCCCGCCACCTGGTCGACAAGCACCGCGGCCTCTTCGACGGCGTCACCGAGGCGATCGGCGAGGTCGGCGGCTTCTCCTTCACCGTCAACGAGAACCTGCGCCTCTACCTGGTCGAGACCGCCCAGAAGGGCATGCACTGGATGCGGCTCACCGTCGAGGGCACGGCGGGGCACGGCTCGATGACCAACTCCGACAACGCCATCACCGAGCTGTGCGAGGCCGTCGGCCGGCTCGGCCGCCACCAGTGGCCGGTCCGCGTCACCAAGACCGTCCGCAGCTTCCTCGACGAGCTCTCCGACGCCCTCGGCACCCCGCTCGACCCGGAGGACATGGAGGCCACCCTGGCCAAGCTCGGCGGCATCGCCAAGATGGTCGGCGCCACCCTGCGCAACTCCGCCGCCCCCACCATGCTCGGGGCCGGCTACAAGGTGAACGTGATCCCCGGCCAGGCCACCGCCCACGTCGACGGCCGCTTCCTCCCCGGCTACGAGCAGGAGTTCCTGGCCGACCTCGACCGGATCCTCGGCCCCCGGGTGAAGCGCGAGGACGTCCACGGCGACAAGGCCCTGGAGACCAGCTTCGACGGCGCCCTGGTGGACGCCATGCAGGTCGCCCTGCGCGCCGAGGACCCGATCGCCCGCGCCGTCCCGTACATGCTCTCCGGCGGCACCGACGCCAAGTCCTTCGACGACCTCGGCATCCGCTGCTTCGGCTTCGCCCCGCTCCAGCTGCCGCCGGAGCTCGACTTCGCCGGCATGTTCCACGGCGTCGACGAGCGCGTCCCCGTCGACGGCCTGAAGTTCGGCGTGCGCGTCCTGGACCGCTTCATCGACGCCTGCTGATCCGGGGCCCGGGCGCCGCCGTAATCGACAGCGCGTTTGCCCGTGCCCGGAAAGAGTGAATGCACCCGGGGGCTCGTAGCCCCCTCCGTTCCCCCTCGTTACAGGTGTTGCGGTCCGCGGCTGGGGCCGCACTTGTCAACTAGGAGGAATAATGATCAAGAAGGTCGTCGCTGCTGCGGCTGCCACCGGCGGTCTCGTTCTCGCGGGCGCGGGCATGGCCGTCGCCGACGCGGGTGCCCAGGGTGCGGCCATCGGTTCCCCCGGTGTCCTCTCGGGCAACGTCGTGCAGGTCCCGGTTCACGTTCCCGTGAACGTCTGCGGCAACACGGTCTCCGTGATCGGCCTGCTGAACCCCGCCTTCGGCAACACCTGCGTCAACGCCTGACGTTGTGCCCCGCCCCTTGAGGGCGTGAGCCGTCCGGCCCCGGAGTGCGTGCCATGCACTCCGGGGCCGGTGGCGATTTCCGCCCCGGGCACGGGCCCGGTGGCCCTCACTCCAAGCCGATCAGGCGACATCGCCGAGAAGGCAGGTAAGCAAGCTATGCGACAGGTCACGCGCAAGAGCATCATCACCGTCGCGGCGGCCGGAGGCGTCCTCGCGCTCGGCGGCGGCATCGCCCAGGCGGATTCCGGTGCGAGCGGCACGTCCGCGAACTCACCCGGCGTCGCGTCCGGGAACACCGTGCAGGTCCCGGTCCACGCCCCGGTCAACGCCTGCGGCAACACCGTGAACGTGGTCGGGGTGCTCAACCCGGCGATGGGCAACTCCTGCGCGAACATCCCCTCGCAGGCCGGACGCGGAGCGTCCGGCGACGCGCGGGCGAGCGACTCCCCGGGCGTGGCCTCCGGCAACACGGTGGTGGTGCCGGTCGACGTGCCCGTGAACGTGTGCGGCAACAGCGTCACGGGCATCGGCCTCGGCAACGCCGCCGCGGGCAACGACTGCGCGAACGGCGGGAACCCCGACACCGGCTACGGCGAGGAGGAGCCGGGCGGGTACGGCGAGGAGCCCGAGACGCCCGGCACGCCGGGCACCCCCGGGACCCCCGGCACGCCTGGTACTCCGGGCACTCCCGGTACGCCGGGGACTCCGGGCACCCCCGGTACGCCGGGGACTCCCGGGACCCCCGGCACTCCCGGCACTCCCGGCACTCCCGGCACTCCCGGTACGCCGGGGACCCCCGGGACCCCGGGTACGCCCGGCACTCCCGGTGTGCCGCCCGGCTCGGACGGCGGGACGAACCAGCCCGGCCCGCAGCTCACGCCGCCCCCGGCCTCGCCGGACGAGCTCGCCGAGACCGGATCCTCCGCGCCGCTCGGCGTCATCGTGCCGGCCGCCGCGGGCATGCTCCTCGCGGGCTCGCTGGTCTACCGCCGCACCCGTCGCCGCGCCTGAACCGGACCGGCCGGAACGCGAAGGGGCCCCGCACGCGCGGGGCCCCTTTCGCGTCCGTCACCAGGTCGCGCGGATCTGACGGATGATCCGCCGCTTCAGCCGCACTCTGCGGCTGCCGTCCCGGCGCAGGGTGAGGCGGTCCAACTCCCAGTGCCCGTACTCGGCATGGTCCGTAAGAAGCCGCGCGGTCTCCTTGCGGGAGACGCCACGCGGCACGTACACGTCGACAAATTCGTATTCCGGCATCGCATCTATTGTGCGGGCACCTGCCCGGTACGGATAGCGTCTGTCCCATGTCTGATGCTGCGCAGCCCACCGCTGCCGAGGTACGTGCCGCCGCAGAGGCGGTCAAGACCGCACTGGACCGCCACCTCGCGGCGGTCGAACGCCGCACGGGGGACGACGACACGGCCGTGTACGAGGCGTTCAACGCCCTCGCCGCGGCCGCCGAGACCTATGACGAACTCCTCTACGACCGCTACGACGAGGTGACCCCCTTCGAGATCCCCGGGGCCGACGACGGGCTGCCCCCCTACGCCGGACCTGACGAACCGCATGCCCTCAGCGTGCTCATCCGCCGCGACTACGCCGTGGCCGAGCCGCGTCGGCTCGTGGCCCAGGCCCGGCTCGTCGCCGACCTCGACCACGACGAGGACGGACCCCGCGGCACCGCCGCCGCGCTCGGGGTCCTCTTCGGGGAGTACGAACCCGACGAGATCGCCTCCCGGCACAAGGAGTTCGGCCTGGAGGAGGGCGACTCCACCCTCTGGGTCACCGCCGCCGGGGACCTCCCGGAGCCGGGGGAGTGGCTCGCCGCCCCCTTTGAGCAGGCCGATCCGGAGCGGATCGTCTGCCGCTTCGACATCAGCTCCGTCTTCGACGACGAGGACGACGAGGAGGGAGGCGGGACGGCCCACGCGGGACAGGACGGGGGCACCGACCGCTGACACGCGCCGGGGAGGACGCCGGAGGGCCGGGACACCACCGCGGATGTCCCGGCCCTCCGGCGTTCCGCCTCCGGGGTCGGCTCACTCCTCGCCGGGGACGGCGAGCAGACCGACCAGGAGCGGCCGCAGCCGGGTCGTCCGCGCCGGGGCGAGGACCTCGGCCACCGCCCGGGGCAGCGCCTGGTCCACACCGTGCACGACCGACAGATGACGCTCCGCCCGGCCGAAGGCCGTGTAGACCCACGGCCGGCTCAGCCCCGGCGCCGCGTCGCCCGGCAGCACCACGACCACCGCGGGCCACCGGCCGCCGGCCGCCTGGTGCGCGGTCAGCGCCCAGCCGTGCCGCAGTGCCGACTCCACCCGCTCCTTCGGCACGACGACCTCGCCGTCCGCGGTACGCAGCCGCAGCCCCTCGGCGTCGGCCCCGAGGACCGTGCCCGCCACCGTCCGGCCGGGCACCGGCGCGTACGCCACCCGGTCGCCCGGGTCGTAGCCGCCGAAGCGGCCGGGGCCCGGGTTCAGCCGCTGCTTCAGGGCCGTGTTCAGCGCGCGCGTCCCGGCCGAACCGCCGTGGCCGACGGTGATCACCCGGGTCTGCTCGGGGGTCAGCCCGAAGGCGCGCGGCACCGAGTCCGCGACCAGCTGGACCGTGCGGTGCACGGCCTCGCCGGCGTCCCGCACCGGGACGATCACGACCTCCTTGCCGGGCGCGGCGACCTGGTTCAGCTCGCCGATGCCGACGCCCGAGACCAGCTCGCCCAGCGGGCCCGGGTCGGGCCGGCGGGAGGCCACCCGGGGGCAGACGCGGGCCGCGAGCGCGTCGGCGAAGACCGCACCGGGACCCGCCGCCCCGAGGACGTCCGGGTCGCCGCTGAGGACCAGCCGGCAGCCGTCGGGCAGCGCCTCGACGAGCATCGCGCCCGTCTCCACGTCGAGCTGCGGGGCGTCGAGCACCACCAGCAGGTCGAGGGCGAGCCCGCCCTCCTCGTCGCGGCCCGGACCGGCCGTCCCGGAGAGCAGCGCGGTGAGCGGCACGACCGTCCCGGCGGCGCGCTCCTCCTCACCGAGCCGCTCCGCGTCGTGCACGGTGACCAGCACGCGCAGCCCGCGCTCCCGCGCGGCGGCGGCCAGGGCCAGCGGTTCGGCGCGGGCGGCCTCGCCGCCGGTGTGCAGCACCAGACCGTGACCGCCGACGGCCCGCTCCAGCTCGCCGCCGTCCCACTCCCCGGCGGTGACCGTGCGCACCAGGCGGGCCAGCCCGTCGGCGAGGCTCTCCTCGGCGAGCGCGTACCGGTCGAGGCCGAGCAGCGGGGGCTCGACGGAGCCGTCTCCGACGCCCTCGTCCCTCGGGGACGCCGCGGCCTCCTCCGTCTCGTCCGTCTCGTCCGGCTCCTCGGATTCCTCCTGGAAGACGAGGACGGCGCCCTCGGAGATCGCGGCCTCGACGGCCTTCTCCGGGTCGGGGACCTCGTGCCGGGCGAGGCCGGCCCGCACCTCGTCCAGGGTGAGCGCGGTGTGGCCCTGGAGGGCGGCCCGGTCGAGCAGCCACACGGTCAGGGCGACGGCGCGCCGCGGATCGTCCGGACCGCAGGCCCCGCCGAGCAGGGCCCGCGCGAAGCCGTCGGCCTGCTCCGGACGCACCCCGGCGACGGCCAGCAGCCGCCACGGGTCCTCGGCCAGCGCCTCGGCCGCGCGCTCGCCGAGCGCGGCGGCGACCTGGCCGGCCAGCGTTTCGGGCGCGCCGCCACGGGCCAGCACCTCGCGCACCCCGGTGAGCGCCCCGGCGGTGGGCGCGGGCGGGGCGGACGGGGCGGGCGGCCGGACGGTGGTCTCGGCCGGCCGGGCGGCGCGGGGCGGCTCGGGCGCCGGCTCGAAGAAGGCGCCGCCGGACGCGGAACCGCCCTCCACGGCCCGTACGGCGGCGAGCAGGTCGGCGGCGGCCCCGCTCAGCTTGGCGCCGCTCTCCACGGTCCCGGACTTGTCGGCCTTCCGCGCCTCGATCCGGGCCCGCAGCTCCCGTTGGGCCGCCAGCTCCGCCTGGGCCTCGCTCAGCTCCGGCGACGCGCCCTCGGCGGACTCGGCGGACTCGGCGCTCTCGGCGGACTCGCCGGACTCGCCGGACGCGGAGGCCCCGGTGGACCCGGCGGATCCGGAGTCCTCGGCCTCCGCGGCGGCTCCGGGCGCTTCCGGCTCCTCCGATGCCTCCTCCGACGCGTCCGCCGTCTCGGCGGACCCGCTCCCGGGGGTCTCCGGTCCCGCGGAGTCCTCCCCGGCGGCGTCGGCGGCGGCCGTCCCGTCCTCGGGCGCGGCGGACTGCGCCACGTCCTCGGGGGCGATGTCCTCGGCTGCCTCGGGCGCGGTCTCCCCGGAAGGCTCGGTCACAAGGTGCTCCAGTCGTGATCCGGATAGCGGTGCACGGGCGCGGACACATCGTCCAAAGCCCGGCAGATCTCGTCAGGAAGACTAAGGCCCTCCACCGACAGCGCGGCCGTGAGCTGCCGTGCCGTGCGCGCGCCGACGATCGGCGCGGTGACGCCGGGCCGGTCCCTGACCCAGGCGAGCGCCACGTGCAGCGCGCTCGTGGCGAGTCCGTCGGCGGCGGTGCTGACGGCCTCCACGATCCGGCTCGCGGCCTCGTCGAGGTACGGCTCCACGAACGGTGCCAGCGCCTCCGAAGCGCCCCGGGAGTCGGAAGGGGTGCCGCTCCGGTACTTGCCGGTGAGCACGCCGCGGCCGAGCGGGGAGGACGGCAGCAGACCTATGCCGAGGTCGATCGCGGCGGGCAGCACCTCCCGCTCGACGCCCCGCTGGAGCAGCGAGTACTCCAGCTGCGCGCCGGCGAGCCGGGTCCGGTCGCCGGCCAGCTGCCAGGTGCCCGCCTTGGCGAGCTGCCAGCCGCAGAAGTTCGCCACGCCCGCGTACCGCGCCCGTCCGCTGCGCACCGCGATGTCGAGGGCCTGGAGCGACTCCTCCAGCGGCGTGTACGGGTCGAAGGCGTGCAGCTGCCAGAGGTCCACGTGGTCCGTGCCGAGCCGGGCCAGGGAGGCGTCGAGCGCGGCGAGGAGGTGGCCGCGCGAGCCGTCGGTGCGCCGGTCCGGGTCCGGGACGCTGCCGGCCTTGGTGGACAGGACCAGGTCGCGGCGCGGCACGAGCCGCTCCATGAGCCGCCCGAGCAGATACTCCGCCTCGCCTCCGCCGTACACGTCGGCGGTGTCCACGAGCGTGCCGCCCGCGTCCCAGAACGCCTTCAGCTGCGCGGCGGCGTCGTGCTCGTCGGTGTCCCGCCCCCAGGTGAGCGTGCCGAGCCCGATGCGCGAGACGCGCAGGCCGGTACGTCCGAGATGCCTCTGCTCCATGGGCGGGACCTTACTGGCCGGGGCACCACGCGGAGAGACCCTGTGGACAGAACCTGTGGACGACGGCGTGGCGTGCGGCTCCTGACGGATCCGGGGAGGGCGCGCTAGAGTCCGGGACGAAAGACGTTACTCATGGGTAAGGGGTGTGTGGACATGCGGCTCGGCATCAACCTCGGCTACTGGGGCGCCGGCATGGACGGCGACAATCTGGCCGTGGCCCAGGAGGCCGACCGCCTCGGCTACGACGTGTGCTGGGCGGCGGAGGCGTACGGCTCGGACGCGCCGACGGTGCTCTCCTGGGTCGCCGCGAAGACGGAGCGGATCGACGTCGGCTCGGCGATCATGCAGATCCCGGCCCGCCAGCCCGCCATGACGGCGATGACCGCCGCCACCCTGGACTCGCTCTCCGGCGGCCGGTTCCGCCTCGGGCTCGGCGTCTCCGGCCCGCAGGTCTCCGAGGGCTGGTACGGCGTGAAGTTCGACAAGCCGCTCGCCCGGACCCGCGAGTACGTGGAGATCGTCCGCAAGGCGATGTCCCGCGAGCGCCTGACCCACGACGGCGAGCACTGGACGCTCCCGCTGCCCGGCGGACCCGGCAAGCCGATCAAACTGACCGTCCACCCGCAGCGCGAGCACATCCCGGTCTACATCGCCGCGATCGGCCCGAAGAACCTGGAGCAGACCGGCGAGATCGCCGACGGCGCCCTGCTGATCTTCCCCTCCGCCGAGCACCTGGAGGAGACCGCCCTGCGCCCGCTGCGGGCGGGCCGCGAGAAGGCCGGCCTGACCATGGACGGCTTCGACGTCTGTCCGACGCTGCCGCTCGCCCTCGGCGAAGACGTCGACGCGCTCGCCGACGTCTTCCGCCCGTACACCGCCCTCTACGTGGGCGGCATGGGCAGCCGCAAGCAGAACTTCTACAACCAGCTCGCGCAGCGCATGGGCTACGAGAAGGAGGCCGCCGAGATCCAGGACAAGTACCTGGCCGGCGACAAGACGGGCGCCGCGGCGGCCGTGCCCCGCACCCTGATCGACCAGACCGCCCTGCTCGGCACCGTCGAGCGGATCGCGGACCGCATGACCGCCTACGCGGAGGCCGGTGTCACCACCCTGACCCTCGCCCCCGCCGGCTTCACCCTCGACGAGCGCCTCACCGCCCTGCGCGCGGGCGTGGACGCCCTGGAGCGGGCCGGCCTGGCGTAACGGGAGCGAAGGAACGTTCCGCGGCCGTGGTGGGGGCTCGGGGGTCTTCCCCGCCACGGCCGTCATGCCGTTCAACGCGCCACGGCGCCCCCGGTTACGGCCCCGGCCCTCACTCTTTCGGCCGATACCGCGGAGCCCTCCTGTTGCCCGCCGCCCCGGACCGCATTTGACTCGGTCTCCCGGACCCGCGGAGCGCGGACGTCCGCAGGGAGGTGGCAGCGATGCTCACGGCCAAGGGCCTGTTCCAGGAAATCATCGACGACGACGAGGCGTTCCGGCTCTTCTGCTCGATCGCCGCCAGCGGCGAGTCGCAGGGCGGCTGGGAGAACGCCCGGATCGCCGCCCTCGTCGCCCCCGGCATGCGGGACCTCACCCCGAAGATCACCCGGCACGGCGCCGACGAGGACAAGCACGGCCGGATCTTCCACGCCCTCATGCGCAAACGCGGCCTCGAACCCGTCCCCGTGCCGCCGGACACCGACTACACGATGCTCCTGGAGCGCCGCGGCATCGGCCTCGCCCACGACAAGCTCCGCCGCGACCAGCCGCTGACCGAGGAGGACGTCGTCGTCTACCTCGCCCACAGCCGGGTCACCGAGGAACGCGCCGCCGCCCAGATGCAGCTCCTCGTCACGTACTTCGGCGACCATCCGGAGCTCGGCAGGGCCATCCGCATGATCTGCAACGACGAGGACAACCACCTCGCCTACTGCCACGAGGAACTGCTCCGGCTGGCCCGAGCCGGCCACGGCCGGCTCATCCAGCGCACCCTGCGCGAATCCGCCCTGGCCGAGATCCAGGTCTACCGCGACGTCAGCCTCGCCGTGATGCGCCACATGGGCCGCATCCTGGACTGGCCCAAGGCCAAGGGCGCGGCGCTCGCCGCCGGAATCCACGGCGTGTACGTCTACGAGCGCGCGGCCGGCTGGCACAAGATGATCTCCCTGCGGATGCCCGAACGGCTCGACGCCCTCGGCGGTCCCGCCACCCCCGCCCCGGCCTTCTGACCGGCCGGACCCGCGCACGCCCGGCGCGGCCGGCTCACAGCCAGTCGCGCCGCTTGAACAGGCGGTACAGCCCCAGCTCGATCCCCGCCATCACCAAGATCACCGCCGGGTACGACCACGTCCAGTGCAGCTCCGGCATGTGGTCGAAGTTCATGCCGTAGATCCCCGCCACCATCGTCGGCACGGCCGCCATCGCCGCCCAGGCCGAGATCTTCCGCATGTCGTCGTTCTGCCGCACCCCCATCTGCGCGAGGTGCGCGGACAGCACGTCCGACAGCAGCCGGTCCAACCCCTCCACCTGCTCGTTGGCCCGGAGCAGGTGGTCGTTGACGTCCCGGAAGAAGGGCTGCGACTCCTCGTTCACGAAGGGCACGGCCCCCGCCTGCAGCCGGGCCATCGGGCCCGCCAGCGGTCCCGACGCCCGACGGAACTCCAGCACCTGCCGCTTCGCCGTGTAGATCCGCTCGGCCGTGTTCGCCGTCCCCGTCCCGCCCGGCGCGAAGACGTCCGCCTCCAGCTCCTCCAGGTCCACCTGGAGCTCGCCCGCCACGTCCAGGTAGTGGTCCACCACGGCGTCGCTCACCGCGTACAGCACCGCGGTCGGCCCGTGCCGCAGCACCTCCGGATGGGTCTCCAGGCGCTTGCGCACGGCCGCCAGGGGCGCGCCCTCGCCGTGCCGGACCGTCACCACGAAGGAGTCGCCGAGGAAGAGCATCAGCTCCCCGGACGAGACCCGGTCGCTCTCCGGCTCGTAGACGACCGGCTTCAGCACCACGAAGAGGGAGTCGTCGTAGACCTCCAGCTTGGGCCGCTGATGCGCCTTCAGCGCGTCCTCGACCGCCAGCGGGTGCAGCGCGAACTCGGAGGCCACGTGGTCGAACTCGGCCTCCGTCGGTTCGTAGAGGCCCACCCACAGGAAGGCGTGTCCGATGGCCCGCGCCTCCGCCAGGGACCGGGAGAGGTCGCCGCCGCACTCCGTGCGGCGGCCGTCGCGGTAGAGGGCAGAGTCGACGATCACGCGCCGTATTCTCCCTCCGTGCCGCCGGTTCCGCACGCGCGCCTACCCGCCGCGCACCGTCCGACACGCGCGCGTGCGCCGTAGGCTGGCCGGCATGGCCACGCTGATCCTCGTCCGGCACGGACGCTCCACCGCCAACACCTCCGGTCTGCTCGCCGGGCGCACGCCGGGCGTGGCGCTCGACGAGCGCGGGGCCGCCCAGGCCGCCGCCCTGCCCGCCCGGCTCGCCGGCGTCCCGCTCGCCGCCGCCGTCTCCAGCCCCCTCCAGCGCTGCCGCGAGACCCTCCGGCCGCTCCTGGACGCCCGCCCGGACCTCCCGCTCCACGTCGAGGAGCGGATCAACGAGTGCGACTACGGCGACTGGTCGGGCCGCAAGCTCGCCGAGCTCAACGACGAGCCGCTGATGGAGGTCGTCCAGGCCCACGCCTCCGCCGCCGCCTTCCCCGGCGGCGAGTCCATGCGCGCCATGCAGACCAGGGCCGTCGAGGCGGTGCGCGACTGGAACGCGCGGATCGACGCCGAGCACGGCGAGGACGCCGTCTACGCCATGTGCTCCCACGGCGACATCATCAAGTCCCTCGTCGCCGACGCCCTCGGCCTCCACCTCGACCTCTTCCAGCGCATCCACGTCGACCCCTGCTCGCTCACGGTGATCCGCTACACCCGGCTGCGCCCCTTCCTGGTCCGCCTCGGCGACACCGGCGACCTCGCCGCCCTGGCCCCCCGTGAGACCCCCGGCACCAGTGGGACGGCCGAGGTCGGGGGCGGTGCGGGCGCACCGTGATCCCCCCGCGCAGTAGGGTGGACTCGCCGTTGCAGTACGACAGTCGACAGTCAAGGGAGCCGGAAGCGTGTCCCGTCAGGTGTTCCTCTACGACCCTCCGGAGCGTTTCGTGGCCGGCACGGTCGGGCTGCCTGGCCGCCGGACGTTCTTCCTCCAGGCGTCCGCGTCCGGCCGGATCACCAGCGTCGCCCTGGAGAAGACCCAGGTGGCCGCCCTGGCCGAGCGCATGGACGAACTCCTCGACGAGGTGCTGCGCCGCACCGGGGGCAACGCCCCGGTGCCCGCCGTCGCCCCCGCCGACATCGCCGACACCGCCCCCCTCGACACCCCCGTCGAGGAGGAGTTCCGGGTCGGCACCATGGCGCTCGCCTGGGACGGCGAGGAGCAGCGCATGATCGTCGAGGCCCAGGCCCTCGTCGAACTCGACGCGGACTCCGAGGAGGACCTCGCCGCGGCCGAGGAGCGGCTGCTCCAGGACGAGGAGAACGGCCCGCCGATGCTCCGCGTCCGCCTCAGCGGCGCCCAGGCCCGCGCCTTCGCCAAGCGGGCCCTGGACGTGGTCAACGCCGGGCGCCCGCCGTGCCCGCTGTGCAGCCTCCCGCTGGACCCGGAGGGCCACGTCTGTCCCCGCCAGAACGGATACCGCCGCGGAGCATGAGCAGCAGCCCCGAGTTCCCGCAGGACGTCGAGCTGCTCGCCCGCGGTGAGCTCACCGTGCGGGGGCAGGTCCGCGAGGCGTCCAACGCGGTGCTCTACTGCACGGTCGCGTACGAGGGCCGGGAAGCCGCCTGCGTCTACAAGCCGGTCGCGGGGGAGCGCCCCCTGTGGGACTTCCCCGACGGCACCCTCGCCGAGCGCGAGGTCGCCGCGTACGAGCTCTCCGAGGCCACCGGCTGGGGCCTGGTCCCGCCCACGGTGCTGCGGGACGGCCCGTACGGCGAGGGCATGGTCCAGCTCTGGGTCGAGGCCGACCCCGAGGCCCGGCTGCTCGCCCTCACCGAGGACGAGGAGGCCGGCGAGGGCTGGAAGGCGATCGGTCCCGCCGAGGTGGGGGAGGGCCGCACCGCGCTCCTCGTCCACGCCGACACCACCGGTCTGCGCCGGCTCGCCGTCCTCGACGCGGTGATGAACAACGGCGACCGCAAGGGCGGCCATCTGCTCCCCGCCCCCGGCGGCCGGCTCTACGGCATCGACCACGGAGTCTCCTTCCACGTCGAGGACAAGCTGCGCACCCTGCTGTGGGGCTGGGCGGGCCAGGAGCTGCCCCAGGAGGCCACCGAGGTCCTCGGGACGCTCGATGGCGCGCTGGCCCCCGGAGCGCCCCTCGCCACCCGCCTGGGGGAACTGCTCACGGCCGCCGAGGTGTCCGCCGTACGGGAACGGGTGGCGGCGCTGCTGGCCTCCGGGCGCCATCCGGAGCCGTCCGGCCAGTGGCCGGCGATCCCGTGGCCGCCGGTCTAGGACGAGCCCGGCAGGACCCGGAAGAGACGGCCCAGGAGCGGCCGGTCCGGGAAGGGGCCCCGGAACCGTGTGGTTTCGGCCACGCCCGCGCGGGGCCTCCCGGAGCCCTCCGGACCCCTGGGGGGTATACACACACCTCGCTCACCCGCAAGAGCGCATGATCGGACAAGATTCCGGATCCGGTTCGTATCCGAAACAGCTGTCCGGTTACGCTCGGGTCATGCATGCCTGGCCCGCTTCCGAGGTCCCCGCCCTTCCTGGCAAGGGCCGCGACCTCCGGATCCACGACACCGCGACCGGCGGACGAGTGACCCTCGCCCCTGGCCCCGTCGCCCGTATCTACGTCTGCGGCATCACGCCGTACGACGCGACCCACATGGGTCACGCGGCGACCTACAACGCGTTCGACCTCGTTCAGCGCGTGTGGCTCGACACCAAGCGGCAGGTCCACTACGTCCAGAACGTCACGGACGTCGACGATCCGCTCCTGGAGCGGGCGCTGCGCGACGGCATCGACTGGGTCGGCCTGGCCGAGCGCGAGACGGCCCTCTTCCGCGAGGACATGACCGCCCTGCGGATGCTGCCCCCGCGCCACTACGTCGGCGCGGTCGAGTCGATACCGTCCATCATCCCGCTGGTGGAGCGGCTCCGGGACTCCGGCGCGGCCTACGAGCTCGACGGCGACATCTACTTCTCCGTCGAGGCCGACCCGCACTTCGGCGAGGTCTCGCACTACGACACCGAGCTGATGCGGCACCTCTCCGCCGAGCGCGGCGGCGACCCCGACCGTCCCGGCAAGAAGAACCCGCTCGACCCGATGCTGTGGATGGCCGCCCGCGAGGGCGAGCCCAGCTGGGACGGCGGCAGCCTCGGCGCCGGCCGCCCCGGCTGGCACATCGAGTGCGTCGCCATCGCCCTCGACCACCTCGGCATGGGCTTCGACGTGCAGGGCGGCGGATCCGACCTGATCTTCCCGCACCACGAGATGGGCGCCTCGCACGCCCAGGCCCTCACCGGCGAGTTCCCCATGGCCAAGGCGTACGTCCACGCCGGCATGGTCGCCCTGCACGGCGAGAAGATGTCCAAGTCCAAGGGCAACCTGGTCTTCGTCTCCGCGCTCCGCCGCGAGGGCGTCGACCCGGCCGCCGTCCGGCTCGCCCTCCTCGCCCACCACTACCGCGCCGACTGGGAGTGGACCGACCAGGTCCTCCAGGACGCCGTCGACCGCCTCGACCGCTGGCGCGCCGCGGTCTCCCGGCCCGACGGCCCGTCCGCCGACGCCCTGGTCGAGGAGGTCCGCGAGGCCCTCTCCGACGACCTCGACGCCCCGGCCGCGCTCGCCGCGGTCGACCGCTGGGCCGCCCGCCAGGAGGCGGACGGAGGCACCGACGAGTCCGCCCCCGGACTCGTCTCCCGCACGGTTGACGCGCTCCTCGGCGTCGCGCTGTAACCCAGGACGAGACGGAGAGGGAGGGGCGGCCGCGGCCGCCCCTCCCTCTCCGTCTCTCCGTTCCCGGCCCTACGTCTCGTCGCCCGCCTCGCCCGCCTCGGGCTCCCCGGACGTCTCCGGCGGCTCCGCCTGTCCGGCCCGCTCGACCGTTCCCGGCTGTCCGGCCTGTTCGGCCTGCTCCGCCGGACCGGTCTCCTCCGCCTGTGCGGCCGACTCGTCCGGTTCGGTCTGCTCGGTCTGCTCGGCCTGCTCGGCCTGGTCCGGCCGACCGGGCTGTTCCGGCTTGGGCGGGCGGGTCCGGCCGCTGCCCGGATCCCGCAGGTACGAGGTGTCCCCGCTCTCCGTCGCCAGCCCCGGACCGCCGCCGGCCGGGCCCGCGCCCGGGTCGCGCCGCCGCAGATAGCGCTCGAACTCGCGCGCGATCGCCTCGCCCGACGCCTCCGGGAGCTCCGCGGTGTCCCGGGCCTCCTCCAGCGTCTGCACATACTCGGCGACCTCGCTGTCCTCCGCCGCCAGCTGGTCCACCCCCAGCTGCCAGGCCCGCGCGTCCTCGGGCAGCTCGCCCAGCGGGATCCGCAGCCCGATCAGGTCCTCCAGCCGGTTCAGCAGCGCCAGCGTCGCCTTCGGGTTCGGCGGCTGCGACACGTAGTGCGGCACGGCCGCCCACAGGCTCACCGCCGGCACGCCCGCGTGGGTGCACGCCTCCTGGAGGATCCCGACGATGCCCGTCGGCCCCTCGTACCGGGTCTCCTCCAGGTCCATCGTCCGCGCCAGGTCCGGGTCGGAGGTGACGCCGCTGACCGGAACCGGACGCGTGTGCGGGGTGTCGCCGAGCAGCGCGCCCAGGATCACCACCATCTCCACGCCCAGCTCGTGCGCGAAGCCCAGCAGCTCGTTGCAGAAGGAGCGCCAGCGCATCGAGGGCTCGATGCCCCGGACCAGAACCAGGTCGCGGGGCTTGTCGCCGCCGATCCGGACCACGGAGAGCCGGGTCGTCGGCCAGGTGATCTTCCGGACGCCGTTCTCCAGGAACACCGTCGGACGGTTGACCTGGAAGTCGTAGTAGTCCTCGGCGTCGAGCGCCGCGAAGACCTCGCCCTTCCATTCCCGGTCCAGATGAGCGACCGCGGTGGAGGCGGCGTCGCCGGCGTCGTTCCAGCCCTCGAACGCGGCCACCATGACCGGGTCGATCAGCTCGGGTACCCCCTCGAGCTCGATCACCCAGCGCCTCCTTCTTCGAAGTTCGTGTCGTACGGAGCAACCTTACGGCTTCCCGGTCGTCCGTCCGCAGCCCCCGGACTCGCCCGAGAACCCGTGCGGCGCTGATCGACTACCCACGAACGAGGCCCCGCACACGGTCACGTCACACCTCCCAGAGCGTGCTCGGCGCCTCCTTCCTGAGCACCGGCGCTATCTCCTCGGCGAACCGTTCCAGGGTCTCGGTCTGTTCGGCCGTCGACTGTCCGAAACCGTCCACCGTCACGGACTGGAGGTCATGGCCGTAGTCGGCGTGGAAGCCGAGGATCTTCTCCGCGATCTGCTCGGGGGAGCCGATCAGCTGCGGACCGTCCGCGATCGCCTCCTCGACGGTGCGGAAGGGGGTGTTGTACCCGGCCCTGCCCTCCAGGTGCGGCCGGAAGCTCTGCGCCACCTTCGCCTCGTACAGCTCCTTGTACCGCCGTACGGCCTGCTCGGGGGTGTCCGCGATGAGCAGCCCGCCCGAACCGGCCGCCACGCGCGCGTGCGCGGGGTCGTGCCCGTACGCCTCGAACCGCTCGCGGTAGTGGGCGATCAGCCGCGCGTACGCCTCGCGGGGCTGGATCGCGTTGGCGGTGAAGAGCGGGTCGCCGTGGCGGGCGGCGAGTTCGGGGGAGTGCAGGCTGGTGGCCGAGCCGTGCCAGATCCTCGGCGGACCGGCGTACGGCCGGGGGATCGTGGTGACGTTCCTCAGCGGCGGCCGGGAGCCGCCCTCCCAGTCGACGCCCTCCTCGGTCCAGAGCCGGCGCAGGAGCTCGTACTTCTCCTTCTGGAGCTCCCACTGCCGCTCCTCGTCAAGGCCGAAGAGGTCGAAGTGGCCGGCCTCCGCGCCCTTGCCGACGACGAGTTCGAGCCGGCCGCGGGAGAGCTGGTCGAGGGTGGCGTAGTCCTCGGCGACCCGGACCGGGTCGAGGATCGCGACCACGGTGACGCCGGTGAGGAGCCGGATCCGGGAGGTGCGGGCGGCGAGCGCGGCGAGCAGCACGGTCGGCGCGGAGGAGAGGAACGGACCGGCGTGCCGCTCGCCGATCGCGTACGCGTCGAAGCCGAGCCGCTCGGCGGCCTCGCCGAGCGCCACGACCTGCTCCAGCCTGTCGGCCGCCGAGAGAAGTCCACCGGTGAGCGGGTGCGGGGAGTGGGGGACGATCGAGAGCACCTGAAACTTCATGCCCCCACTCTGCGCGCCGAGTGTTGCGGCGGTGTGGCGGCCGCGTGGCACGCGCCCGGGCCGCGGGAGCCCCCCCGCCGCCACGCGGAACACGCCGCCACGCGCGGAACACGCCGCCACGCCGCCACGCGGAACACGCCGCCACGCGGACCACGCCGCCACGCGGACCACGCCGCCACGCGGACCACGCCGCCGGCGGGCATGCGCGAGGGGCGGCCTCCACCCTCCCCGGAGAAGACCGCCCCTCGGTTCGGGGGACTACTTCGCGCGCAGCATCGCGTCGACCTCGGCGCGGATCCCGTCGGTGGCGAGGCCGCGGATGGTCAGCGTGGTGCGGCGGCGCAGCACGTCGTCGGCGGTCTCGGCCCACTCGTGGTCGCGGGCGTAGGCGACCTGGGCCCAGATCTCCGGCGCGTCCGGGTGGATCCGGCGGGCCAGCTCCGGGTTCTCGTTCGCCATCCGGGCGATGTCGAAGGAGAGCGAACCGTAGTGCGTGGCCAGGTGCTTGGCGGTGTCGGCGGCCATCCGGGGGCCGGGGGCCGGGCCGTCGACGAGCAGGCGGTGGGCGACCGCGTTGGGGTTGGCGATGCCCGGGAGCGGCAGCCGCTTCGGGAGCGTGGAGACCGACTCGTAGTCCTCGCCCAGCGGGTGGCCGGGGAGCGCCTCCAGCTTCTTCATGATGGTGCGGCCGATGTGGCGGAAGGTGGTCCACTTGCCGCCGGCGACCGACAGCATCCCGCCGCGGCCCTCGGTGACGACCGTCTCGCGCTTGGCCTTGGAGGTGTCACCGGGACCGCCCGGGAGCACCCGCAGGCCGGCGAAGGCGTAGGTGATGAGGGAGCGGTCGAGCTGCTGGTCGCGGATGGAGAAGGCGGCCTCGTCCAGGATCTGGGCGGTGTCCTTCTCGGTGACCGCGACCTCGCCCGGGTCGCCCTCGTACTCCTCGTCGGTGGTGCCGAGCAGGAGCATGTCCTCCCAGGGGAGGGCGAAGGTGATCCGGTACTTGTCGATCGGGGTGGCCAGCGCGGCCTTCCACGGGGCGGTCCGCTTGAGGACCAGGTGGGCGCCCTTGGAGAGGCGGATGGAGGGGGCCGCGTTGGGGTCCTCCATGCGGCGCAGGTGGTCCACCCACGGGCCGGTGGCGTTGAGGACGAGCCGCGCGGTGACGCCGAACTCCTCGCCGGACATGCGGTCCCGCAGCTCGGCGCCGGTGACCCGGCCCTTGGTGAAGCGCAGCCCGGTGACCTCGGCGTGGTTGAGGACGACGGCGCCGGCGTCGACGGCCGCGCGGACCGTCATGAGCGCCATGCGGGCGTCGTTCATCTGGTCGTCGCCGTAGACGGCGACGGCCTTGAGGTTGTCGGTGCGCAGCTCGGGCACGTCCTGGGCCGCCTTGGCGGGGGAGAGGAGGTGGCCGACGCCGTCACCGAAGGCGGAGAGCGCGGAGTACGCGAACACGCCGGCGCCCAGCTTGGCGGCGCCGTGCGGGCCGCCCTTGTAGACGGGCAGGTAGAAGGTGAGCGGGTTGGACAGGTGGGGGGCGACCTGCCGGGAGACGGCGCGCCGCTCGAAGTGGTTCTCGGCGACGAGCTTCACGGCGCCGGTCTGCAGGTAGCGCAGGCCGCCGTGGAGGAGCTTGGAGGAGGCCGAGGAGGTGGCGCCGGCGAAGTCGCCGGCGTCCACCAGGGCCACCCGCAGACCGGACTGCGCGGCGTGCCAGGCGGTGGAGATGCCCAGGATGCCGCCGCCGATCACCAGGAGGTCGTACGTCGCCTTGGCAAGCTGCTCTCTGGTCTCGGCGCGGGTCGGAAGCGAGCCGGCGGCCGGGTGCGTTCCGAGGGCGGGAACGGTCTGCGGGGTGGTCATCTCGGTCTACTCCTCGTCACTTCTCTTCTTCGAGCCAGCCCATGGAGCGCTCCACGGCCTTGAGCCAGTTCTTGTACTCGCTGTCGCGCTTGTCGGCGTCCATGCGCGGGGTCCACTCCGCGGCACGGCGCCAGTTGGCGCGCAGCGCGTCGGTGTCCGGCCAGAAGCCGACGGCCAGGCCGGCGGCGTAGGCGGCACCGAGGCAGGTGGTCTCGGCGACCATGGGGCGCACCACGGGGGCGTCCAGGAAGTCCGAGAGGGTCTGCATCAGCAGGTTGTTGGAGGTCATGCCGCCGTCGACCTTGAGCGCGGTCAGCTCGACGCCGGAGTCCTTGGTCATGGCGTCGGTGATCTCGCGGGTCTGCCAGGCGGTGGCCTCCAGGACGGCACGGGCGATGTGCGCCTTGGTGACGTACCGGGTGAGGCCGGCGATGACACCGCGGGCGTCGGAGCGCCAGTACGGGGCGAAGAGGCCGGAGAAGGCGGGCACGAAGTAGGCGCCGCCGTTGTCCTCGACGGAGGAGGCCAGGGTCTCGATCTCGGCCGCGGACTTGATCAGGCCCATCTGGTCGCGCATCCACTGGACGAGCGAGCCGGTGACGGCGATGGAGCCCTCCAGGGCGTAGACCGGCTTGGCGTCGCCGATCTGGTAGCCGACCGTGGTCAGCAGGCCGCTGTAGGAGTTGATGATCTTGTCGCCGGTGTTCATCAGCATGAAGGTGCCGGTGCCGTACGTCGACTTGGCCTCGCCCTCGGCGAAACAGGTCTGGCCGAAGAGGGCGGCCTGCTGGTCGCCGAGCGCCGAGGCGACCGGGACGCCGTCGAGGACGCCGCCCTTGACCGCGCCGTACACCTCGGCGGAGGAGCGGATCTCGGGGAGGACGGCGGCCGGGATGTCGATCGACTGGAGGATGCGCTCGTCCCAGGCCATCTCGTGCAGGTTCATCAGGAGGGTGCGGGAGGCGTTGGTGACGTCGGTGACGTGGACGCCGCCCTCGGTGCCGCCGGTGAGGTTCCAGATGACCCAGGAGTCCATGGTGCCGAAGAGGATGTCGCCGCGCTCGGCGCGCTCGCGCAGGCCCTCGACGTTGTCGAGCAGCCAGCGGACCTTCGGGCCGGAGAAGTAGGAGGCGAGCGGGAGGCCGGTCTCGCGGCGGAAGCGGTCCTGGCCGACGTTGCGGCCGAGCTCCTTGCAGAGGGCGTCGGTGCGGGTGTCCTGCCAGACGAGCGCGTTGTGCACGGGCTCGCCGGTGTTCTTGTCCCACATCAGCGTGGTCTCGCGCTGGTTGGTGATGCCGATGGCCTTGACGTCGGCGGCGGTGATGCCGGCCTTGACGATGGCGCCGGCGACGACCTCCTGGACGTTGGTCCAGATCTCGGTGGCGTCGTGCTCGACCCAGCCCGGCTTCGGGAAGATCTGCTCGTGCTCCTTCTGGTCGACCGAGACGATCCGGCCGTCCTTGTCGAAGACGATGCAGCGGGACGAGGTGGTGCCCTGGTCGATGGCGGCGATGAACGGGCCGGCGGTGTGGGCGTCGGTCACGGTGTGCTCCTGGGAAAGTCTGGGAAGGACGGCTCGGGGCTCTGGTGCTGTTCTACGGCTCAGGCGAACGCGATGTTGTAGATACCCGCGGCGAGCGCTCCACCGATCAGCGGACCGGCGACCGGGATCCAGGCGTAGCTCCAGTCGGAGCCGCCCTTGTTCGGCAGCGGGAGCAGGGCGTGCACGAGGCGCGGGCCGAGGTCGCGCGCCGGGTTGATCGCGTAACCGGTCGGGCCGCCGAGCGAGAGGCCGATCGAGACCACGACGAAGGCCGTGATGAGGGCGCCCAGGACGCCGAGGCCCTTGCCGCTGTCGTTGAGGCCCTGGGTGAGCACGGCGAGGACGAGCACGACGGTGCCGATGATCTCGGTGGCGAGGTTCTGCCAGGTGTTCCGGATCTCGGGTCCCGTGGAGAAGATGCCGAGCACGGGGCCGGGGCCCTCGGCGGGCTTCTCGCCGACCGTCTCCGGGTCGGTGAGGTGGGCGAGGAACTGGCCGTAGTAGGCGACCCAGACCAGGGCGGCGCCGATCATCGCGCCGAGCATCTGGCCGGCGATGTAGACGGGCACGTCGCCCCACTCGCCGTCCTTGACGGCGATGCCGACGGTGACGGCGGGGTTCAGATGGGCGCCGGAGAGGGAAGCGGTCATGTAGACCGCCGTCATGACGGCGAAGCCCCACCCGAAGGTGATCGCGAGCCAGCCCGCGCCACGGGCCTTGGAGCTCTTGAGCGTCACGGCGGCGCACACGCCGCCGCCGAGAAGAATGAGTACGGCGGTACCGATGGTCTCGCCGAGGAAGATGTCGGAGCTGGACACCCGCGACTCCTTTGTCCTTCGTCCAGGGGATGGCGGACCCCGGATCTCGCCGGTGGTCCGCGCCCTCGTGTGAGGGCGTCCACGGCCCTTGGCACTGCCACACTCTAACGCGTATTGCCGGTAGGTGTTCGACAATGCCGACCGATGAACGGAAGTTTTGCCCCGGGGTTAACAGCGCGTCAAGGGTCTGGGAAACGAAAGACCCGCCGATAACGCGATCGTTACCGACGGGTTCGCTCTCCGTGCGGACCGGCTCACCGGCCCCCGCGGCGCGGGCTCAGAAGCGGCCCGCCCCCAGGTCCCGGGAGACCGCCCGGGCGCAGTCCCGCACCGCCGCCACCAGCTCCGGGCGCAGCTCGCCGGCCGGGCAGACCCGCTCCACCGCCCCGGTGACCGCCACGGCCCCCACCGGCATCCGGCGCCGGTCGTGGATCGGCGCCGCCACCGAGGCCACGCCCTCCCAGGTCTCCTCCTCGTCCGCCGCCCAGCCGCGCGCCCGCGTCATGTCGAGCAGCGCCTCGAAGTCCTCCAGGCCGGTGACCGTGCGCGGCGTGAACGGCTCCCGCTCCACCTCCACGGCCTGGCTGTGCGCGACCGGGTCGTACGCCGACAGCACCTTGCCCAGCGCCGTGGAGTGCAGCGGCTGCATCGCCCCCACCTCCAGGACCTGCCGGCTGTCGTCCGGCCGGAAGACGTGGTGGACGATCAGTACGCCCGACTGGTGCAGCACTCCCAGGTGCACGCTCTCCCCGCTGGACCGCGCCAGGTCGTCCGTCCACACCAGCGCCCGCGCCCGCAGCTCGTGCACGTCCAGATAGCTGTTGCCCAGACGCAGCAGCTCGGCGCCCAGCTGGTACCGGCCCGAGGGGGCGTCCTGCTCCACGAAGCCCTCCGCCTGGAGGGTGCGCAGGATGCCGTGGGCGGTGCCCTTGGCCAGTCCGAGCGAGGACGCGATGTCGGACAGTCCGAGCCGGCGCTCGCCACCCGCGAGCAGTCGCAGCATCGCCGCCGCCCGTTCAAGCGACTGGATGTTCTTCGCCATCGCCCGGCCCTTCTCCCTCACGTACGCACAGATACCGACGTTCGACAATGCTGAACACTATCGGTCGATGCCGACCTTGCCTCGCACCTGACAGTGTCCTCGAAGAAGGGGCCGTACCGGGAGTCCTCGCACAAAGGATGCCGTCCGCCACGTGGGACGCCGTGTCCGCCCCGGTCGATCCGCGGTTACGCTGAGCCCGTGCACCCTGTGCCCAGGGTGCAAAGCCGACAGCCGTCGCATCCCAGGGAGCTCCTTCATGGCCTCGTCGCCTACCCCTTCCGTCTCCGCCGACAGCCGGAGCCGCGCCGCCGCCCTCCGCGAGGCACTCGCCAGTCGCGTCGTCGTCGCCGACGGAGCCATGGGCACCATGCTCCAGGCCCAGGAGCCCACCCTCGAGGACTTCGAGAACCTCGAAGGCTGCAACGAGATCCTCAGCCTCACCCGGCCCGACATCGTCGCCTCCGTCCACCGCGAGTACTTCGCCGCCGGTGTCGACTGCGTCGAGACCAACACCTTCGGCGCCAACCACGCGGCCCTCGGCGAGTACGACATCGCCCACCGCGTCCACGAGCTCTCCGAGGCCGGCGCCCGCGTCGCCCGCGAGGTCGCCGACGAGTTCACCGCCGCCGACGGCCGCCAGCGCTGGGTGCTCGGCTCCATCGGCCCCGGCACCAAGCTCCCGACCCTCGGCCACGCCCCCTACACCGTCCTGCGCGACGCCTACCAGCAGAACGCCGAGGGCCTCCTCGCCGGCGGCTCCGACGCGCTCATCGTCGAGACCACCCAGGACCTGCTCCAGACCAAGGCGTCCGTCATCGGCGCCCGCCGCGCCCTGGAGGCGCTCGGCGCCGACGTGCCCCTCATCGTCTCCGTCACCGTGGAGACCACCGGCACGATGCTCCTGGGCTCCGAGATCGGCGCCGCCCTGACGGCCCTGGAGCCGCTCGGCATCGACATGATCGGCCTGAACTGCGCCACCGGCCCCGCCGAGATGAGCGAGCACCTCCGCTACCTCGCCCGGCACGCACGGATCCCGCTGTCGGTCATGCCCAACGCCGGTCTGCCGGTCCTCACCTCCGACGGCGCCCACTACCCGCTCTCCGCGGCCGAGCTCGCCGACGCCCAGGAGACCTTCGTCCGCGAGTACGGCCTCTCCCTCGTCGGCGGCTGCTGCGGCACCACCCCCGAGCACCTGCGCCAGGTCGTCGAGCGCGTCCGCGACCTCACGCCCAGCCCGCGCGACCCGCGCCCCGAGCCCGGTGCCGCCTCGCTCTACCAGACCGTGCCGTTCCGGCAGGACACGTCGTACCTGGCGATCGGCGAGCGGACGAACGCGAACGGGTCGAAGAAGTTCCGCGAGGCCATGCTGGAGGGCCGCTGGGACGACTGTGTGGAGATGGCGCGGGACCAGATCCGTGAGGGCGCGCACATGCTGGACCTGTGTGTGGACTATGTGGGCCGGGACGGTGTCGCGGACATGGAGGAGCTGGCCGGCCGTTTCGCCACCGCCTCCACCCTTCCGATCGTGCTGGACTCCACCGAGGTCGGCGTTCTGCGCGCCGGGCTGGAGAAGCTGGGCGGCCGCGCGGTCATCAACTCGGTCAACTACGAGGACGGCGACGGTCCGGAGTCCCGCTTCGCGAAGGTCACCCGGCTCGCCCGGGAGCACGGTGCCGCGCTGATCGCCCTGACCATCGACGAGGAGGGCCAGGCCCGGACCGTCGAGCACAAGGTCGCCATCGCCCAGCGGCTGATCGCGGATCTGACGGGCAACTGGGGCATCCACGAGTCGGACATCCTCATCGACACGCTGACCTTCACCATCTGCACCGGCCAGGAGGAGTCCCGCAAGGACGGCATCGCCACGATCGAGGCGATCCGCGAGCTCAAGCGCCGCCACCCCGAGGTGCAGACGACGCTGGGTCTGTCGAACATCTCCTTCGGTCTCAACCCGGCCGCCCGGATCCTGCTCAACTCGGTCTTCCTCGACGAGTGCGTCAAGGCCGGCCTGGACTCGGCGATCGTGCACGCCTCGAAGATCCTGCCGATCGCCCGCTTCGACGAGGAGCAGGTCACCACCGCCCTCGACCTGATCTACGACCGGCGTGCCGAGGGCTACGACCCGCTGCAGAAGCTGATGGCCCTCTTCGAGGGCGCCACCACCAAGTCCCTGAAGGCCGGCAAGGCCGAGGAGCTGGCCGCGCTGCCGCTGGAGGAGCGCCTCAAGCGGCGGATCATCGACGGCGAGAA
>NZ_JBHVRX010000047.1:13232-50780 GCF_042885515.1 Streptomyces sp. NPDC058052 | reverse complement strand
GCGGAATCGCTGTCCGGGGCCGGCCGGGGCCGGTGCTCACGTCGGACAACTCGGAGAACACTACGGATCCGTCAATCCCGTGTCAACCCTGGTCCTGTCGGGCCGGAGGCCGCGGAGGGTCCACAGGCCGTAGAGGGCCAGGAGGGGTATGACGGCCGTCCACTCGCCGGGGCGGTAGTCGTCCGCGCGGACCAGGCGGGCGGCGAGGTCGGGGCGTTGGCGGCGCAGATAGACGCGTGCCTTGAGGGCGTGCGCCGGCTGGGAGGCGATCTTGATGCGGTCCGCGTCCTCAAGGAGGGGGATCACGTTCGTGACGTTCTCCCACGTCGTGGTGGACCGGTCCTCGATGACGAGGGTGCCGTCGAAGGCCAGCCCGGTCGTCGCGTAGTCGGCCATCAGCCGGGCCTCCGCGGTGTCGCCGCCGACCGCGCCGCCGCTGAGGATCAGGCGGGTGCGGTGCGGCTCGCCCGGGGTGAGGGAGCGGATTCCGGCGCGGACCCGCCAGCGGTTGACGAGGTTCGCCTTCGGACGGGGGTTCCGGTAGCCCAGGACCACCACCGCCTCCCTCGTACCCCCGGCGTCGCCCACGAGCGTGCGGGACCAGCGCCAGTGCATCCACTCGCCCCAGGACAGGACCGCCACCGCGGCCACCGCCAGGGCCGTGGCGCGCCTCCGCGGCCGGCGGGTGGTCACGGGCGAAGGCTCGAGACGACCTCGGCGGTGGCGGCCACGCCGTTCTGGATGGTGGGGGCCATGCTCGTGCCGGCCAGGAAGAAGCCGAGCAGGGCGCAGACGACGGCGTGGGTGACCTTGAGGCCGCCGCTGCGCAGGAAGATCACGGTCAGTACGAGGAGCAGCACCACGACGGAAACGGAAACGGCCATCGCTCTCACGTCCTTCTTCTGCCGCACCGGAATTGCGGCGTTCGGCGGACAGTGTGGCGGAATGGGCGGTCCGTCCGAGGGAACGGCGGGGCGGCCATACGGGTGAGATCCGAGTGGATCAGCGGCCCAGGGTCTCCGCGAGGGTGGGGGCGCGGACCGCTTCCAGCTCCGGATCGGCGAGGAGGTCCGCGATCAGGGCGCGGCTGCCGAACACCTCGGTGGCGCTCAGGTCGATGTCGGTCAGGACCAGCCAGCTGCCGTCGGCGGCCCACCAGGTGGCGGGGAAGGAGAAGAGGGGGACGGCGTCGTGGTGGGCGGGGGCGTCGGCGAGCCGGCCGCGCCAGGCGAGGGGGCCGGGCTCGGGGCGGGTGCGGACCGGGCGGGTGCCGGGGTCGTCGGTGAGGGGGACGCCGGGGGCGGCCGTGACGGGGGCCTGGGCGGCGCCGCACGGGGTGTCCTCGCCGGCGGCGCTGTGGCGGGCGAGGTGGGGGACGAGGGCGGTGAGGGTGGCGCGGTCGATCTCGCCGCCGTGGACGCCGTCGAGGGCGTCGGCGCCCTCGACGCCTTCGAAGGTGAGGTACGAGAAGGTGCCGGGCCGGTCGGCGAGGCGGTGGCCCGCCCGGGCCAGGACGTCGTGCCAGCGGTGCCGCGCGCCGGTGTCGTCGTGGAGCGGGGTGAGGAGCCAGCAGTGGTCCTCGTACCCGTCCCGCGGTTCGTAGCCGCAGTCGGCGGCGGCGAGCAGGTCCCGCAGGCCGTCGAGGGGGTCGTCGGCGGTGGCGCGGGTCCAGGCTCGGGTCACGGGGTCTCCTCGGGCGGCAGGCAGTCCTTCCACTCCACCGTACGGTCGCACCAGCGGTTCAGGAGGACGCGGTCGTGGCCGACGGCGAGGAGGCCGGCGCCGGTCTCCTCGCGGTAGGACTCCACGGCGGCGACCAGGGCGGCCGTGGTGGAGGCGTCGAGCATGGCGGTCATCTCGTCGCAGACGAGCCAGCGGGGGCGGAGGGTGAGGGCGCGGGCGAGGCAGGCGCGCTGGAGCTGGCCGTCGCTGACCGCGTGGGGGCGGCGGGTGAGGAGTTCGGGGGTGAGGCCGACGGCGGGGGCGAGCTCGGCGACCCGCCCGGCCGCCTCGGCCTTGCGGCCGGTGGCGCGCAGCGGTTCGGCGATGAGGTCGGCGAGGGTGAGGCGGGGGTCGGCGGCGGTGCGGGGCTGCTGGAAGACGACGCCGACGGCGGTGCGGTGCTCGCGCGGGGCGCGATGGCGCCAGGCGGTGATCTCGGTGCCGTCGAGGACGAGCCGGCCGGCGTCGGGCCGGTGGAGGAGGGCCGCGACGCGGGCGAGGGTGGACTTGCCGCAGCCGCTGGGGCCGAGGAGGCCGACGGCCTCGCCGGGGGCGAGGGTGAGGGAGGCGCCGCGGAAGACCGGCTCGCGCGGCTCGTAGCCGGCGGTGACGGAGTCGAGTTCAAGCACGGGGCCGCTCCGGGTGGTGGCAGGCCACGCCGGCGTGGAGGGCCGGGGCGGTGGCGCAGAGGTCGGTGGCGCGGGGGCAGCGCGGGGCGAAGGCGCAGCCCTCGGGGAGGTCGGAGAGTTCGGGCGGCATGCCGGGGATGGGGGTGAAGGCCCGCTCGGGGAGGGCGTCGAGGAGGCCGCGGGCGTAGGGGTGGTCGGGGCCCGCGGTGCCGAAGAAGCGGTGGGCGGGGGCGATCTCGACGATCCGTCCGGCGTACATGACGGCGACGCGGTCGGCGATGCGGGCGGCCGCGGTCAGGTCGTGGGTGATGAGGAGAAGTCCGCGGCCGTCGTCGGCGTGGCGGCGCAGCTCGTCGGCGGTGCGCTCGACGAGGTCGCGGTCGAGGCCGGTGGTGGGTTCGTCGGCGAGCAGGAGCGGGGCGTCGCCGATGAGGGCGAGGGCGGTGGCGGCGCGCTGGGCGAGGCCGCCGGAGAGCTCGTGCGGGTAGGCGTCGAGGTGGGTGGCGGGGAAGGCGGCGCGGTCGGCGGCGTCCTCGGCGGCCTTGCGGCGGCCGGCGCGCGGGGTGCCGGTGAGGGCCCGGACGGTCTCCTCCAGGTGCGCGCGGACGGTGCGGACCGGGGTGAGGTGGGCGGCGGGGCTCTGGGGGACGAGGCCGACGCGCCGGCCGCGTACCGAGCGGGCGAGGGTCTTCTCGCCGGCGGCGAGCAGGTCCGTGCCGCCGACGAGGGCGGTGCCGCTGGTGTCGGCGTTGGAGGGGAGCAGGCCGAGGAGGGCGGAGGCGAGGACGGACTTGCCGCAGCCGGACTCTCCGACGAGGGCCAGGCACTCCCCCGGTGCCAGGTCGAAGTCGGCGTCGGTGACGGCCGCGACCTGCTTGCCGCCGCGGAGGCGGAAGCGGACGGTGAGCCCCCGGACGCTGAGCAGCGCGTCCTCGGCCCGTTCGGCGGTGACGGCGTCGAGGGCGCGCGCGACGCGGGCGTTCACAGCATGAGCTCCGATCGGCGGCGGGGGTTGAGGCGGTCGCGCCAGACGCCGGCCAGGCCGGCTATGGCGAGGGTGGGGAGGATGAGGAAGAGGCCGGGGAAGAGGGTGGGCCACCAGTCGCCGGCGAGGAGGGAGGAGCGGGCGGACTGGACGAGGTTGCCGAGGCTGGCCTGGTGGCTGGGGAGGCCGAGGCCGAGGAAGGAGAGGGCGGACTCGTGCCACATGGCGTGCGGGACCATCAGGACGGCGGCGAGGCCGGCCTGCGGGAGGACCGCGGGGAGCAGGTGGCGGGTGGCGACGCGGCGGCGGGATGCGCCGCCGGAGATGGCGGCCTCGATGTGGGGGCGGGAGCGGAGGGAGAGGACTTCGGAGCGGACGATGCGGGCGGTGGAGAGCCAGTGGGTGACCGCGACGGAGGCGATGACGGGCCAGACGCCGGGGCGGAAGAGGGCGACGACGAAGATGCCGAGGAGGAGGTGCGGCACGGAGGAGAAGGCGTCGACGAGGCGCATGAGGGTGCGGTCGGTCCAGCCGCCGAGGGCGCCCGCGGCGGCGCCGACGGCGGTGCCGAGGACGGTGGCGACGAGGGCGGCGACGAGGCCGACGAGGAGGGAGATCCGCAGGCCGTAGACGCAGCGCAGGAGGAGGTCGCGGCCGACGTCGTCGGTGCCGAAGGGGTGGTCCCAGGAGGGCGGGAGGAGCTTCTGGGAGAGGTCGACGGCCTGTTCGTCGAGCTGGACGAGCGGGGGGACGAGGAGGACGGCGAGGACGACGGCTCCGACGACGAGCGCGGAGGTCCACAGGCGCAGGCGGTGGGTGCGGGGGTCAGCCATCGAAGCCCACCCTCGGGTCGGCGAGGCCGTACAGGAGGTCGGAGAGGAGGTTGCCGAGGAGGACGGCCGCGGTGGCGAGCACGGTGAGTGCGGCGAGCAGCGGGAAGTCGACGGCGGTGGCGGCCTGGACGGTGGCGGCGGCGATGCCGGGCCAGCTGAAGACGGTCTCCACGAGGAGGGCTCCGGTGATCAGTTCGGGGACGCGGGAGCCGATGAGGGTGAGCATCGGGAGCATGCCGGAGCGCAGGGCGTGGCCGGTGAGGACGGTCCGCTCGGCGAGGCCGCGGGCGCGGGCGCCGCGCACCGGGTCCTCGTCGAGGGCGTCGCCGACGCCCTGGCGGACGTACAGGAAGAACCACGGCAGCTGGGAGAGGCCGAGGACGAGGGCGGGGAGGACGAGGTGGCGGGCGACCTGGTCGAAGGTCACGGTGTCGCTCGCGGTGTCGGTGAGGCCGCCGGCGGGCAGGACGCCGAGCTGGAGCGCGAAGAACCAGATGGCGAGGAGGCCAAGCCAGAAGGCGGGTGCGGCTTCCAGGGTGTACGCGAGGGCGCTGACGGTCCGGTCGAGGAGGCCGCCGCGGCGGCGGCCGGCGAGGACGCCGAGGAGGGTGCCGAGCGCGATGGCGACGAGGAAGGCGGTGGCGGCGAGGAGGACGGACCAGCCGAGGCGTTCGGTGACGACGTCGGCGACGGGGCGGCGCATGACGGCGGAGTCGCCGAGGTCGCCGGTGACGGCCGAGGTGAGCCACTCCCACCAGCGGGTGAGGAGGGGCTGGTCGACGCCGAGGTTGTGGCGGAGCTGGTCGAGGTTCTCCTGCGAGGCGGTGAGGCCGGCGGTGCCGGCGTACGCCTTGACGGGGTCGAAGGGGGAGGCTTCGGCGACCGCGAAGACGGCGAGGGTGACGCCGAGGAGGACGGGGACGGCGGCCAGGGCGCGCCGTCCCGTCATCCGGGCCATGGCCCCCCAGGGGAGGCGGCGGCTCACTTCTTCGTGTCTCCGGTCTTCTTGGGCTTCCAGGCTTCGGCGTTCCACCAGGGGCCGGCGGCGAGGCCGTGGTCGTGGGGCTCGATCTGGGTGGTGAGGGGGGCGCCCTTGGCGTCGGAGTCCCAGGCGTCGTTCACGACGTAGAGGTGGTCGATGTGGGTGAGGAAGGTGTAGCCGGGGTTCTTGGCGAGTTCGCGCTGGACGGTGTCGTACGCGGCCTTGCGGCGGGGCTCGTCGTTCGTGCGGCGGCCTTCCTCCAGGGCGCGGTCGACGGCCTTGTTGTCGTACCAGGCCATGTTGTTGAAGCCGTCGCCGGCGAGGGTGGACTTGAGCAGGAGGTACTGGTCGAAGTCGGGGTCGCCGGGGGAGCCGCCGCCGGCGAGGACGGCGTCGGTCTTCATGCGGGGCTCGATGACCTCCCAGGTGCCGGCCTGGGTCTTGATCTCGATGCCGGCCTTGCGGGCGTCGGAGGCGTAGGCGAGGGCGTGGTCCTGGCGGAGCTTGTCGCCGGAGAGGTACCAGAGCGGGAAGGAGGCGCGGACGCCGTTCTTGACGCGGACGCCGTCGGCGCCGGGCTTCCAGCCGGCCTCGTCGAGGATCTTCTGGGCGCCGGCGAGGTCGTGGCGTCGCTCGGTGCCCTTCGCGAACCAGGGGCTGTCGGTGGGGACGGGGCCGTAGGCGGGCTTGCCGGCGCCTTCGAGGATCTTGTCGACCATGGTCTGGCGGTCGACGGCGACGTCGAGGGCGCGGCGGACGGCGGTGTCGCCGGTGACGGGGTTGTGGGTGGGGAGGGTGACCGTGCGGTAGTCGTACGTCTTGGCCGCGTAGGTCCGCTTGGCCTTGTCGTCGCCGAAGCCGGCGGCGAGGTTGGGCGGGAGGATGGCGCCGTCGAGGTCGCCGGCGCGCAGGCGGGTGGCGCGGACGTCGTCGTCCTTGATGATCGCCATGGTGAACTTCTTCACCGCGGGGGCGCCGTTCCAGTACTTCGGGTTGGCCTTGAAGCTGAGCTTCTCGCCCTTGGACCAGCCGGTGAGGACGTAGGGGCCGGTGCCGATGGGGCTGGTGGTGAAGGCGCCGTTGTTGACGTCCTGCTTGCCGGCGACGTGCTCGGGGGCGATGGCGTGGACGGTGCGCTCGGCGAAGGGCGCGTAGGGGTACTTGAGGCGGAAGACCACGGTGTCGTCGCCGACGGCCTCGACGCTCTTGAGGGCGTCGAGTTCGGTGCGGGAGGGGTTGTTGGTCTTCGGGTCGAGGATCGTCCGGTAGGTGAAGACGACGTCCTTGGCGGTGAAGGGGGCCCCGTCGCTGAAGGCGACGTCGTCGCGGAGGGTGTACGTGTAGGTCAGTCCGCCGTCGCTGATGTGCGGGAGCTCGCGGGCGAGGGCCGGCGTGAGCTTCATGTCGGCGTCGAAGGCGAGGAGCCCGTCGAAGATCTTGGAGTTGCCGTCCTTGCCGTAGCCGAGGAGCGGGCTGAGGGTGTCGGGCTCGTAGGCGATGCCGACGACCGCGGAGTCCTTGGGCCCGCCGGCGCCGGCGGTGTCGGCGCCGGGGTTCGTGCAGGCCGCGGCGGTGAGGGCGAACGCCCCCGTGGCTATCGCGGCGGTCGCGCGGCGGACGGATCGGGCGGCCATCGGGTCCACACCCCTTTTTGAAGATCAACTGTTGTTGCGAGCAATGTGCAATTAAACAGCACGGGTGCGAAGGAGCCCCAGGTGGGGTAGGCCGCCCCGGACGTCCACGACACCGGGAGCGACGATGAGCGACACGCACGAGGAGCGGACCCCCGCGGCGGAGCGGGACGGCGGGGAGGGTGTGCCGGGAGCGGGCGACGGCGTGCTGGGGGCCGCCGCGCTCTTCGACGGGGTGGGGATCGCGTACGAGCGGGCCTTCGGGCGGCTGCCCGCGCAGCTGGCGGCGGTGGAGTGGCTGACAGGCCGGCTCTCCCCCGGCTCGCGGGTCCTGGACGCCGGGAGCGGTACGGGGCGGCCGGTGGCGGCGCTGCTCGCCGCGGCGGGGCACGAGGTGACCGGGGTCGACGTCTCCGGGGCGATGGTGGAGCTGGCCCGGGCGCAGGTGCCGGGGGCGCGGTTCGAGCAGGGGGACGTCCGTGACCACACGCCGCCGGAGGAGGGGTACGACGCGGTGTGTTCCTTCTTCCCGCTGCTGATGATGGAGCGGAAGGAGCAGATCGGGGCGTTGCGGCGGATGGCGTCCTGGCTGGTGCCGGGCGGACTGCTGGTGTCGGCGACGGTGCCGGCCGACGTCGAGGGGCTGGAGATCACCTGGATGGGGCGCCGGGCCCGGGTCTCCAGCTTCTCCGCCGAGGCGTACCTGGGGCTGCTGCGGGAGGAGTGCGGTCTGGAGGTGCTCCACCACGAGCTGTCGGTGTTCCGGCCCGAGGTGCCGGGAGGGGAGCCGGAGGAGCACCTGTTCTGTTACGCGCGGCGGGCGCCGGAGGGCGGGGCCGCGACGGGGCGGTGACGGAGCGGCGGAGCGGGGCGGGGCACGGGGGCGGGGACCCGCCGGCGGTGACCCACCGGCGGGGCCGCGCAGTCGGTGACGCGGTGACCGGCGACCGGCGACCGGCGACGCGGTGACCGGCGGCGGGGCGGTGACGGAGGAGGCGACGTGGCGGTGACGTGGCCGGGGGCTTGGGGCGCCCCCGGCCGTCGGGGTGGGTCCCGCGGCCGTGTCAGGCCGGGGCCGGGAGGTCCGCCAGGGCGGCGACGACGTCCTGGTGGTGGCCGGTGGAGCCCAGGGCGAGCTGGTCGGCCTTGGCGCGCTTGAGCGCCAGGTGGGCCGGGTGCTCCCAGGTCATGCCGATCCCGCCGTGCAGCTGGACGCACTCCTCGGCCGCGCGGACGGCGACGCCGGAGCAGTACGCCTGGGCGACGGACACCGTCAGTTCGGCGTCGGCGGCTCCGGCGGCGAGCGCGTCGGCCGCGGCGCGGGCCGCCGCGCGGGCGCCGACGAGGTCCAGCCAGAGGTGGGCCATGCGGTGCTTGAGGGCCTGGAAGGAGCCGATCGGCCGGTTGAACTGGAACCGCTCCTTGGTGTGCCGGACGGTCTCCTCCAGGCACCACTCGGCGAGCCCGAGCTGTTCGGAGGCGAGCAGGCCCGCCCCGGCGAGCAGGCCGCGCCGCACCGCCGCGCGCGCCTCGTCGGCCCCCGCCAGGAGGGTGCCGGCCGCCGTGCCCGTGTCGACGACGGCGAGCGGGCGGGTGAGGTCGAGCGGGGTGACGGGGGTGATCGTGGCCTCGGCGGCGGGCACGGCGTACAGGCCGTCGGGCCGGGGCACGAGGAACACGTCGGCGACGGCCGCGTCGGCGACGGCCCGGGCGGGGCCGGCCGTCCCGAAGGCGGCGCCGGCTGTGCGGGGGGCCGCGGTGAAGGGGACGGCCAGGACGACGGTGCGCCCGCCCGCCGCCGACTCGGCGAGGAGTCCGGCGGCCGGGCCGTCCGCGGCGGCGAGCGCGAGCAGGGTCTCGGTCGCGATCACCGCGCCGGTGAGGTACGGGGCAGGGGTGACCGCCCGGCCCAGCTCCTCCAGGACCACCGCGGCCTCCCGGTGGCCCGCGCCCTGGCCGCCCAGCTTCTCGGGGACGAGCAGCCCGGCGGCGCCGATACCGGCGGCGAGGGCCGGCCAGAGGCCGGCGGGGTACGGGTCGCCGGTCTCGATCCGGTCGAGGACGGCCTGGTGGCCGGCCCGGTCGGTGAGCAGGGAGCGGACGGCGTCCCGCAGGGCGTCCTCGGTGTCGGAGTAGAGGAGGTCCGGCTCGTGGCTCATCGGGCGAGGTCCTTCCAGGGGACGTCCTTGTCGTTGCGGGGCTCCGGCGGCAGTCCGAGGACCCGCTCGGCGACGATGTTGAGGAGCACCTCGGTGGTGCCGCCCTCGATCGAGTTGCCCTTGGAGCGCAGGTAGCGGTAGCCCGCCTCGCGCCCGGTGAAGTCGACCAGCTCGGGCCGGCGCATGGTCCAGTCGTCGTACGCCAGGCCGTCCTCGGCGAGGAGTTCGACCTCCAGGCCGCTGATGGCCTGGTTGAGGCGGGCGAAGCCGAGCTTCATGGCGCTGCCCTCGGGGCCGGGCTGGCCGGCGACGAGCTGCTGGCGCAGCCGCTCGCCGGTGAGCCGGGCGACCTCGGCGTCGACCCAGAGATCGAGGAGCCGGCGGTGCAGGGCGTGGGTGCGCAGGCCGGGGCGGTCGCGCCAGACGGCCGCGGCCTTGCCGATCATGCCGCCCTCGCGGGGGACGCGGGCGCCGCCGATGGAGACCCGCTCGTTCATGAGGGTGGTCTGGGCGACCCGCCAGCCGTCACCGGCCTCGCCGAGGCGGTGGGCATCGGGGATGCGGACTCCGGTGAGGAAGACCTCGTTGAACTCGGCCTCGCCGGTGATCTGGCGGAGCGGCCGGACCTCGACGCCGGGGTCGGTCATGTCGCAGACGAAGTAGGTGATGCCCCGGTGCTTGGGCAGGCCGGGGTCGGTGCGGGCGATGAGGATGGCCCAGCGGGCGGTGTGGGCGCTGGAGGTCCACACCTTCTGTCCGTCGACGATCCAGTCGCCGGTGGCCTCGTCGCGGACGGCGCGGGTGCCGAGGGCGGCGAGGTCCGAGCCCGCGCCGGGCTCGCTGAAGAGCTGGCACCAGACCTCCTCGCCGGTCCACAGGGGCCGGAGGAAGCGGGACCTGACCTCGTCGGAGCCGTACGCGAGGAGGGTGGGGGCGGCCATGCCGAGGCCGATGCCGATGCGGCGGGGGTCGTTGTCGGGGGCGCCGGCGGCGGCGAGTTCGGCGTCGACGACGGCCTGGAGGGAGCGGGGGGCGTCGAGGCCGCCGAGGCCGGCGGGGTAGTGCACCCAGGCGAGGCCGGCGTCGAAGCGGGCGCGGAGGAAGGCGAGCCGGTCGGTGGTGGCGGGCGGGTGCGCGGCGAGCAGCGCCCGGGTGCGCGCCTGGAGTGCGGCGGCGTCGGTCATGCGCGGGCTCCTTCCGGGAGGACGACGAGGCGGCCGGTGGTGGTGCCGTCGGCGACGCGCTGGACGGCGTCGGCCGCTCCGGCGAAGGGGACGCGCTCCGCGACGAGCGGCTTGACGATCCCCTTGGCGGCGAGCGCGGTGAGGGTCTCGTGGCACTGGAGGACGGCGGCCGGGTCGCGCTGGGCGTACAGGCCCCAGTGGAGGCCGAGGATCGCGTAGTTCTTCACCAGGGCGTGGTTGAGGGCGGGTGCGGGGATGGTGCCGCTCGCGAAGCCGACGACGACGATCCGGCCCTCGAAGGCGACGCACTTGGCGGACTGCTGGTACGCCTCTCCGCCGACGGGGTCGTAGATCACGTCGGCGCCGCGGCCGCCGGTGGCGGCCTTGACGGCGGCGACGACGTCCTCGGAGCGGCGGTCGATCACGACGTCGCAGCCGAGGGCGCGGGCGACCGCGGCCTTGGCGGGGCCGCCGGCCACGCCGATGACGGTGGCGCCCGCGGCCTTGCCGAGCTGGACCGCGGCGCTGCCGACGCCTCCCGCGGCAGCGTGCACCAGGAGGGTCTCGCCCTCCCGGAGGGCGGCGCGCCGGTGGAGGCCGAACCAGCCGGTCTGGTAGCCGATGTGGAGGGCGGCGGCCTCGGCGTCGTCGAGGGCGTCGGGGGCCGGGAGCAGGGCCGCGGCGTCGGCGAGGGCGTGGTCGGCGAAGCCGCCGTGCGGGAGGGCGGCGGTGGCGATGACGCGGCGGCCGTCCTCGGTCTCGCCGCAGATCTCGACGCCGGGGGTGAAGGGCAGCGGGGGGCGGATCTGGTAGTGGCCGCGGCAGAGCAGCGCGTCGGGGAAGTTGACGTTGGCGGCGCGGACCCTGAGGAGGACCTGGCCGGGCCCGGGCTCGGGGACGTCCGCCTCCTCGCGGCGCATCACCGCGCCGGGTTCGCCGTTCTCGTGCACTCGCCATGCCTGCATCCGTCGAGCCTCCGTCCGTACCGAGCGGTCGGTCGCATACTAAGCGGTCGCTTGCTCCGGATGGAACAGCCCGGCCGGACTTCTTGGGCGCCGCGCCGAGCGCGCCTTCCCCCGCCCCGTGCGCACCCGCGCCCGCGCCACGTCCGCGCCCGTACCCGTGCCCGCGCCCGTACCCGTACCCGTGCCCGCGCCCGTGCCCGTACGCGGGTCCCCCCGGCCGCGCCTCCCGGACCGCTCGGCCGTACGGGGGCCGCTCAGCCGGACTTCTTGGGCCGCGCCCGTACGTGCATCCGCTCGCCCTGCGGCCCGTACAGGCTCAGGAACTCCACCGGGCCGTCGGCGGTGGGGCCGAACCAGTGCGGCACCCGCGTGTCGAACTCGGCGGCCTCCCCGGCCGCGAGGACCACGTCGTGCTCGCCCAGGACGAGGCGGAGCTTCCCGGAGAGGACGTACAGCCACTCGTACCCCTCGTGGACCCGCGGGTCCGGCTGCTCCGACGCCTTCTCCTGGACGACCTTGTACGCCTGGAGGCCGCCGGGCTGGCGGGTGAGCGGGTACATGGTGCGGCCGTGCCGGACGATCGGCCGGGCCCGCACCCGGGGGTCGCCGACCGGCGGCGCGCCGACCAGCTCGTCCAGCGGGACCTGGTGGGCGCGGGCGAGCGGGAGGAGCAGTTCGAGGCTGGGCCTGCGCTGCCCCGACTCCAGCCGGGAGAGGGTCGACACGGAGATGCCGGTGGAGGCGGAGAGGTCGGCGAGGGTCACTCCGCGGTCGCGGCGGACCCGGCGCAGCCGGGGGCCGACCTCGGTGAGCACGGCGTCGATGCGGTCGTCTTCAGTCATGCGTCCAGTGTTGCAGAAACGGCAAGATTCCTTGCCGGGAACGCGGGCACGGGGTGACGCTCGGAGCATGAACCCTCCCGTGAACGCAGCATTGGACAGCACCCCGGCGGACGCGGCCCCGGACGCCGCCGTGGATTCGCCCGGGAACCCTTCCCCCGACGAGAACGCCTACGAGGCCGTGGTGATCGGCGGCGGGGCGGCCGGGCTCAGCGCCGCGCTGATCCTGGGCCGGTCCCGGCGCCGCACCCTGGTCGTCGACGCGGGCGCACCGCGCAACGCGCCCAGCGCGCACCTGCAGGGCTACCTCTCGCGGGACGGCATGAGCCCGGCGGAGTTCCTGGCGGTGGGCCGGAGCGAACTCGACGCGTACGGGGTCGAGGTCCGGCCGGGCGAGGTGACGGCGGTCGCCCGGGACGGCGACGGCTTCGCCCTGACCCTGGCCGACGGCACCGCGCTCACCGCCCGGCGCCTGGTCGTGGCCACCGGACTCGTGGACGAGCTGCCGGAGATCGAGGGGCTGGCGGAACGGTGGGGCCGCGACGTGCTGCACTGCCCGTACTGCCACGGCTGGGAGGTCCGCGACCGGCCCTTCGGGGTCCTCGCGCACCCGGCGATGCCCGCCCATCAGGCCCTGATGGTCTCCCACTGGTCCCCGGACGTGACCCTGTTCCTGAACGGCGTGGAGCTCGGCGGGCAGGACGCCCGGCTGCTCGCCGCGGCGGGCGTGCGGACCGTGCCGGGGACGGTCGAGGGGATCGCCGTCGAGGACGACCGGGTCACCGGGGTCCGGCTCGCCGGCGGCGTGACCGTGGGCTGCGAGGTGGTCTTCGCGGCGGCGACCCGGCTCGTCACCCGCGACGGGGTGCTCCGGCAGCTCGGCGCGGAGCTGTACGAGACCCCGTTCGGCTCCTTCGTGAAGGTGGACGAGACGGGGCGGACGAGCGTCCCGGGCGTCTGGGCGGCGGGGAACGTGACCGGCCCGACCGAGCAGGTCGTCAACGCGGCGGGAGCGGGCTACCGGGCCGGCACCGCGCTCCACGGCGACCTGCTGATGGGCGACCTGGCGGCGCGGGCCGCCCGGGCGGACGGCCGGAAGGACTGACCGGTGCGCCGGTCGGGTGGACCGGACGGCCGGGCGCGGCGGGGCGGGCCGCCGGACGGGCGGTCCCGATCGCCGGGCGCGGCTCGCCCGCGGGCCGGGCGGGGGCGACGGTCGGGCCGCCCAGGCGGTGCGCCGAGCGGATGAACCGGCCCGGCAGCGGTCGCGTCGCCCGGACGGAAGTCCGAGGATCGGCCATGGTGGCCGGAATCCGGCCCGGACGCAGGACGACGGAAGGACGGCACCGCCCCATGCTCGGCACCCAGTACATCCACGGCTCCCCCTGCTGGATCGACCTCGGCAGCCCGGACACCGCCGCCGCGGCGGACTTCTACGCCACCGTGCTCGGCTGGGAGTTCCGCTCGGCCGGTCCGGAGGCCGGCGGGTACGGCTTCTTCCAGCAGGACGGCGCGACCGTCGCCGCCCTCGGCCCGCTCACCGAGGAGGACGCGCGGAGCGCCTGGACGGTGTACTTCCAGACCACGGACGCGGACACGTCGCAGATGGTGACGGCCGCCGAGGGCGGCCGGGTCCGCGTCCGGGCCATGGACGTGATGGACGCGGGACGGATGGCCGCGCTCACCGACCCGGCGGGGGCGGAGTTCGCCGTCTGGCAGCCGGGGTCGGTGCGTGGCCTGGACCGCACCTCCTCGCGGAACACCCTGGTCTGGGTGGAGCTCCACACGCCCGACCCGGAGCCCGCGCTCGAGTTCTACCGCTCGCTCTTCGAGTGGCGCTGGGCGGAGATGGAGGCGCCCGGCATGACGTACCGGGTGATCTCCACCGCCGAGGGCGACCAGGAGACCGCCTCCTTCGGCGGCGCCGCCGAACTCCAGGACTCCGGCGAGCGGCCGCGCTGGATCCCGTACATCGAGGTCGAGGACGCCGACACGACGGCGGACGCGGTGACGGTCTCGGGCGGCAGGGTCCTGCTCCCGCCCGCGGACATCCCCGACGTCGGCCGCCTCGCCTGGTTCGCCGACCCGCACGGTGCCGAGTTCGCGGTCCTCAGGCCGGCGCCGATGGGCTGACCCGCCGCGCTCAGGAGCCCCGGACCCGGCCCCCGCGCCGGGCCCCGAGCATCAGCTCGTCCCAGCCGTGCGGAAGATCGCGGGCGGACGTCAGCTCGGCGATCGTCCCGTCGCCGCGCCGCACGACGAGCAGCTCGCGCTTGACCGTCTCCAGGGTGACGGCGGACCACGGGTGGTTCCAGAGCGAGACGGTCCCGTCCCAGAGCTGGATCCGCCGCGTGGTCGTCCGCAGCTCGAAGCGCTCGCCGTCGGAGCGCGTCCCGGGCCGCCCGTCCACCACGAGGGGGACGACGGCGTATGCGGCGAGGACGGTCTCGGTCCCGTCCAGGGTGGAGTCCTTGAGCCCCGAGGCCCTCCCCCAGCGGGCGCCGGCCCAGGCGCCGAACGCCGCGCTCACGAGCGCCGCGGCCCCGGCGAGCGCGGGGCCGAAGCCGAGCCGGAGGAGGTCGGGGACGGCCTGGAGGAGGCCGTACGGGACGATCCCGGCCCCGATCACGGCGCCGCCGATCGCGCCCCGGATCGTCGCCCGCCGCACCCGCGGGTCCCCCGGGTCGGCCGTCGTCCCCACCGCTCCGTCCATCATTTCCCCCCATGCCCGTCGGTCTCCGGCGGAGCCTAGCGAGGGAACACCTCGAAGGTCACCGCCGGACGGCCGCCGAAGCGGTCGGACGCGCGGGAGGTGGTGGCGGTGACGAACTCCCTTACGTACGCCTCCGGTTCCTGGTCGGTCAGGGCCTCGATGTAGGCGCGGTGACAGAGCAGCGAGTCGATCGCCCGCTCCAGGCCCGGGCCCGCGTCGACGGCGTGCGTCGGGGTGCTGGAGGCGGCGACGGCGACCCGGCGGACGCCGTCCCAGGGCGTGAGGCCCTGGTCGCCGAGCTCGGGGAAGATCCAGCGGTTGCCCGCGTCCGCCGCCGCGTCGAGAGTGGCGCGGCCGACCGCCACGTGGTCGGGGGTGTTCCGGGGCGCGCCCGGTCCGTCGCCCCAGCCGTCGCGGTGGTTGAGGGTGACGACGAGCTCGGGCCGGTGGCGGCGGATCGCCGCCGCGATGTCGCGGCGCAGCGCGGTGCCGTACTCGATGACGCCGTCGCGGTGGTCGAGGAACTCGACGGTGTCCACACCGACGACGGCGGCGCTCGCCCGCTGCTCGCGCTCGCGCAGCGGGGCGCAGACCTCGGGCGCGAGCGTGTCGATCCCGGCCTCGCCCCGGCTGACCAGCAGGTAGACGACCTCCTTGCCGGCGTCGGTCCAGCTCGCGACGGCGGCCGCGCAGCCGTACTCCAGATCGTCCGGGTGGGCGACGACGGCGAGGGCGCGCCGCCAGTCACCGGGCAGCTCGGGCAGGTCGGTGGCTTCGGTGTCGATCATGCCCGCAGGATACGGGCGGCGTCGGCGGCGGTGGGGCGGAACGCTCCGGCGAGGATGACGGAGCGTGATTTGTGGCGGGGGCGGTCGGGGTTGAGGCCGCGCCGGGCGGCGAGGGCGACGGCGAGGCGCTGGGCGCGGACCACGGCGGCCACCGGGTCGACGGCGTCGGCGGTGAACAGGGCGCCGGTGGACTCGACCTCCTCGCGGAGCCCGGCCGGGACGGGACCGATGCACCAGACGAGGCTGTCGCGGTCGCTGACGCTGATCGGACCGTGCCGGTACTCCATCGCCGGGTACGACTCCGTCCAGACGCGGGCCACTTCGCGGAGCTTGAGGGCCGCCTCCTCGGCGAGGCCGACGGTCCAGCCGGTGCCGAGGAAGGTGAACTGGCCGCGCCGCTCCCAGGCCGCGGGGAGGGGCTCGTACAGGGCGAGTTCGGCGTCGGTGACGGAGGGCGCGAGGTCCACCCCGAGTCCGGCGCGCAGGAGTTGGAGGGCGGTGGTGGCGAACCGGGTCTGGACGACGGAGCGTTCGTCGGCGAAGGACAGGTCCACCACCTGGTCGGCGAGGCGCCCGGCGGGACTGTCGGGGACGCCGGTGAGGACGAGGGTGGGGAGGCGTCCGGCGGCGCCGGCGAGCAGGTCGACGACCTCGGTGGTCGTACCGGAGCGGGTGAGGGCCACGACGCGGTCGTAGCCGCGGCCGAGCGGGGTCGGGTCGGAGGCGGGGAAGGCGTCCGTCTCGCCCGCGCCGAGGGACTCGCGCAGGGCCGCGTAGGCGCGGGCGATCATGTAGGAGGTGCCGCAGCCGACGACGGCGACCCGCTCGCCGGGCCGGGGCAACCGGTCGGCGAGCGGCCCGGCGAGGGCGGCGGCTCGGCGCCAGCAGTCGGGCTGGCCGGCGATCTCGGCGGTGACGTGTGCGCTCATGGAGTCACTTGTAGCGGTCCGGACGGCTGCCGACCATGGGTGATCGATATCCGGTGCTTGGATTTTCGCGCGCGGACGCCGGGAGGGGTGGCGGACCCGGGGCATACCGGGTCCAAAGGCGTACGGCGGAGGACCGGACGGGCCGTCAGAGCTCGTCGCGGGAGAGGGCGAGCAGCCGGTCGAGGACGCGCGGGCCGCCGGCCCGTACCCCGTCGTGCTCGAACTCGTCGGTGACCCAGGTGCGCAGTCCCCGGATCGCGGCGGCGGTCTCCAGGGAGTGGGCGGTGTCGACGTACATGTCGTCGTGGTAGACGGCGGCGGCCACCGGCACCCGGTTGGCGGCGAGCGCGGCGGGGTCGTACAGCGGGGTCCAGTCGTCCCGCCGGGCGAGGAGTTCGGCGGGCTCGCGCAGCGGGCGCAGGGCGGGGTCGGTGGTGAAGTGCCAGGGGTGGACGGTCTCGCCGGTGAGCAGGACGGGACGGCCGGCGGCGAGCGCCCCGGCGGCGTCGAACTCGGGGAAGCCGGCGCGGACCCGCTCGGCGGCCCAGGCGGTGGGGCCCTGGCCCTGGGCGTAGATGGCCTCGTGGAGGACGGCGTAGAGCGGGTGTCCGGCGTACGAGAGGTGGGCTTGGACCTGTTCCAGGAAGGCGTCGGCGAGGGCGGGGCCGGCGGGCGTCGGCACGAAGGCGCCCTCCAGGAGGTGGTGGAGCTGGTGGGTGCCGTCGCCGGAGCCGAGGAGGATGCCGAGGGACTGGAACGCCTCGACGGTGAGGAGTCCGCCGCCGGGCAGGGCGACCTCGTGCTCCAGGAGGTGGGCGGCGATCGCGCGGACGCGTTCGGCGTCGCGCGGGTACCGGGCGAAGTGGGCCTCGTTCTTGCGCCGGACGCGCGGGTAGGCGGCGGTGTAGACGTCGTCCGCGGTGGCGTCGAGGGACGGCAGGCCGCCGGTAATCAGGACCCGCTCCAGGCCCTCGGGGGCGGTGGAGAGGTAGTGGACGGCGCAGAAGCCGCCGAAGCTCTGGCCGAGGACAGTCCAGGGCGCGCCGCCGGTGAGCCGGCGGCGGATCAGCTCGCAGTCCGCGACGATCGAGTCCGCGCGGAAGCGGGTCAGGTGCTCAGCCTGCGCGGCGGCGTCGCCGCGGAGCGGGAGGGTCTGGCGGTTGGCGGGGGTGGAGCGGCCGGTGCCGCGCTGGTCGAGCAGGAGCACCCGGAACTCGCGGACGGCGCGGTCGAGCCACGCCTGCCGGCCGATGAAGCGGCGGGCGCCGAAGCCGGGGCCGCCCTCCAGGTAGACCAGCCAGGGGAGCCGCTCGCGCTCGGCGTCGCTCAGGCCACTGGCGACGATCTCGCGTCCGTGGACCTCGATCTGCTCGCCGCCGGGGCGGGCGTGGTCGAGGGGGACGGGGAAGTGGTGGTCGGTGACGACGACGCCGGGCTGGCGGTAGGTGGTCAACGGTGCTCCTGCTGCTGTTCCTGCTCCGTGCTCCCCCGCCCGCACAGTGGATCACAGTCCGCCGGCCGGCGCCCCACCGGCCCGCCCGTGCGGGGTCACCCGCTCTGCATCACGGCGATGACGTTGCCCGCGGGGTCGGTGAACCAGGCGATGCCCGCCGGGCCGCCCTCGCCGTCACCGGGCCGGACGACGCCCCGGTCGTCGGCCTCGAAGCCGGGGTAGCGCTCGAAGGTCGCGCCCCGGGCGACCAGGTCGTCGACGGCCCGGTCGATGTCGTCGACCTCGAAGTTGAGGACGGTGAAGGAGGCGGGGGTGTGGTTCTCCTTGGGGTAGACGAAGACCCGGGCCCCGCCCGGCAGGGTCAGGAACAGCATCCGCATGTCCCCGGTCCCGGTCTCCTCCACGGTCAGGCCCAGCCGGTCGCCGTAGAAGCGCCGGGCGGCGTCCAGGTCGTCCACCGAGAAGCTGCTGTACGCCGTCGTCTCGCCGAACATGGTGTGCTCCCTTCCGGGGCCCCGCGGGACGGGGCTCCCACCCTTCCAGGATCCGCCTGTCCGGCGCGGGGCGCTCAGGGCGCGATCGGCAGCTGCCGCTTGTGCTCGGTGAGGTCGTAGCGGCGGACGATGGAGGCGTAGGCGGCCTCGCCGACGGGCTTGCCCTCCAGGAAGTCGTCGATGTCGTCGTACGTGACACCGAGGGCGTCCTCGTCGGGCTTGCCCGGGTCGAGGGTCTCCAGGTCGGCGGTGGGGACCTTCCAGACCAGGCCGGAGGGGGCGCCCAGCTCGGCGGCGACGGCGCGGACCCGCCGCTTGGTGAGGCCGGTGAGCGGGACGAGGTCGGCGGCGCCGTCGCCGAACTTGGTGAAGAAGCCGGACACGGCCTCGGCGGCGTGGTCGGTGCCGACCACCAGGCCGTCCTGGGCGCCGGCGACCGCGTACTGGGCGATCATGCGCTGGCGGGCCTTGATGTTCCCGTGCACGAAGTCCTGGTGGTGGGCGTCGCGGAAGACGACCCCGGCGGCCAGGGTCGCGTCCAGGGCGGCGTCGCCGGCCGCCTTGATGTCGACGGTGAGGACCTGGTCGGCGCGGATGAAGTCGAGGGCGGTCTGCGCGTCCTTCTCGTCGGCCTGGACGCCGTAGGGCAGGCGCATGGCGTAGAAGGTCGCGTCGTGGCCGGCGGCGCGGGCCCGCTCGACGGCGAGCTGGCAGAGCCGGCCGGCGGTGGTGGAGTCGACGCCGCCGCTGATGCCGAGGACGAGCGAGCGCAGTCCGGTGGCGGTGAGGCGCTCGGCGAGGAAGGCCACCCGGCGCTCGATCTCGGCGGCCGGGTCGAAGCTCTCGGAGACCTGGAGCTCCCGGGCGATCTGCTGCTGGCGGGCGGTGGGCGCCGGGTCGGTCACGGAAATCTCCTCGTCGGGACGGGTACGGGCGACGCGTCCGACTCTACGGGGTGCGCGGTGGAGCCCGCCGCTCCGGCCCGCGCCTCCGGCCTATGGCTCCGGGGCCGGGGCCGGGCCCGGCTCGGGGGCGGACGCGGGAGTGGAACCGGAGGTGCGCTCGGGGGTGCACAGGACCTCGACGCGCTGGACGAGGTTGTTGGCGAAGCCGCCGCGGTTCCAGGGCGCGGCGAGGGGCTGGACGCGGCCGGTGGCGTCGGTGGCGCGGACGGTGAGGTGGCGCAGGCCGGGGGTGGCGGTCCAGGTGGTGCGCCAGGCCGCCCAGGCCCAGGGGTGGGCGGGGTCGGGGACGACCTCGGCGTCGGTCCAGGCGGCGCCGCCGTCCTCGCTGACCTCGACGCGGACGACGGGGCCGTGGCCGGACCAGGCGCGGCCGGCGAGGGGGACGGTGCCGGGGCGGACGACGCGGGCCCGGGTCATGAAGTCCGGGAATCCGGGCGGGACCATGAGCGCGCGGGGCTCGATGAGGGTGACGGGTTCGCCCTCCTCGCCGGGTTCCTGGCGGAGACGGTAGGCGGCGGTCTGCTGGAAGCCGGTGTAGGGCGTGGCGGTGAGGGTGATGTCGCGGAGCCACTTCACGTGGGCCATGCCGTACCAGCCGGGGACGACGAGCCGGAGCGGGCTGCCGTGCTGGGGCGGCAGCGGGGCGCCGTTCATCGCGTACGCGACGAGGATGTCCCGGGCGGGGTCGGCGGCGGTGGTGAGCGGGAGGGAGCGGCGGTAGTCCTGCTCGACGCCGCGCTCGACGCCGTGGTCGGCGCCGGTGAAAACGGCTTCGACGGCGTCCTCGGCGCAGCCGGCCTCGGCGAGGAGGGCGGCCAGGGGGACGCCGGTCCACTCGGCGGTGCCGACGGCCTCGACGAGCCAGGGCTGGCTGACGGGGCGGGGGCTGAGGCGGGCGCGGCCGTTGCCGGCGCACTCCAGGGTGACGCGGCGGGTGACCGGGGGCCGGTCGCGGAGGGCGTCGAGGTCCAGGTCGAGGGGGCGGAGCACGCGGCCGCCGACGGTGAGCCGCCAGTCGTCGGGGTCGGTGTCCGGGATGTCGTAGTGGACGAGGATGTAGTGCAGGCCCGGCGGGGTGAGGTCGTGGCGGAGGGCTTCCAGCGGGAGTCCGTGGTTGCGGGTGGCGAGGGCGAGTTCCTGCGCGGTCAGGCCCTCGTCCGGTCCCGCGACCCGCGCCGGCGTGCTGAGGGCGCCCAGGTCGCCCGGCGATCGGTCCATTCCCTCATGGTGCGCCGCCCTCGGCGGGGCCGCCCGGTGGGCGGGGCGCGGTGGGCGCCAGGGCTGTTCCGCGCGGCGCGGTGGGGTGGCGGTGCGGCACGGTGGTGTGCGGCCCGTTCGCGTGGGTGTCAGCCGGGGCCGGTGCCCAGGGCGCGGTCGAGGCCGGCCTGGGGGAGGTCGGTGAGGGCGCGGAGGAAGATCTCTTCGTAGGCGGGTTCGCCGAGGGTGGCGCGGACGCCGGCGGTGTAGTGGGCGTGGAGGGCGCGCAGGCCGGGGAGGCCGCGGCGGGGCTGGCCGGTGGCCCGCCAGTACGCCTCGCCGGTGCCGGAGACGTCGGCGGCGCGTACGCCGTCGCCGGCGGCGGCGTACGCGGTGGCGAGGACGTCGAGACCGAGGGCGACGCCGAGGCCGGCGCCGAGGGCGCGGGTGCCGGCGAGCATGGCGCGGGCGTGGCCGGCGGCGGCGGCCGGGTCGCCCTCCAGGAGGCCGGTGAGGGCGAGCTGGTACTCCAGGGCGGTCCGGGTCCAGTGCTCGTCGAGCGTGTCGCAGAGGGCGCGCAGGGCGAGGGCGTCGGGGCGGGCCTCGGCGAGCCGGCCGAGGCCGGTGAGGGCGAAGACGCGGACGAGGTGGCAGCGGAGGGTGGCCGCGGAGTCGGCGGGGCGGCCGCGGGCCGAGGCGAGGACGTGGTCGACGACGACCAGGGCGGCCTGGGCCCGGCCGGTGGTGAGGGCGAGGAGGCCGGCGAGGGCGGCGGCGTCGAGGGTGAGCTCACCGGGGCGGTACGGCTCCGAGGGCGTGCCGGGCCGGTCCGGCGGGTGTTCGGTGTGACGGGCCTCGCGGGCGCAGCGTTCGCTGACGTCCTGGGCGGGGCCGAGGTCGCCCTGGAGGACGAGGGTGACGCCGAGGGCCCACAGGGCGCGGGTGCGGGCGCGGCCGCGGGCGTCGCTGAGGAGGAGGGCCTGTTCGAGGCCGTCGCGGGCCTCGCGGAGCCGGCCGCGGCAGGACCAGGCGAAGGCGACGGAGCCGACGAGGTCGAGGGCGGCGTCGGGGTCGGTGCGCAGGAGCCGGTCGAGGGCGGTGCGCAGGTCGGTGTGGTGGGTGTCGACGGCGCGGTACCACTGGAGCTGCCGGCTGCCGTGCCAGGCGGCGGGGCCCTGTCCCGCGAGGGCGCGGAAGTGGGCGGCGTGGCGGTCGGCGACGGTGCCGGTCTCGCCGAGGCGGTCGAGCCAGCCGGCGCCGTACTCGCGGATGGTGTCGAGGAGGCGGTGGCGGCCGGCGGTGTCGGCGGGGCGGACGACGGAGGCGCGGACGAGGCCGTCGAGGGCGGCGGGGAGGGTGTCGGGGGTGAGGGGGCCGCCGGTGCAGACGGCGGCGGCGGTGGGGAGGTCGAAGGGGCCGCGGAAGACGGAGAGGCGGGCCCAGAGGAGGCGTTCGAGGGGGTCGGCGAGTTCGTGGCTCCAGCCGATGGCGGCGCGCAGGGTCTGGTGGCGGGCGGGCCAGACGCGTTCGGGGTGGGCGAGAAGGTCGAAGCGGGCCTCGGGGGGTGCGGTGAGGCGGCTGCCGAGCTGGTCGCGGACGGCTTCGGCACCCTGGAGGCGGATCTGGGCGGCGGCGAGCTCCAGGGCGAGGGGTATGCCTTCGAGGCGGACGCAGATCTCGCCGGCGGGGCCGGCGGCGGGGAGGGGCTCGTCCGCGGCGGCGCGGAGGAGGGCGAGGGCGTCGTCCCCGGCGGGCGGGAGGGGGTCGAGGAGGACGGTGTGCTCGCCGGGGACGCCGAGGGGGCGGCGGGAGGTGGCGAGGACGGTGAGGCCGGGGGCGGCGGCGAGGAGTTCGGCGACGAGCCGGCCGCAGGCGTCGGCGAGGTGGTCGCAGCAGTCGAGGACGAGGAGGAGGCGGGTCTCGGCGAGCCGCCGGCGCAGGGCCCCGGAGTCGGTGCCGGGGGTGTGGTCGGCGAGGTCGACGGAGTCGGCGACGAGGGCGACGAGGAGCCGTTCGCCGTCGAGCTGGCCGAGGTCGGCCCACCAGGCGCCGTCGGGGTGGCGGTGGCGGACGCGGTGGGCGGCGCGCAGCGCGAGCCGGGTCTTGCCGACGCCGCCGACGCCGGTCACGGTGACGAGGCGGTGCTCCGCCAGCGCGGCGGTGATGCGCTTCAGTTCCGTGCGGCGGCCTGCGAATCCCGGGTTCTCGTCCGGTAGATGTCCACGCACGGGAGCAGTGTCCCTCATGTCCGCGCCGAAAGCTCCCGGCGATCCGGTTCGTCATGGTTCGCGGGTGCCGGGCCCGGGCCGGTCAGCGGGCGTCGCGGGCCCGCTCCCCGGCGGCGCCCCCGCTCGTCCCGCCTCTCCCCCGGTGCCGTGTCCGGGCGGTCCGGCACGGTCCGCCCTGCGGGCCGGGGGTCAGGGGCGGGGAGGTTCGCCGGGGGTCGCGAGGTCGTCGACGGCTTCGGCGGTGACGACGGCGCCGGTGGAGCGCTTGCCGCGGCGCAGCCGGCGTTCGAGCCAGGAGGCGAAGGTGGTGAGGGCGAGGTTGAGGAGGACGAAGAGGACGGCGACGACGGTGAAGCAGGCGATGGTGTTGGCGCCGTAGTTGGCGCTCATGGGGCGGACGGAGGCGAGGAGTTCGGCGAAGCCGAGCATGGCGCCGCCGAGGGCGGTGTCCTTGACGATGACGACGAGCTGGCTGACGAGGGCGGGCAGCATGGCGGTGACGGACTGGGGCAGGAGGACGTACGCCATGGTCTGGCCCTTGCGCATGCCGATGGCCTTGGCGGCGTCGGTCTGGCCCGCGGGGAGGGCGAGGATGCCGGCGCGGACGACCTCGGCGAGGACCGAGGCGTTGTAGAGGACGAGGCCGGTGACGACCGCGTAGAGGGGGCGGGTCTCGGGGCTGATGTCGGTGAACTCGGCGTAGGCGGCGTTGGCGAAGAGCATGAGGATGAGGACGGGGATCGCGCGGAAGAACTCGACGACGGTGCCGGCGAAGCCGCGGACGGCACGGTGGTCGGAGAGGCGGGCGATGCCGAGGAGGGCGCCGAGCGGCAGGGCGAGGACCATGGCGAGGGCGGCGGCGACGACGGTGTTCTTCAGGGCGGGCAGGAGGTAGGTCTCCCAGACGCGCGGGTCGGTGAAGAAGGGCTCCCACTTGTCCCCCTCCAGCTGGTTCTTGGCGGCGAGGCCGTCGATCACCCACCAGACGACGGCGCCGAGGGCGGCGAGGAAGAGCACCGTCCACAGCACGTTGCGGCGGCGGGCGCGGGGGCCGGGGACGTCGTAGAGGACGGTGGCGGGTTCGCCGTCGTGGTCGCGCTTCACCGTTTGACCGCCACTTTCCTGGCGAGCCGGCCGAGGAGGAGGCCGGTGGGAAGGGTGAGGCAGATGAAGCCGAAGGCGAAGATGGCGGAGATGAGGATGAGCTGGGCCTCGTTCTCGATCATCTCCCGCATGAGCAGGGCGGCTTCGGCGACGCCGATGGCGGCGGCGACGGTGGTGTTCTTGGTGAGGGCGATGAGGACGTTGGTGAGCGGGCCGACGACGGAGCGGAATGCCTGGGGGAGCACGATGATCCGCAGGATCTGGGGGAAGCTGAGGCCGATCGCGCGGGCGGCCTCGACCTGGCCGAGGGGGACGGTGTTGATGCCGGAGCGCAGTGCCTCGCAGACGAAGGCGCTGGTGTAGGCGGTGAGGCCGAGGACGGCGAGCCGGAAGTTGATGGTGGTGAAGCGGTCGGCGCCGAGGTCGACACCGAGGGTCTGGAAGAGGCCGAGCGAGGTGAAGACGATGATGACGGTGAGGGGGATGTTGCGGACGATGGTGACGTAGGCGGTGCCGAAGCCCCGCATGAGGGGGACGGGCCCGACGCGCATGGCGGCGAGCAGCGTCCCCCACACCAGGGAGCCGAGGGCGGACCAGAAGGTGAGCTGGACGGTCACCCAGAAGGCGCCCAGGAGGTCGTAGCCTTCGAGGAAGTCGAACACGGCGGCCGGCTCACTCGACGATCACACCGATCTTCGGGGCCGGTTCGTTCTGGTAGTTCGCCGGGCCGAAGTTCTTCTCGACGGCCGCGTCCCAGGAGCCGTCCTCGACCATCTGCTCCAGGGCCGTGTTGATCTTGCCCTTGAGGTCGCTGCCCTTCTGGACGCCGATGCCGTAGTTCTCGTTGCTCAGCTCGAAGCCGCCGAGCTTGAACTTGCCCTTGAACTCCTCCTGGGCCGCGTATCCGGCGAGGATGGAGTCGTCGGTGGTGAGGGCGTCGATGACGCCGTTCTCCAGGCCGGTCAGGCACTCGGAGTAGCCGCCGTACTCCTGGAGCTGGGCGTCGGGGGCGATCTCGTCCTTGACGTTCTGCGCGGAGGTGGAGCCGGTGACGGAGCAGAGCCGCTTGTCGTTCAGGTCGGACGGCTGCTTGATGGAGTCGTCGTCGGCGCGGATCAGCACGTCCTGGTGGGCGAGGAGGTAGGGGCCGGCGAAGTCGACCTTCTCGGCCCGCTCGTCGTTGATCGAGTACGAGGCGGCGATGAAGTCGACGTCGCCGCGCTGGAGCATGGTCTCGCGGTCGGCGCTCTTGGCCTCCTTCCACACGATCTCGCCGGGGTCGTGGCCGAGCTGTTTGGCGATGTACGTGGCCACGTCGACGTCGAAGCCGGTGTAGGTGCCGTCGGGGGTCTTCAGTCCGATGCCGGGCTGGTCGTACTTGATGCCGATGGTGATCGTGTCGTCGTCGTCGTGGTCGGCGGGCATCGCGCCGTGGGCGAGCGAGGCGGTGCCGAGGGCGAGGACGACGGCCGTCGCGGAGGCGACGAGGGTCCTGGTGGTCCTGAGCGGGTTCATGGTGATCACCCCGGGGGGCTCAGTGGTGGAGGATCTTGGAGAGGAAGTCGCGGGCGCGGGCGCTGCGCGGGTTGCCGAAGAACTCCTCGGGGGTGGTCTCCTCGACGATCCGGCCGTCGGCCATGAAGACGACCCGGTTGGCGGCGGAACGGGCGAAGCCCATCTCGTGGGTGACGACGACCATGGTCATGCCCTCTCTGGCGAGCTGCTGCATCACCTCCAGGACCTCGTTGATCATCTCGGGGTCGAGGGCGGAGGTCGGTTCGTCGAAGAGCATCACCTTCGGGTCCATGGCGAGGGCGCGGGCGATGGCGACGCGCTGCTGCTGGCCGCCGGAGAGCTGCGCCGGGTACTTGTCGGCCTGGGCGGCGACGCCGACCCGGTCGAGAAGGGCGCGGGCGCGCTCCTCGGCGCTCCCGCGGTCCTTCTTGCGGACCTTGATCTGTCCCAGGGTGACGTTGTCCAGGACGGTCTTGTGGGCGAAGAGGTTGAAGGACTGGAAGACCATGCCGACGTCGGCGCGGAGCCGGGCCAGTTCCTTGCCCTCGGCGGGCAGGGGCTTGCCGTCGATGCGGATCTCGCCGTCGTCGATGGTCTCCAGGCGGTTGATCGCCCGGCAGAGGGTGGACTTCCCTGACCCGGAGGGCCCGATCACGACGACGACCTCGCCCCGCCGGATGGTGAGGTCGATGGCCTGGAGGACGTGGAGGCTCCCGAAGTGCTTGTCGACCCGGCGCAGGACGACGAGCGCGTCGCCGTCGTCCGGGACGGGCCTTTCCGGGACGGGCATGTCACCCTCCTGGCTCACGCCCCCTTCTGCCGTTCCCTCCTCGGTCTCATGCTCCGCCCTGGGCCGCCGGGACGCACGCCGGGGCGGTGTCCGGTGGGGATCCGGCGGGGATCCGGCGGGGCGGGGCGGGCGGCCCGCGGCGGGGATCCGGCGGGTCCGCCGCCTGCGCTCCGGGCCCGGCGGGCGGAGACTGGGAGCGGAGCCGTACGCGCGAGGAGGAGGGCCCGCCATGAGGAGTGCCGCACCCAAGGTCAGTACGCTGCCGGCGGAGCACCGCGAGCGGCTGATGGCCTTCGCCGAGGATGTGTACTTCGAGTCCGGGGACCGGCTCTTCGAGGAGCAGCAGCACGCGGAGCGGTTCTGGATCGTGAAGACGGGCGCGGTGAGTCTGGACGCCAAGGTGCCGGGGCGGGGGTCGCCGGTGATCGAGACGCTGCGCCACGGGGAGCTGGTGGGTCTGTCCTGGCTGTTCCCCCCGTATCTGTGCCAGTCGGGGGCGGAGGCGATGACCCCGGTCAGGGCGCACGAGTTCGACGCGACGGCGGTGCGCTCGATGTGCCACACGGACCAGGAGTTCGGGTCGGCGGTGTACTACTGGGTCGGTTCGATCCTGGCGCACCGGCTCCAGGTGACCCGGGTGCGTCTGCTCGACCTGTACGCGCCGCACGGCAGCGGGATCATGGCCTGAGGCGTCGCCCGCCGGAAGCCGGCGGGCTTTGCCCGCACGGGAGTTGACCTCTCGGGGGCGGGGTCGTACGGTCCGGACGGTTCTGACGCCGCGCACCGTCCGGCACCGCTCCGCGCCGGACCGCTCCCGTACCGCTCCTCCGCCGACGTCAGGAGCAGCGCATGGACCTGCCCGTACCCGCGTCCGGCCGCCGGCGCGCCCACCGGGGACGGCGGCGGCCGTCCGGCGCCGGGGTCCTGCTCGCGCTCGGCGGGGCCGAGATCCTGCTGGTCCAGCGGGCCGGGCCCGCCACGCTGCTGTCGGCGGGGGCTGACGCGCGGTACGCGCTGCCGCTGCTGATGTGCCTCTGCGGGGTGCTGGTCGTGGCGCGTGCGCGCGGGCGTCGCTGGTACGGGGCCGTCGGCGTCGTGGCGTCGCTCGGGTCCTGGGTGGCGTCCGATCTGGGCGGTTTCGTGCTCGGCATGACCCTCGGGATCGCGGGCGGCGCGCTCGCGCTCGGCCGGCCGTCCGACCGGATCGCGCCGGGCCCGCGGCCGGCCGGCTGACCGGTCCGGGGTGATCTCCGCCGCACCCGTGCCGCGGGCCGGTCCCGGCCGGGCGTACGACGGTACGGTGACGGGACCTGGCGACGGGCGGGAGGCCCCCGATGACAGCACCTGCGAACGCGCGCGAGGCACTCGCCCTCGTCACCGACGACTTCGCCGAACTCCCCGGCGCCGAGGGACCGTCCGACGGCGACGGGCCGATCGGCTGGCCCGGTTACGGGCTGGCCAGGGCCGCGGCCGCCGCCCGCTCCGGCGCGTCCGAGTCGGTGGTCTGCGGGACCGGCACGGTCGGCGGGACGCGGACCGTGCTGGTCTCCTTCGAGTTCGGTTTCCTCGGCGGCTCCATCGGCGAGGCCACCGGCACCAGGGTGGCCGCCGCGCACGCCCACGCCCGGGCGCACCGGCTGCCCGTGACCGTGCTCCTCGCGACGGGCGGCAGCCGGATGCACGAGGGGATGCGGGCGCTGGTCCAGCTCCAGCGGCTCGCGGGCGAGTCGGCGCTCACCCGGGCCGCGGGGCTGCCCCAGCTCGCGGTCCTCCGCGACCCGACGACCGGCGGCGGCTGGGCCACGCTCGGCGCCGGTTCCGACGTGGTCCTCGCGCTGCCGGGCGCGCAGGTCGGCTTCGCGGGCTCCCGGGTACGGCCGCCGGACGCCGACCCGGACGCGTACACGGCCGAGTCCCAGCTCGCCCACGGGCACGTGGACGCCGTCGTCCCGGCGCGGGAGCTGCGGGAGGTGCTGGGCCGCTGGCTTTCGCTGCTGACCCGCCCCGCCGAGGGCCCGGTGCCGCCCCCGTACGCGCTCGGCGGCACGGAGCCGTCCGCGAGCGGGCGGGAGGCCGTGGCCCGCGCCCGCCGTCCGGAACGGCCCCGGGCCGACCGCTATCTCGCCGACGTGTTCACCGAGCGGGCGGAGCTCTCCGGCGACCGCGCGGGCGGCACCGACCCGGGGACGCGCTGCGGCTTCGGCCGCCTCCCGGACGGGCGGACGGCCGCGTACGCGGCGCAGTGCGGGACGGCCACCCGGCCGGCCGGTTTCCGCACCGCCGCCCGGCTCGTGCGGCTGGCCGGGCGGCTGGGGATCCCGGTGCTGACGCTGATCGACACCCCGGGCGCCGCCAACGACGCCGAGGCGGAGCGGGCGGGCGCCGGGCCGGCCATCGCGGAGCTGTTCGGCGCCGTCGCGGAGGCGCGGGTCCCGGTCACCGCGCTGCTCGTCGGCGAGGGCGGCTCCGGCGGCGCGCTGGCCCTCGCCGCGCCCGGCCGCACCTGGGCGACCCCGGACGCGTACTTCTCGGTGATCGCGCCCGAACTCGCCACCGCCATCCTGAAGCGGCCCCCGGAGGAGGCGGACGCGACGGCCGACCGGCTGCGGCTGCGGCCGGAGGACCTGGTGGCGCTGGGCGTCGTCCGGGGCGTGGTCGGCGCGCGGCCGGCGGATCCGACCGGTCCCGTGCGCTGAGCGGGGCGTCCGCGGGATGCGGGGGTCCGGGGCTTCCCCGCCATACGGCGGTCCGAGGCCCCGGGCGGGGCTCCCCCGCCCGGTTCGCCACCCGGGCGGGACGGGCCCCGGGCCCCGGGCAGGGGCGGGCCCCGGCGGTCCGGTGGGCTGGGGGCGGAGCGCCGGGGTCCTCGGTGGTTCAGTGGCCGAGCTTCTTCTTCAGCTCGGCCTTGTTCATCTGTGACCGTCCGTGCAGGTCGCGGCGCTGGGCCTCCGCGTAGAGCTGGTCGTAGGTCGGTCCCTGGGCGCCGCTGTGCGAGCGCTGTCCGCCGCGCTTGGACGAGGACATGTCGTCGGTCGAGCTCTTGCTCGCGGTCTTCGACTCGCCCGCCCGGGCCCGTTCCTTGTTGACCGTGCGGGCGGCGATCTCCTCCGCGCGCTTCTCGCTCTCGCCGCGGTCCAGCGCGCTCTCCTTGATGTGCTCGTACTGCCGCTCGCGCTTGGCGTTCGATCCGCGGGGCATCGTGCGCTCCTCTCGTTCGGTTCAGTCACCGGGCCGTCCGCCGCCCGCGTGCCGCCGGGTCCAGCGGACCGCCAGGCGCAGCAGCAGGATCAGCGTCGCCGCCCAGGTGGCGGCGAAGGCCCAGACCAGGGCGGGTGCGGAGGTCGCCACCGCGAGGACGAGGAGGGCGAGCGTCGCCGCCCCGAGCACCGCGACCCCGAGCATCGCGGCACCACCGCCTCGGCCTCGGGGCCGGGGCAGGCGCGGACGGGACCGCCGGCCGGCCATGCGCCGTGCGAGGCCGTCGTCCGCGCACAGGTCCTCCTCGATCTCGGCCAGTACGCGCCGCTCGCGCGCGGAGAGCCGGATCTCTTCCATCGCGGCCACCTCCTCGGGCCCGCCCGGCGGCGGGGTCGTCCCCTCCGGGCGGCTACCCGCCCCGGATCTCTTCAGACGGCCGGCCGCGTCCCGCCGCCGGCGGGAAGGGGACCTCGCACCAGACCGTCCGGCCGTGGTCCCGGGGCAACCAGCCCCAGGCGGCGGCGAGCCGCTGCACCAGGTAGAGGCAGTGGCCGGAAGGCATGCCCGGACGGTGCCGCCCCTCCGGGCAGGGGCCGCCGGATGCGGTGTCGCTCACCTGGAGCCACACCCCGTCGACGGAGCGGTCGAGGCGGAGTTCGTACGGGACTCCCCCGCGCCGCACCGCGTGGGCGACGAGCTCCGTGACGAGCAGCCGCATGTCGTCGGCGGCCCTCCGGGCCTCCGGCGAGAGCGGTGCGTACCAGTCCGTGACGGCCTGCGAGGTGAGGTCGCGAAGCCGGCCCGCGGTGCCCGGCCCTCCGCCGAGCGCATACCGCCGGGAGCACGCCCTCGCACGAGTCCGCTGGCCTTCCGTCATGGCCAGCGCCTGACCACACCTAAAGCCACTAAACCCCCAAATGCATCAAAACCACCCATGGGGGAATCCTCCCTAGTGAGGACGCTCAACCGACGGACCGTGACACCCGCCCTCCCTCCGATGGCGGCGCCGGCCCACCGGAACCGTCGATCGGAAACCCATGGCCATCGGCCGAACCGCGTACCGTCCGTCCCCAGCCGTCCGCACCTCCCTACGCGCCCACGAGGGCGGTCGCCCGCGCACCGCGGCGCAGGTCCGTCAGCGGGCCCTCGGGGGGCTCTCCGAGCCGGAGAACCCGATCGCCGCGACGACGGACGACGCCCGGACCCTCTCCGTGGCGCTCTTCCTGCGCCTCCGCGAGCTGGACGCGGGGACCCCGGAGCACGCGTACGTCCGCAACACGCTGGTGGAGCTGAACCTGAGCCTGGTGAAGTTCGGCGCCCGGCGGTTCCGCGGCAGGCCCGAGCCGACGGAGGACATCGTGCAGGTCGGGACGATCGGGCTGATCAAGGCGATCGACCGGTTCGACCCGGACCGGGGCGTGGAGTTCTCGGCTTTCGCGCTGCCGACGATCGTCGGCGAGATGAAGCGGTTCTTCCGGGACACCGGCTGGGCCGTGCGCGTGCCGCGCCGCCTCCAGGAGCTGCGGATCGACCTGGCCAAGGCGTCCGACGCCCTGGAGCAGCGGGACGGCCGCCGGCCCGATCGGGAGCAGCTGGCCGAACGCCTGCACCTGACCGCCGCGGAGGTGGCCGAGGGAGAGCTGGCGGCCAACGGCTACACGGCCCGCTCACTGGACGCCCCCATCGGCGAGGACGAGTCCGACCACGCTCCGCGCGGCACCTCCGGCCGGCGCACCGCCGTCGACGAACCCGCCTACGAGCTGATCGACGACCTGGACTCGCTCCGGCCGCTGCTCGCCCGGCTCGACGCGCGCGACCGGCTCATCCTCTCGCTGCGCTTCGGCCAGGAGCTGACCCAGGCCGAGATCGGCCGGCGGGTCGGCCTCTCGCAGATGCACGTCTCCCGGCTGCTCGCCCGGATCCTGGGCGAGCTCAGGGCCGGTCTGCTGGACGACGGCGCCACGGCGGACGCGACGGCCTGCTGACCTCCAGCCACACCACCTTGCCTGTGGACCCCGGGCCCCGGTCCGAGGAGCCCCAGTCGCTCGCCAGCCGGTCGAGGACCATGAGGCCGTGGCCACCGGGCAGCGAGGGAGAGCGGGGCGCCATCCGGCGCGGGTGCTCGGGGCTGTGGTCGGCCACCTCGACGCGCAGCAGCCCGTCGGCGTGGCGGAGCACGAACTCCTCCGGCCCCCCGCCGTGCAGACAGGCGTTGGTGACCACCTCCGAGACCAGCAGCAGGACGTCCTCGACGCGCTCGCGGGCCTGGGCGCTCTCGGCGGGGATCCAGCCCCAGTCGGCGAGCGCCCGCGCGGTGAAGTCGCGGCAGCGCGAGACGGCGCCCGCGCTGCCGTGCAGCAGCAGCCTGCGGGTCTGCGCGGGTGTCCCGTCGCCCTGGGTCGTCCCGCCCTCCCGCACGACGGGGCCCGTCACGTCCGGTCCTCGGGGCCGGACTCGTCCGGCCCGTCGGCGGCGAGGGCCTCGCCCACGTCCGCGTAGACGCGGAAGACGTGGAAGGCTCCGGTGATCTCGAACATCCGGTCCACGGGGGGCCGCAGCCCGGCCAGCTCCAGCCGCGTCCCGGACTTCAGGGCCCGCGCGCGGGCCCTGAGCAGCAGATTCAGGCCGGTGGAGTCGCAGAAGTCGAGGCCGGCGCAGTCGACGACGATCCGTGCCGCGTTCTCGTGCTTCTCCAGGGCTGTGCGCAGCGGCTCCACCGTGTCGTGGTCGAGCTCCCCGCTCGGGACGACGACGACGGTCTCCGTGCCCCAGGCGGGCCGGACGTCCACCGTGAACCGGTCGCGCCGGCCGGACGGCGGTTCGTCGCCGAGTGCCCTCCGCTCGCTGTCCATGCGCACCTCACCTTCACCGGTGAGACCATTTTCGGCCAGTTCGGGGCGGTGTGCGAGGAGAGGCGGCCGAGCGGGCGCCGGTCCGGCCGGGCGAGGCACCGGGGTGGGGCCGGACGGCAGCCGGTCGTGGGGCGCGCCCGGGGGGACACCCGCCGGAGGCCGGTCGCGTCAGACCGTGGCGGGCGGCGGGGTCCAGCGGCGGTCTCGGGTCACGCCCGCGTCGACGCCGTACTCCTTCCTGAGGTGCTCCGGGATCGCGTAGTGCATCACGCGGCCCCGGGTGAGCGTCGACAGTTCGAGGACCGAGGTGAGGTGGCCGAGCCGGTCGAGCGCCCAGCCGGCGAACGGCGAGGCGTCCTCCACCGACTCCAGGACGCCGAGGAGCGCCGGCAGTGCCTTCACCGCGGTGTCCCAGCGGCTGCGGGGGACGCCGAGCCAGTCGCCGCAGGTGTCGCCGACGAGGTGGCGGATCAGGGCGGAGACGACCGGGTCGAAGAAGGTGCCGGGGACGACCTCCTCGTACAGGTCGATCAGCTGCCGGGTCAGCAGGACGCCCTCCTCCGAGGGGCCCATGTGCCGGAGCAGGTAGAGGTCGAGGAAGCTGCGGGCCTCGTCGAGGGTCCGGGGCACGGCGGTCTGGTCGACGCCGAGGATCGCCCCCACGACCCGCCAGGCGTAGTAGTACGCCTCGGCGCCCTCGGTCGACATGTGGATGCCGAGCCGGTGGAGGCTGTCGAGGACCAGCATCGAGAAGAACATCTGCCCGCCGATCATGTCCTCCTGGCAGATGGGCACGCCGTCGGCGGCGGTGTCCCAGCGGTCGGAGCGGATCAGGTGGTGGCGGATGGAGGCGTGCAGGAGGCGGACCTTCTGGGCGGCGGGGACGAACCGTCCGCCGGCCTCGAAGGCGTCGGGCCGCATGAGGTAGACGGTGAACTGGCCGGTCTCGGCCATGCGCTTGCTCGGGTAGCGCAGCCCGTGGGTGGCGGAGAGCAGCCGGGCCACGCGCGGGACGACGTAGCAGGCGGGCATGGCGGCGAAGGAGAGGGCGGTGTTGATGTGGACGTTGTTGTCGGTGAAGAAGAGCCGGGCCTTCTCCATCTCGTTCCAGTCCACCCACGCGGGCGGGACGGCGGTGGTCTCCAGGTACTCGCGGGCGACGTCGGGGAGGCCGGAGGGGAGTTCCTGGCCGGAGACGGAGACGTACCGCATGAGGGAGTTGAAGAGGCCGACCTCGCCGCGCTCGAAGAGGGTGGCGACGACCGCGTCGGCGAGCTCGTCGCCGCTGTGGCGCAGGGCATCGAGGGACGCGTCGGTGTACGGGGTGGCGGTCGGGGCGTCGGTGCTGGTCACGGCGTGCGCTCCAGGGTTCGGGGGTGGCGGCGGCGCGGCGGGGCCGCCGGAGGAGGGCTGCGGCGGCGGGCCTGAGGACTGCGGCGGGGGCCGTCCGGGGGTGGCGGACGGCGGCTGGGGCGGTCCGGGAGTCAGTGGTGGCGGACGGCGGCGCGGTGGGCCAGGTCCGTGAGGGCGCGGTGGGCGGCGCGGGGCAGGTCGAGCTCGTCGAGGGTGCGGACGGCCTCCTCGACCCGGCCGGCGATCAGGCGCTCGACGCGGGCGGGCGCGCCGAGCTCCGCCATGAGGGCGCGGACCTCCCGCAGCGCGTCCGCCTCCGGCGGCCGGTCGCCGGCGAGGGCGCGGCGCAGCAGGTCGCGCTGGGCGGGGCCGGCGGCGCTCCAGGTCTCGGCGAGGAGCACGGTGGGCCGGCCGGTGCGGAGGTCGTCGAGGGGGGCCTTGCCGGTGCGGGCCGGGTCGCCGAAGAGGCCGAGCAGGTCGTCGCGGAGCTGGAACGCCTCGCCGAGCGGCAGTCCGTAGCGGGAGAGCCCCTCGCGGAGGGGCGCCGGGGCGCCGGCGAGGAGGGCGCCGAGGAGGAGGGGCTGTTCGACGGTGTACTTGGCGGTCTTGTAGCGGATCACCTTGAGGGAGGTGCCGGTGTCCGGGAGGCCGCCGGTGTGCAGGATCTCCAGGGCTTCCCCGGCGACGAGTTCGCGGGCGAGGGCGGCCCAGAGGGGCCGGCCGCGGGAGAGGTACGCGGCGGGCAGCCCGGACTCGCTGTAGAGGCGGCCGGCGAGGGCCATCAGGTGGTCGCCGAGGAGCAGGGCGAGCGCCCGGGCCGTCTCGCGGGGGCGCCGGCGGGGGTGCGGCAGCGTCGCGAAGGCGTGGTGGGCGGTGGGGCGGCCGTGCCGGAGGGGGCTGTCGTCGATGAGGTCGTCGTGGACGACGGCGGCGGCGTGGACGAGTTCCATCGCGGCGGCGGCGCGCATCAGGGCGTCGCTGTCGGGCTGTCCCGCGGCGCGCCAGCCCCAGTAGCAGAAGGCGGCGCGGAGCCGTTTGCCGTGCCGGGCGGTGGTGCGCAGGGCCTCGGCGAGCGGGTCGAGGGCGTCGTCGACGGCGAGGAGTTCGGCGGCCTCGTCGTCGAGGAAGCCGGCGAGGACGGTGTCGGTACGGGTCTTGAACGCCTCCGGCGCCCAGACGTCACTCATCGGGGGTCGCCACGGAGGCGGCCCTGCGGGCGAGGGCCTCGCGGGCCAGGACCTCCATGTGGGCGAGGCCGCCGGTGCCGTCCCGGCCGGGGCCGAGGCGGTCGAGGGCGAGCCGGCCGCGGGCGCGCAGGTCGGCGGCGGCGTCGTGGGCAAGGTCCGCGGAGTCGGAGCGGCCGAGGAGGGAGCGGAGCGATCCGGCGGCGCCGCCGATCGTGTCCACCACCAGGTCGGCGAGGCCGGCGGCGAGCAACAGGGCCTGTGCGTCGGGGCGTTCGCCCGGGGTGGTGCGCTGGTTCATGCCGTCCGGCTCCTGGTGGAAGGGGGGTGGGGGCGCCCCCGCCGGGCGCGCACCGGGCCAGGATGGACCATGGGCGGGCCGCTCCGGCGGTCCGCTCACTCGTTCAGGTGATCATGGTCGGGAGTTCCGGCGGGACGGGTGCCGGGACCCCCCTTGAAGTCCCGGCGCTCTGCCTGTAGTCCACGCCTCATGATCCGTACACCGGCGGGCTCCGTGCCGCGCTCCCCCGGAAGACGCCTCCTGCTCGCCGGGCCGGCCGCCGCCGCGGTCGCGTCGCTGACGGCGGGCTGCCAGTCGGGGCCCGGGAAGTCTGCACCTCGATCGGCGCCGAGTCCGGCGTGACGGTGAGCCGGCGGTCCGGGGACTTCCCGGACGGCGCGCGCTGCTCGCTCCGCGCCGACGAGGAGTGCCGGGAGCGTACGGACCCGCCGCGGGGGGGACGTCGCCACCTTCTTCGACGTGCCCCTGCCGGAGGCGGACGGGCCCCGGGAGGTGACCGTGCGGTTCACGGTCACCGACCCGGCCGGGGGCGGCCGGGTCGTGCACGACCGTTCCACGCGGGTCGCGTTGCGCGCGTTCCACCCGAACGGCGAGGGCTGCGGCCCCGCCGTCCGGCAGGCGGGCGTCCGGGCCGATCCCGGCCGGGGGCTGGTGCCCGCGGGCTGAACCGGCGCCACCGGGGCCGGGGTTACGGGACCCAGTGGTTGCCGGAGACCGTGATCATCACCTGGAGCTGGATGCTGGCGGAGAAGTAGCTGCCGGTGTCGATCGGGGTGGCGGCCATCTTGTTCCACAGGGCGTCGAGCCACGCCTGGCTGCCGGAGTCGGTCATGGCGGCGACGGCGAAGGGGGCGAAGAAGGCGGCCTCGCCGCCGGCGGAGATCTGGGTGCCGTCGAGCTTGTAGCCGATGGCGATCTTGTTCGGGTCGCCGCCGGTCTTCCCCTTGATCCAGCCGTTCAACTTGCGTGCGGCGGCCAGGGACTTGGCGTCGCCGCTGGTGACGGCGTCGTCGGCGATGCGCCACGGGGTGCGGCAGGCGTTCCACCAGTACTGGCCGTCGTTGGGGTCCTCCAGGACCTGGTTCGGGGCCGGCTTGGGAGAGGTGTGAGTGTCGACGACGAAGTCGGGGAGCAGGCCGGTGCTCGGGGCGTAGACGGACTGGAGGTTGGCGATCTGGGTCTGGTGGGCCGTGCGGACGGCGTCCCAGGTCGTGTCGCCGGAGGCGGCGCGGAAGGCGCGGAAGTGGTCGACCATCCAGTCGGAGGTGCGGGAGATGTAGTAGTACTGGTCGCCCGCGCTGGACCAGTCGCCGAGCTTGAGGAGCTTGGTGGTGGAGTTCAGCTCGTCCTTCTTGATGGCGGCGATGTGCTTGAGGGCCAGCGCCTTGTAGTCGTACGTACCGGTGCTGCCCCACTGCTTGTCGGCGAGGAGCAGGCCGTAGGCCACGTCCATGTCGCCGTCGGTGGCGCCGTCGCCGCCGTTCACGCTGCGACAGTTGACGTCCTGTTCGGCGGCGAGCAGGTCGGGGTTGATGGACGAGGGGTGGTCGAGTTTCCACTTGACCAGGCCGTCGAAGATCTTCTTGGCGTCGGGGTCGGCGCCGGCCATGGTGGCGGCGATGACCATGCCGTAGCCCTGGGCCTCGGCGACGTAGGGGTGGTCGGCGTCGGGCGAGACGACCTGGTACCAGCCGTTGCCGCAGTTCTGCCGGACGAAGGCGGACTTCCAGCGGTTGTAGTAGTCGACGACCTTCTGGTCGAGCGCGGCCTGGGTGCCGGAGGGCTTGAGCATGCCGGCGGCGTAGGGCCTGAGATGGCTGCCGAAGGGCACGGCGGGGCCGGTGCCGCCGCCTCCGCCGGTGGGCGAGCCGTAGACCTGGAACTCCCAGAGCGAGTAGCCGTACGGGGTGCCCCGCCCGGTCCCGTACACGCGGACGTACCGGCCGCTGCCGGAGACGGTGAGGTCGTCGACGGCGCCGTCTCCGGTGGTCGTCGTGTAGAGGTCGGTCCAGGTGGAGCCGTCGGCCGAGCTCTGGACGCGGTACGTCTTCGCGTACGCGGCCTCCCAGTCGAGCTTCACCCGGGACAGGGTGTGATTCGCCCCGAGGTCGATCCGGATCCACTGGGGGTCGACGCCCTCCAGGCTGGCCCAGCGGGTGCCGGTGCTGCCGTCCACGGCGAGGCCCGGGCCGAAGCCGGAGCCCTCCACGGACGAGGAGGTCGCGGTCTTGCCCTGGGAGACGAGGCCGTCGGCGGCTTCGGCCCGGGTCTGGGGCAGGACGGTGAGGGGCAGGGCCAGCAGAGCGGCGAGTCCGAGCGGGATGACGCTTCGTCGGCGCATGACAACTCCCATTCTCTTCAAGGCAATCACTCGTTAGGAAACGTTCCTAACTATCGGCGCGCCGAGCGTAGAGAGCGGCGGGGGCCCCCCGCCAAACCCCAGCGCGGGGGCCCCCCCCGCCCCGACCCGCAAAGGACGAACGCGGGGGGGCCCCCCCCGCGGGGCGGGGGGGGGGGGAACCCGCGGGGGGGTGGAGCCAAAGGGTGTGGCCCGG
>NZ_JBHVRX010000047.1:0-13222 GCF_042885515.1 Streptomyces sp. NPDC058052 | reverse complement strand
CTGATGTGTATACGCGCCCCCCTAACTATCGGCGCGCCGCGCGTCGAGCGCGGCGGGGGCCCCGCGCAAGACCTCTGCGCGGGGCCCCGCCGGCACGCGACCGGAAACGGACTATCGCGGGAGCGCCAGCGCGGCGGCGAGGGCGGTGGCGAAGCCGTCGGCGTTGTCGAGCATCAGGTTGTGCCCGGCGGCCGGCACCTCCAGGACCGGGACGCCCATGGCGGCCGCCCGCTCCGCCGCCGGGTCCGGCAGGCTCTTCTCCCCGACCAGGAACGCGCGCGGGACGGTGAGCGCCTCCAGCACGTCGCCGGCCTCGGGGTCGCCGCCCTCGACGAGCGCGACCGCGCTGCGGTGCACGGCCCGCGGGTCGGCGAGCCGCAGCCGCGCCGCGTAGTCGGCCCGGTCGGCGAGGGCCAGCATCCTCGCGAAGCCGGTCCGGACGAAGTCCTCCTCCGCCTGACGCGCCACCGGCCTGCTGAACGCGCCTCCGCCCGCGTACAGGTTGGGCTCCGCGACGACGAGCCGGGCGATCCGCCCGGGCCGGGCCGCGGCCAGGTGGATGGCGACGGCACCGCCCATGGAGTGGCCGACGAGGTGGACGCCGGTCAGGTCGAGGTGGTCGAGGAGCGCGGCGACCGCGGCGGCCTGCCCCTCGGGCCGGTAGTCGAAGTCGGCGGGCCGGTCGCTGAGCCCGTACCCGAGCAGGTCGACGAGGAGCGCCCGGCCGCCGCCCAGCGCGGGGTGCGCGGCGATGTGCGCGAAGTCGGAAGCCGCGGTGCAGCCGAGGCCGTGGAGGAAGACGCGGACGGGACCGTCGCCCGGAAGGTCGATCCACCGCAGGTACGCCTGCCGGTCCGTCAGGAACAGTTCTCTCATGCGGCCAGCCTACGAACGGGTCGGCCGGGGTCGGGCGGTGACGGCGAGGGGCGGGACCCCGGCGGGGCGCGAGGGGGGCGGACCAACTCTGGAGGTGACGGGGGGCGGGACCGGCGCGGGCGGTTCGGCGGGGGCGGTTCGGCGGAGGGGCGGTTCGGCGGCGGGCGGTTCGGCGGAACTGTGAGGGCGCGGGGGTGGCGGAGATGACGGGTACACGACCGGTGCCGGGGCGGCTGCGGTACGGTGGCCTTCCATGGCATCGAGCACCGCACTCTGGTCCTTCGCACTCGTCGTGGGACTCCTCACCCTCACTCCGGGCCTCGACACGGCCCTCATCCTGCGCACGGCCGCGCTCGGCCGCCGCACCCGGGCCTGGGGCGTCGTCCTCGGCATCCAGACCGGGACCCTGATCTGGGGCGCGCTGACCTCGCTGGGCGTGACGGCCCTCCTGACCGCCTCGCACCTCGCGTACGAGATCCTCCGCTGGGCGGGCGCCGCCTATCTGCTGTGGATGGCGGGGCGCATGATCATCGAGACCTTCCGGCGCGACGGGACCGGCGCGGGCGCGGAGGTGGAGGTCGGCGGGGCCGACACCCTCTCCGGCGGCTGGCGGCAGGGCACGCTGACGAACCTCCTCAACCCCAAGGTCGGCGTCTTCTACGTCGCCGTCCTGCCGCAGTTCATCCCGGCCGAGGCCCCGCACTTCGCCATGGGCCTCGCGCTGACCTCCGTCCACGTCGTCCTCGGCATGCTCTGGTCGACGGTCCTGATCGCCTCCGCGACCGCGCTCGGCACCTGGCTGCGCGGCGCGCGGGCCCGGCGCGTCCTGGACCGGGTCACGGGCACGGTGATCGGGGCGTTCGCGGTCCGTCTCGCGGTCGGCGACTGACGGACGCGGGCGCCCGCGAGGGTGACGGCCGGCCGGCGTGGAACACCCGTGCCGGCCGGCGACCGTCTCGCCCCCGGCTAGTTGTACTGGGCGATCTGGATGAGGTTGCCGCAGGTGTCGTCGAGGACCGCGGTGGTGACGGGGCCCATGTCGACCGGGGGCTGGGTGAAGCGGACGCCGAGGCCGGTGAGGCGGACGTGCTCGGCGTGGACGTCGTCGACGGCGAAGGAGGTCGCCGGGATGCCGTCGGCGACCAATGCCTCCTTGTACGGCGGGACGGCGGGGTGGCCGGAGGGCTCCAGCACCAGCTCGGTGCCCTCCGGGGCCTCCGGGGAGACGACGGTGATCCAGCGGTCCTCGCCGATCGGCACGTCGTGCTTGAGCAGGAAGCCGAGCACGTCGGTGTAGAAGCGGAGCGCCTTCTCCTGGTCGTCGACGAAGACGCTGGCCAGGTTGATCCTCATGGGGTGTCCTCCGGGGGTGCGGGGGCGAGCCATCGCGAGACGATGTGCTCCAGGGGGCGGGTGTCGAGGTCGTGGAACTTGTAGCGGCCCTCACGACGGGCCGTGACCAGCCCGGCGGCCTCCAGCACGGCGAGGTGCTGGCTGACCGCCTGCCGGGAGATGGCGAGGCCGTGCCGGGTCGCCAGCCGGGCGCATATCTCGAAGAGCGACTGTCCGTTCCGTTCGGTCAGCTCGTCGAGGATCACCCGGCGCGTCGGGTCGGCCAGCGCCTTGAACAGATCCTCCTCCATGCCGCCACGATAGGCAAGCCGTGACTTGCCTATCAAGTCGGGGCGGCTGTCGGCGGCTGCGCCCGGGCCGCGAGCCCGGCCGGATCCGAAAGAGACGGCCTAAGGTGGCCTCGTTGCCCTGGCCTCGTTGCCCGGGTCGCGTACCGGTCCGCCCCTGACGAGGGAGAAACCTTTGAGCACGGCCAAGCGGAAGGGCGCCACGACGTCTGCCGCGCACCTCGCCGACAGTCACGAACTGATCCGCGTGTTCGGCGCGCGCGAGAACAACCTCAAGGACGTCAGCGTCGAGATCCCCAAGCGCCGGCTGACGGTCTTCACCGGCGTGTCCGGCTCCGGCAAGAGCTCGCTGGTCTTCGACACGATCGCCGCCGAGTCGCAGCGGCTGATCAACGAGACGTACAGCGCCTTCGTCCAGGGCTTCATGCCGACGCTCGCCCGGCCGGACGTCGACGTGCTCGACGGACTGACCACCGCGATCATCGTCGACCAGCAGCGGATGGGCGCCGACCCGCGCTCCACCGTCGGCACCGCCACCGACGCCAACGCGATGCTGCGCATCCTCTTCAGCCGGCTCGGCACCCCGCACATCGGCTCGTCGCGGGCCTTCTCCTTCAACATCCCCTCGGTGAGCGGCGCGGGTGCCGTGACCGTCGAGCGCGGCGGCCGGACCGTGAAGGAGCGGACCAGCTTCACCATCACCGGCGGCATGTGCCCCCGCTGCGAGGGCCGGGGCCGGGTGTCCGACATCGACCTGGCCGAGCTGTACGACGACACCAAGTCGCTCGACGAGGGCGCGCTCACCATCCCCGGCTACACGGCGGACAGCTGGTACGGGCGGATCTACCGCCTCTCCGGCTTCCTCGACCCGGCCAAGCCGATCCGGAAGTACACCAAGCGGGAGCTCGACGCCTTCCTCCACAAGCCCGCCACCCGGATCAAGGTCGAGGGCATCAACGTCACGTACGAGGGCCTGATCCCCAAGCTCCAGAAGTCCTTCCTGGCCAAGGACGTCGAGTCGCTCCAGCCGCACATCCGGGCGTTCGTGGAGCGGGCGACCACGACCCAGCTCTGTCCGGAGTGCGACGGCACCCGGCTCAACGAGGGCGCCCGCTCCTCGAAGATCAAGGGCATCAGCATCGCCGACGCCTGCTCGATGCAGATCAGCGATCTGGCCGCGTGGGTCGGCGAGCTGGACGACGCGTCGGTGGCGCCGCTGCTGGAGTCGCTGCGGCAGACGCTGGACTCCTTCGTGGAGATCGGCCTCGGCTATCTGGCGCTCGACCGGCCCGCGGGCACCCTGTCGGGCGGCGAGGCGCAGCGGGTCAAGATGATCCGGCACCTCGGCTCGTCGCTCACGGACGTCACGTACGTCTTCGACGAGCCGACGGCCGGTCTGCACCCGCACGACATCCAGCGGATGAACGAACTCCTGCTGCGGCTGCGGGACAAGGGCAACACCGTCCTCGTGGTGGAGCACAAGCCGGAGACGATCGCGATCGCGGACCACGTGGTGGACCTCGGCCCCGGCGCCGGCAGCGGCGGCGGCACGATCTGCTTCCAGGGCACCCTGGACGGTCTGCGCGGCAGCGGCACGGTGACGGGCCGGCACCTGGACGACCGGGCCTCGGTGAAGGACGGGGTGCGGACGGCGACCGGGGTCCTGCCGATCCGCGGCGCGACCGCCAACAACCTGCGGAAGGTGGACGTCGACCTGCCGCTCGGCGTCCTCGCGGTGGTCACCGGTGTCGCCGGATCCGGCAAGAGCTCGCTGGTGCACGGCTCGATCCCGTCGGACGCCGGCGTGATCTCGGTCGACCAGAGCCCGATCCGCGGCTCCCGGCGCAGCAACCCGGCGACGTACACGGGCCTGCTGGAGCCGATCCGCAAGGCGTTCGCCAAGGCCAACGGCGTCAAGCCGGCGTTGTTCAGCGCCAATTCGGAGGGCGCCTGCCCGAACTGCAACGGCGCGGGCGTCACGTACACCGACCTGGCGATGATGGCCGGCGTGGCCACCACCTGCGAGGAGTGCGAGGGCAAGCGGTACCAGGCCGCCGTGCTCGACTACAAGCTCGGCGGGCGGGACATCAGCGAGGTCCTGGCGATGCCGGTGGCCGAGGCGGAGGAGTACTTCGGCGCGGGCGAGGCCCGGACGCCCGCGGCGCACCGGATCCTGGAGCGGCTCGTGGACGTCGGCCTCGGCTACCTCACCCTGGGCCAGCCGCTCACGACGCTCTCCGGCGGCGAGCGCCAGCGGCTGAAGCTGGCGACGCACATGGGCGACAAGGGCGGGATCTACGTGCTCGACGAGCCGACCACCGGCCTCCACCTCGCCGACGTGGAGCAGCTCCTCGGACTCCTCGACCGCCTGGTGGACTCCGGGAAGTCGGTGATCGTCGTCGAGCACCACCAGGCGGTGATGGCGCACGCCGACTGGATCGTGGACCTCGGTCCCGGCGCGGGTCACGACGGCGGCCAGATCGTCTTCGAGGGGACTCCGGCCGACCTCGTCGCCGCGCGCTCGACCCTCACGGGCCGGCACCTGGCGCAGTACGTGGGCGCCTGACCGGCGTCCGGTCAGCCTCCCGCCGGGCGTCCGCCGAGGACCGCCGCCGGCGGGAGGAGGGCCGGCGGGGTCGTGGCCACCACGGCCGCCACGGCCGCACGCCCTTCGTCCGTCCACTCCGTGAGGTGGTGTACGGCCTCCGGAGCCGGCGGTCCCGCCTTGAAGCGGGCCTCCGCGCGGACCCAGGCGCGGAGGAGGGCGGGAACCGGGTCGTCCGGCCCGCCCGTCTCCCCCAGGCCGCTCCCGGGCGGTTCGGCCCCGGACAGGCCGGTCCCGAACAGGCCGGTCCCGGACGGGCCGGTCCCGGGCAGGTCGCTCCCCGGCAGACCGTTCCCCGGCAGGTCGGCCTCGGGCAGGTCGGCCTCGGGCAGCAGGCGGCGGAGGGTCCGGAGGGAGCCGGGGCGGCGGCCTGCCGGTTCCACGTCGACGCCGACGGCGCCGGGGCCCGCCGCGGCCGCGACCAGGCCGTCGGCGTGGCTGAGGCTGAGGCCGAGCCCCGGGTGTCCGGGGAGGTACGGGCGGCCGTGCCCGTACCGCGCGCAGTCCGGGCAGCGCTGGGCGGGCCCGGCCTCCTCCGGGGGCAGCCCGGTGAGCCGGGCGGCGCAGAGCCGGAGGAGGAGACGGGCCGCCAGGACGTCGTCGCGCCGGGCGGGGACGCGGATCGCGTCGAGGCGGCGGAGCTCCCAGGGGGCGAGGAGGCGCGGTCCCAGACCCGGGTGGTCCAGGACCTCCCGGGTGGTCGCCAGGACCGCGAAGGCGCCGGGGATCACCCGGTGGGGGCGAGGAAGCGTTCCCGGACGCGGGCGAGGGTGCGGAAGTCGTCGATGGTGACCTCCTGGAGGTCGATCGACGTGCCGGAGATGTCCTCCAGGAGGTCGATGAACTCCAGGAAGTCCATGGAGTCGATGAGCCGGGCCTCGATGAGGTCCTCGTCGGCGTCGACGGGCCCGTCGAGACCGGGGTTCTTCTCCTGGAGCCAGGCGGCGACACGTTCCATGGGGCGGTTCTCCACTCCGTGCGAGTGCGGTGGGGGTGCGGGTCCCGAGGCGTACGGGAGCCGAGGCGTACGGGTCCCGAGGCGTACGGGTCCCGAGGCGTACGGGAGCCCGGTGTGCGGGCGATCCCGGTGTGCGGGCGGTCCCGGCGTGCGGGCGGTCAGGGGGTGGCGGTGACCGCGCGGAGGCGGTCCAGGGCCTGCTCGGGGCCGCCGTGGGCGAGCAGCATGGCGTGCACCCAGCGCTCGACACCGAAGGCGACGCAGGCGCTGTAGGCGGGACCGTGGCTGCCGGCGCGGATGTCCAGGCGCTCGCCGAAGAAGTTGCGGTGGCGGTTGACGGAGGCGATGGCGGTGCCGTCGGGCGCGCTGTACTCGTGCTTGACGGGGTCGAGGGCCATCAGCCGGGCCCGGGAGCCGCCCTTGTCGTAGAAGGGGTCGTCGGCGGTGGCGCGGGTCAGGTCGAGGCCGAGGCGGGCGGCGGTCTCCAGGACGAACTCGCCACCGCGCTCCAGGTGTTCGACGGCGCCCTCCTTGGTGCCGAGGTAGACGACCTCGCGCATGTGGAAGCCCCAGAGGCGGCGCAGTCCGTCGTAGTGGGTCTCGTTGCGGAAGCAGCGGCCGGTGGCGGAGATCCGCAGGCCGTCGTCGCCGACGTCGGTGCCCTCCAGGGAGAGCAGCAGTCCGTAGCAGGTGGCGGAGGGGAGGAGGTAGCCGGTGGGTTCGAGGGGGCGCCCGCCCGGGGCGAGGCCGGCGGCCAGGCCGTCGTAGGCGTCGGGGGTGAACCGCCCGGCGGAGACGCCGAGATGGGGGAAGTTGCGGAAGTAGTCGAGGCGGGCGAGGCCGTCCGCGGCGAGCAGCGGCGGGCCGGTCACCTCGGGGGCGGAGAGCCGGGCGGCGAGGCCGGCGAGCAGGCCGTCGAGGCTGCGCAGCAGGGCGGTGTGCACCGGGTCCAGCGTGATCAGGCCCGGGCCGGGGCTCTTGAGGCCGGCGACGGGCGGGGTCGTGGCGCTGGGTGTGCTCATGGAACCGTTCCCTCTCGGCGTGGGCGGTCGGTCGACGGCGTCGGTCGCGCGGGCGCGGGCCGTCCCCGTCGCCGGGCCGGTACGGGCGCGGCGGGCGGAGCCCTGCTCGCGGTCGCCGTCGACCGGGGCGCAGCGGTCGCTCCGGATCCGATCGGTCGGGTCGGTTCCGGCTCTGCGCACTGGGGACAGTAGGCCAGTCGGCCGATGGTTGTCTAGACCAAAGATCGGCAGTCAACTGCGGTGCGGAAGGCTCGATTTCGGGGGGTTGGCCGACACGCGGGGCATACCGGCGGGTCACTTGACACCGGCGTTGGTCTACACCAATTCTGTCCCTCGTCCCCCGCGGTCCCCCCACCGTCGCCAGGTCCGCGCCCCGTCCCGCCGTGCCCCGCTCCCCCACGCCCGCACGCCGTCCGACCCCCGCCTGGAGGGACCCTTGACCACGCCATCCGCCCCCGCCGCCGCGCGCCGCCCGCGCACCCCGCACCTGCACCGGGCGGCCACCGAGCGCCCGTACTTCAGCGACGACGGCGAGTCCTACCTGGCCGCGACGACGCTCCGCGAACTGACGAAGACCCGGCCGCTGCGGGTGCTCTCCGAGGAGGACTTCGCGCACTGGCAGACGTACGGCTACGTCATCGTCCGCGAGGCGATCCCGGCCGAAGCGGCCCGCCGGCTCCTCGACTTCGCCTGGGACTTCCAGGGCCTCGACCCGGACCGGCCCGACAGCTGGTACGAGGACCGGCCGTTCCGCTCCGAACTGGACCAGCAGCTGCACATCTACGGCTTCGTCGAGGCGTACCACCACCAGCTGCTCTGGGACAGCCGCCAGGCCCAGCGGGTCTACGACGCCTTCGTCGACGTCTGGGACTGCGAGGAGCTGTGGGTCACCCTCGACCGGCTCAACCTCAACCCGCCCAACGTCCGCAACCGCGACCGCGCCCTCATCGAACCCACCGACCGGGGCTTCGACATCGAGCTGCACTGGGACATCGACACCACGCTCGGGGTGCCCCCGCAGCGCGTGCAGGGCATCATCGCGCTCAACGACACGAGCCCCGAGACCGGCGGCTTCCAGTGCGACCCCGAACTCTTCCGCCGCTTCGAGGAGTGGAAGCTCGGCCAGCCCGAGGGCCGCGACCCGATCCGCCCCGACCTGGACCGCGCCGCGTACCCGGTCGTCCGCCCCGACCTGCGCCCCGGCGACCTGCTGATCTGGAACGGCCTGCTCGCCCACGGCGTGGCCCGCAACGCCTCCGCGAACGGCGTCCGCGCGGTGCAGTACCTGTCGATGATGCCCGCCCTGGAGGAGCACGCGAAGCTCCGCCGCTCCCGCGTCGAGTCCTGGCGCCACCTGCGCACCCCCCGCTGGAACCGCACCCTCGTCGGCGACCCCGTCCTGCACGAGTCCAAGCGCTACCCGACCGCCGAACTCACCGGACTCGGCGCCCGGCTGCTGGGCCTCACCTCCTGGCACGAGCCCGACGCCGGAGCGCCCGAGCCCACGGCCGCGCCGACCGGGGAGCCCGCGTGCGCCGCGTCTGCCTGACCCTGCCCACCCACCGCGCCTGCACGGACACGATCGCCGCGGTCGCCGAGGAAGCCGCCTACGGGGCACGGGAGTTCGGCGTCGAGGTGCACCTGCTGATCCTGGACTCCTCGGCACCGGTCGACCTCGCCGCCCACCGGGCCGCGGTGGCCGCCCTGCCGCCGGCACCGGGCGTCGTCGTCCACCACCTCGACGAGGACCGGCAGCGCGCCTTCCTGCGGGAGGTCCTGGCGGCGGCCGGCCACGCCGGGGCGGACCGCCTGCTCGACCTGATGCTCCCGGCCGGGGTGTCGTACGGCGCCTGCACCAACCGCGCCTTCCTGTTCGCCGAGGCGCTGGGCTGCGCCTCGGTCCACCGCCGCGACTCGGACAGCCACTACCAGCTCCGGGACGGCACACCGGTCTTCCCCCTCCACCACGAGCTCACCGCCCTCGGGCGGCGGGCGGCGGACGTGGCCGGCGAGGTCTCCCGCAGCCGGCTCGACCCGGGATGCGCCGACCGGACCGTCGTCCTGGCCGGAGCCTCCTTCATCGGCGAGCTCTCCGTGGACGTCGCCGAGCTCCGCGCCCTCGACCCGGAGGCGTACCGCGAGGTCGTCGGTCTGTCGGTACCCTCCGGCCACCCGGAGATCTGGCGCCGGAACCTGATCGACGAGGCGTTCCGGGGCGCCGGCACCACGCCGTTCACCACCGACCTCACCACCCTCACCCTGGTCTCCCCGACCCGCGTCGACATGTGCAACGTCGCCCTCGGCCGCGAGGTGTACGGCCGGGTCCCGCTTCCGCCCGCCACCGACACCATCGGCACCGACTACTTCCTGCTCCACCTCGTCCACAAGGCCCGGCTGCCCGGCGTCCTCCACAACCGGCACATCGTCAACTACCACACGGAAGAGCGCCGTTCGGACGAGGGATTCCTCGCCTACCAGCTCCGCTTCGCCAAGTACCTGCTGGCCACCGCCCACCTCGACACGGTGTACGCGGGCCTCGCGGCGGCCGGCGACACCCTCCTCGACCCCGCCGGGCGGGTGCGGCCCGCGGCCGTCGCCGCCCTCGCGCGCGAGAGCACCGCGATCGACCCGGCCGGCAACGCGGCCCGGCTCGACGTGCTCGACCGCCGCTACCGCTCCCTCGGCGGCCGGTACGCGACCGCCGCCGCCCTCTTCGCCGGGCGGCGCGACCGGCTCCTCGCCGAGGCCCGCGACGACATGGCCGACTTCGCCTCGCTCGTCGACGCCTGGGGCACCCTGACCGCGCACGCGAAAGGCACCGCCGTGAACCACCCGCCGCACCGGACCGCGACCGAACCGGCCGTGACCCCGTGACGACCGCGCACGCCCCGGACGGCGTCACCGGCTCCCGCACCCTCACCGTCCGCTACACGGGCGGCGGTTCCCGCCGGGGCCCCGTCACCATGGGCCAGGCGAACATGATCCGCTGCATCCTGCGGGACGAGCCCGGCAGCATCAACATCCACGACGTGTGGCCGGTCCCCGACGGCACCGGGATGGAGCAGGCGCTCGACGCCCTCGCGGCGCTCGCGGTACGCCACGAGGCGCTGCGCACCACGTTCCCGTACGAGGCGGACGGCGGCGCCGCCCCCGACGGACGGGCCGCGGCCCCGGACGGCACGTCCGGCCTCCCCGCCGAACAGGTCGTCGCACCCGCCGGCTCGTTCACCGTCACCGTCCTCGACCACGACAAACTCCCCCAGGACACCGACGCCTACGCCGAGGCGGTCGCCCGCGCGGCCCGGGACACCCGCTTCCGCCTCGACCTCGACTTCCCGCTGCGGCTGCGGATCCTCGCCCGCGCCGGTCGGCCCGTCCGCGTGGCCCTCGCCGCCAGTCACGCCGTCACCGACGGCAGCGCCCTCGGGGTCCTGCGCGACGAGTGGCTCGCGCTCCTGGCGGGCGAGCCGCTGCCGCCGGTCACCGCGCTCACCCCGCTGGACCTCGCCGCCGAGGAGCACAGCCCGGCGGGACGACGCAAGTCCGCCGCCTCCCTCGCCCACTGGGAACGGATCCTGCGCACCGGCCCGCAGGCCATGTTCGCCGAGGACGGCGCCGCCGGCACCGAGGCCGACATCCCGGCCCTCACCCTCCGCTCGGCGCGCGGCGCCCGGGCGCTCGCCGCCGCCGCCCGGCGCACCGGCGCCCTCCCCGGCACCGTGCTGCTCACCGCCTGGTGCCTGCTCACCGCCCACCGGGCCGGCCAGTCCGTCTGCGTCGCGGCCGTGCCCACCTCCAACCGCTTCCTGCCGAAGCTCGCCCGCTCGGTGAGCACCCTCTCCCAGGACGCCCTCCTGGACCTCGACGTCCGCGCGCCCTCCTTCGACGCGCTCCTCGCCAAGGCGTGGGGCGCGGCGATGAACGCGTACCGGCACAGCCGCTTCGACGCGCTCGCCCTGTGGGAGCTGATCGGGCGGGTCACGACCGAGCGCGGCAGCCAGTTCGCGCGCGACGCGGTCTTCAACGACATCAGCGCCCTGCCCAGCACCCTCGCCGCCGCCGCGGCCCCCGACGCGGACGCGCCGGAGCTCGAACTCGCCTGGGGCGAGGGGCAGTCGCTGCCGACGCGGCTGCTGACCTTCGTGTACGAGACGGAGCCGGTGCTGCGCCTCGCCACCTGGGCCGATCCCGCGCTGTTCCCCAGGACGGCGGCCGAGGAGCTGGTCACGGGCCTCGTACGGCTCCTGGAGGCCGTCGCCGAGGCCGACATCCCGCTGGACACGCCCGGTCCGCTGACCGAGGCGACCGGGGTGCGGCCGGTGACCCGGGGGCCCGGATGGGTCCGCGTGGACGGCTGCTGGGTCTCCCCCGCCGCCGTCGCCGCCGCCCTCACCGAGGCCCTGGAGGGGCGGCCGGTCGAGGTCGTGGTGGAGCCGGCCCCCGGGGACGAGGCGGCCGGGAGCGGACTCACGGCGTACGTCGGAGCCGACGAACGGACCTGGCCCGACGCCGAGCTGACGCCTGATCAGGCGCATGCGGCACTGATGGCCGTCCTGCCGGGGCGTCCCGGGGTGCTGGCCCCGCACCGGTACGTGTTCGTCGAGGGCCCGCCGCGGCAGCCCGCCGCGGCGCAGCGGATTCTCAGGGAAGGGACCGGCCGGGGCCGGGATGCCACATGACCACCGATGACACCGCCGCGGCGCCCGGGTCCGGGCCGCTGCCCAGCCCCTGGCGGTCGCGTCTCTTCCGGCTCTTCTTCACCGCCCGCAGCGCCTCGCTGCTCGCCGACGGCATGCTGATGGTCTCCGTGACCACCTCGGTCCTCGGCTCCGGCTTCGGGGCCACCGGCGTGGGCTACGCGCTCGCCGCGTGGATGACGCCGATCGTGCTGCTCATCCTCTTCGGGGGTGTGCTCGCCGACCGCTTCACCCCGCAGCTGATGATGGTCGGCGCGGACGCGGTCCGCGTGGTGGCGATGCTCGTGATGGCCGGCCTGTTCGCCGGGGGCGGGGTACGGCTCTGGCAGATCATGGCCCTGATGGCGGTGAGCGGCGCGGCCACGGCCATGTTCCAGCCGGGGCTGGCGAGCATCGTCCCGAGGGTCGCCGACGACATCCAGCGGGCCAACGCGCTGCTGCGGATCTCCGAGTCGATGAGCACCCTCATCGGCCCCGGCCTGGCCGGCTTCCTCGTGGCGTACTGGGACCGGGCCGGTTCGTTCGTGGTGATCGCGGCGGCGTACGCGGTCAGCGCCGGCGGTCTGCTGCCGCTGCGGGGGCTCGCCTCGGAGCGGGACGAGAGCGACGATCCGATGTGGCGGCGGCTCGCCACCGGCTGGCACGAGTTCCGGTCGCGGTCCTGGCTGTGGGGCGTCATCTCGCTGTGGGCGGTGTACGGCCTCTTCGTCTTCGGGCCCTCGCTGCCGCTGGGCGCGGCGCTCCTCACCGAGCAGCACGGCGCCACCGGCTACGGCTGGATCGCCTCGGCCGACGGCCTGGGCACGATCGTCGGCGGCCTGCTGGGGATGCGGGTCCGGCCCCGCCGGCCGCTGGTCGCGGGCGTGGGCGCGATGTTCTTCTTCGCCCTCAACCCGCTGGCGCCGGCGCTCGGCTGGAACTTCGCCCTCACGGCCGTCACGGGCATGGTGGCCGGCTGCGGCTTCGCCTTCTGGGGCGTGATGTGGGCGACCAGCGTGCAGTCCCACATCCCGCTGGCCGTGCTGAGCCGGGTCTCGGCGTACGACATCGCCGGCTCGATCATGGTGATCCCGCTGGGCCGCGCCCTGGCCGGGCCGGCGGCGGAGTCCTTCGGCGCGGACCGGGTGCTGCTGTTCTCCTCGGCGGTCTCGTTCCTGCTGCTGGCCGCGATGCTCTGCGTACCGGCGATCCGCGGCCTCGGCCGCAAGGACCGCCCGGAACCGGCTCTCCGCCAGGCGCCCGCCGCCGCGGAGTCCGCGGCGCCGTGAGGGCCGGGCCCGGCCGGACGGCGGTCCGGCCGGGCCCGGGCGCGTCACTCCCAGTCGTCCCAGGACGGCTCGGTCTCGTCCTCGCCGAAGAAGAGCGGCTCGTCCTCGGAGGCGGGGGCCGCCGCGGCGGGCCTGCCCGTGGCGGCCGGGGCGCTG
>NZ_JBHVRX010000046.1:0-52546 GCF_042885515.1 Streptomyces sp. NPDC058052 | reverse complement strand
ACGCCGAGGGTGATGAACAGCTCGCCGACGACGACACCGACGCTGTCCTTGGCCGCCTTCGCCTCCCTCGCCGCACGACGCGCCTCCACCCGCGAGAGGGGCCGCTGGGCGGCGTCCCCGCCCGGCCGGCCGCCGGCCCCGGGGGCCGGAGCGGCGCCCCTGCGGCTCTTCCCGCGGCCCTGCTTGGCGGCGGCCCGGCGCCGCTCGGCCCGTCCCGGCCCGGGAAGGGGGTCCACGGGCCGCGGAGCCGCCTCGGCGACCTCCGGCAGCTCCCGCGTCTCCCCGGCCCCGTACGGCTCACGTATGGGCTCGTGCGAGGTCTCCCGCGGCGCTTCGGGGCCCCGCGGGGCCTCGGGCTCCGGCCGGGCCCCGGGGGCCCGCCGCGCCTCGTACGCCGGGGCCTCCGTCCCGTAGGGGTACCCGGGCCGGTCGCCGTACGCGCTCTCGTACGACGGCTCGGCCTGGTACGGATACGGGTACGGGCCCTGCTGCTCGTAGCCGTACGGCTGCCGCTGCTCGTACGGAGCCTCGTGCGGGGTCTCGTACGGAGGCTGCTGCTCGTACGGTCCGGCGCCCTGCTCCTGGGGTATCGGCTCGGCGCCGGGCTGCCCGGAGGAGCGGAACCACGGCGAGCCCGTGGTCACGCGACGGCCTTGCCCACCACCGGCGCGAGCCCCGCCGACCGGCCGACCGCTCCCTCGTCTCCGCACTGCTCCAGCCAGTTGGCGAGCATCAGGTGGCCGTGCTCGGTGAGCACCGACTCGGGGTGGAACTGGACGCCCTCGACGGGAAGTTCGCGGTGACGGAGGCCCATGATGATGCCGTCCTCGGTCCGCGCGGTCACCTCGAGCTCGGCCGGCAGGACGGCCGGCTCGGCGGCGAGCGAGTGGTAACGGGTCGCGGTGAACGGCGACGGGAGGCCGGCGAAGACGCCCTTGCCCTCGTGGACGACGGGCGAGGTCTTGCCGTGCAGCAGCTCGGGGGCGCGGTCGACGACGCCGCCGTAGGCGACGGCCATCGACTGCATGCCGAGGCAGACGCCGAAGACGGGCACCCCGGTGGCGGCGCAGTGCCGCACCATGTCGATGCAGACGCCGGCCTGCTCGGGGGCGCCGGGGCCGGGCGACAGCAGCACGCCGTCGAAGCCGTCCTGGGCGTGGCTCAGCTCCACCTCGTCGTTGCGGAGCACCTCGCACTCGGCGCCGAGCTGGTAGAGGTACTGCACGAGGTTGAAGACGAAGCTGTCGTAGTTGTCGACGACGAGAATTCGCGCGCTCACTGGCCGTCCACCGTCACATCGTTGAACGGCAGCAGAGGCTCCGCCCAGGGGAACACGTACTGGAAGAGGACATAGACGGTCCCGAGGACCAGTGCGACGGAGATCAGCGCCCGCACGAACGCGTTCCCCGGCAGATGCCGCCAGATCCAGCCGTACATGACGTCGCCGCCCCTTCCGTTCGTTACGGGCACCAGAGTACGGGGCGCGGGCTCCGTCGGGGGGAAGCTGTCCGAAGCCTGTGGACAAGCCGTGCCGGACGGCGCTCCGGACAGCCGGTCGGACGACGTTCCGGGCGGCGGACCGGGCGGCGGACCGGGCCGCGTTCCGGACGCGGGCTCAGGCGGCGGGCTTCGCGTGGTGGAGGTCGACCGCGCCGGTGTAGCCGGGCAGGGTCACGCCCTTGTGGTCGTCGACCTTCCAGCCGAGCCCGTACGCCTTCACGTACAGCTGGTAGTTCTGCAGCGCCGGGGAGGCGGCGAGGGCCTTGTCGAGCTTCCCCCGGTCGCCGACCGCGGTGATCTTGTACGGGGGAGAGTAGACGCGGCCCTGGAGGATGAGGGTGTTGCCGACGCAGCGGACCGCGCTGGTGGAGATGAGCCGCTGGTCCATGACCCGGATGCCTTCGGCGCCGCCCTCCCAGAGGGCGTTGACGACGGCCTGGAGGTCCTGCTGGTGGATGACCAGGTCGTTGGCCTGCGGCTCGGGGTAGCCGGGGGCGGCCTGGGCGCCGGGCGGGGCGTCGTCGAGGGTGACGGTGAGGCCGGGGCCGGAGATCTCGGTGGTGCCCGCGGCCGTCTCCAGGGCCTTCAGGCGGCGGTCCTCGGCGGCCGTGGAGCCGTCGTCGCGGGCGGCGAGCGAGTCGACCTCGCCGCGCAGGGCGGCGGTGGACTCGTCGAGGCCGGCGTTCTTGTGGCTGCGCTCCTCGATGAGGTCGGAGAGCCTCAGCAGGGAGGCGTCCGTGCGGATGTTGGTGCCCTTCGCGGTGTTGAAACTGGTGACGAAGAGCAGTCCGGCGAGGGCGAAGACGGCAAGAGTGAGCACCCGGACGGGGCGCCACCTGGTGGTGCGGCCCGGTCCGACGGGGGGTTCGCCCGGAGTGCCGGCGGAATTGCTCAACGTACCCTGATCCCCTTCTGCGCCGCGGAACCACTACGCTAACGGACGCCCGGGGGACGCAGTCGACCTGCTACGTCACATCCCGGCGACAGCCACAGTTCCCTGCGCGGTCACGCAGCGCATCGACAGGAGAGTCCCTCGTGCCGAAGTCACGGATCCGCAAGAAGGCCGACTACACGCCCCCGCCGGCGAAGCAGGCCGCCAACATCAAGCTGACGAACCGCAGCTGGGTCGCCCCGGTGATGCTGGCCCTGTTCGCCATCGGTCTGGTGTGGATCGTGGTCTTCTACGTCACCGACGGTTCACTTCCGATCGAGTCGATCCGGAACTGGAACATCGTGGTCGGCTTCGGTTTCATCGCCGCCGGGTTCGGTGTCTCCACGCAGTGGAAGTGAGCTTTTTAGCGGCGCTTAGCGGGTCCGCCCGGCTGCCGTCAAGCTCACCCCAGAGTTTATCCACAGCGTTGTGCACAGCACTGGATAACTTACGAAGATCTGTGGATAACTCGCACCGGGTTGACGCCGGTATGACCGCGAGGGCCCGCTCCGAGCAGGCCGAAGCCCCCTACCTCCCGGGAGAAATCCCAGGTCAGAGGTAGGGGGCTCCGTCACTTCCCCGGCTGTGGGGAGAACCCGCCACGCACTGTGGATAACTCTGGGGAAAGCTCACATCCCCAGCTCGTCCACAGCTCCTCGCGCTCAGGTGAGCGCCGCTGTCCGGGCCATCACGACGCCCACCTCGATCAGCAGCAGCAGTCCACAGGCCCCGTACTGCACGAGGTTCCGGTGCGCCCGCGGCGCGTGCAGGAACGCGTACGCCACCACCGCTCCGCCCACGAGTCCACCGATGTGGGCCTCCCAGGAGATCCCCGGACGGGTGAACGTCATCAACAGCGACAGGGCGATCCAGAGGAGCACCGGCCGCATGTCGTGGCGCAGCCGCCGGTCCAGCATCGCCCACGCCCCGATCAGGCCGAAGACGATGCCCGAGGCGCCCAGCGAGGGCTGGTTCTCCGGGGCGACGGCGTAGGCGAGGACCGAGCCGGACAGGCCGGAGAGCAGGCACAGCAGCGCGTACCGGGACCGGCCCAGCTCGGGCTCGACGATCCCGCCGATCACCCAGAGGCCGAGCAGGTTGAAGAGGATGTGCCACGGCTCCTGGTGCAGGACCGTGGAGGTGAGGAGCCGGTACCACTCCCCGAACGCGACGCCGACGTTCTCGCCGAGCACCGGTTCGAAGGCGCGGCCGATCAGCTGGACCTCGGACACGAACCGCTCGCCGAGGACCAGCACGAGCACGTAGACGAAGACGTTGATCCCGATGAGGACCTTGGTGACCAGCCGGTCGTCGGTCCTGACCCGGCCGCCGGCGAGCGTCCGCGGCTGGTTCGCGTCGGCCGCGTGACCGGTGCCCGAGCCGTTGCGGACGCAGTCGGGGCACTGGAAGCCGACCGAGGCGGAGATCATGCACGCCGGGCAGATGGGCTTCTCGCAGCGGGTGCAGCTGATGCCCGTCTCGGTGCCGGGATGGCGGTAGCAGGGCCGCAGTCCGGGCTGCGTGTCCATGGGCGGGGTCCCGTCCTTCCCGGTCAGCGCTGCTCGATCACCACGGACTCGACCACGACGTCCGTCAGCGGCCGCTGGGTCTGCGCGTCGGTGGGGACCGTCGCGATGGCGTCCACGACGGCCCGGCTCTTCGGGTCCACGACCTCGCCGAAGATGGTGTGCTTGCGGTTCAGCCAGGTCGCGGGGCCGACCGTGATGAAGAACTGCGAGCCGTTGGTGCCCGGCCCGGCGTTGGCCATGGCCAGCAGGTACGGCCGGTCGAACCACAGCTCCGGGTGGAACTCGTCGGCGAACTCGTACCCGGGGCCGCCGGTGCCCGTGCCCAGCGGGTCGCCGCCCTGGATCATGAAGTCCCCGATGACCCGGTGGAAGACCGTGCCGTCGTAGAGGGGGTCGGTGGAGACCTGTCCGGTGCCCGGGTGGGTCCACTCGCGCCCGCCCGAGGCGAGCTCGACGAAGTTCCGCACCGTCTTCGGCGCGTGGAACGGCAGCAGGCGCACCTCGATGTCGCCCGCGCTGGTCTTGAGGATCGCGTACGGCATGGCCACGGTCCGCCTTCCCTCCCTGGTCGTGCGTCACGCCGCGGAGCGGATCGCCTCACGCTCCCCGCGGCTCTGGCGAGTCGATCCTCGCATGCCCCGGGCGGCCCGCCCGCATGCCCGCGTGCCCCGGATGCCCGCCCCGCATGCCGGACCTCGCTCCGGCAGGCATGATGCCGAAAAGGATGGAAAGGTGAAAAACCGACATCGCTCGCCACCGAGGAGGAGGAACCCGTGACTCGCATGGACAGCGTGCGCGCCGCTACGGATTCGGCGAAGGAAAGCGTCCTGCACGCCGCGGACGTGGTGGCGCCGTACGCCGGCACGGCCAAGGACCAGGCCGCGCACTATGCGCACGAGGCGCGGGTGCGGATCGCACCCAAGGTGTCGAGCGCCGCTCGGCAGGCACGCGCGCAGGCCCGTGTGCAGTACGCCGCGCATGTGGCGCCGCACGTGCCGCCGCGGGTCGACGAGGCCGCGCATCGCGCCGCGGTCCGGACCCGCTCGGTCGCCCATCAGGTGGCCGACTACACCGTGCCGCGCGTCGAGAGCGCGGTCGCCGCGACCACTCCCGTCGTGGAGGAGGCCGGTGCGCGTTCTGTCGCCGCCTGGGCCGCTCTGCGCGGTCAGGTGACGCCGGACGACGTCCGGAAGATCGTGAGGAAGCAGGAGCGCCGGGCCAGGGCCGGGCGTCTCGTCAAGGGGCTCGCCGTGCTCGGCGTGCTGATCGGCGGCGCGTTCGTCGCCTGGAAGTGGTGGGACAGGCAGGCCAACCCCGACTGGCTGGTCGAGCCGCCGGCTCCCACGGAGGTGGACGAGGGCTCGGGCATGCCGTCCGCGTCGGAGGTCTACACGGGCGCGGAGGCCGAGGCCGGTACGAGTGTGATCAAGGAGTCCGGGAGCGAGGCGGAGACGGAGACCGAGTCCACGGAGCCCGACGAGCGCCGCTGACCTGGGGCCGTTCCGTCCGTTCGGGACGGGCCGGGGTGCCGGGAGGGAGATGTCGTGCTCTCCCCGCACCCTAGGCGGCCGTCGCGAGCGCCAGGCCGGTCGGCGCGGCCGGGTCGCTCGCGAACGGCGCGGCGGCCCGCAGCTGGCGGACGGCGGGCGAGGAGCCGTGCGCCTCGGCGCCGATGCGCTGCTTGATGGTGGGCGGCAGCGAGCCCTGCCGGACAGGTGCCCACGGCTCCGCCTGCCTCGGTGCCACGACGGTCGCGGTGCGCTCCGCGGCGGCCGGGGCGACGGGGGCGGCCGGCTCCTCGGGCTGCGTCAGCGGGGCCTGGCCGTGGGCGGCGGCGGGGGCCGCCAGGCCGACGGAGGCGAGCAGGGCGAAGAGGACGGAGATGAAGGCGGTCCAGAACTGCTTGACCTTGGCGGTGGCCATGGCCCCTCACTTTCGCGTGGATGGCGTGCAACGGGTTCTTCGGGGTCGTGCGGGGTTCTGCGGGGGTCGTGCGGGGTTCTACGGGTCCGATCGGGGTCGTACGGGGTTCTCTGGTCGTTCGGGGGCTGCGGGGTCGTGCGGGGAGGGGCGCGCTTCCCGGACGGTGCATTTCAGGTTGCGCGCTTTACATACCTTCCTCATGATCTGTACGGGGCCCCGGATCCGGCGGAGCGACGCCGCGTCCGCGCAGTTCTTCGGATGAACACCACCCGTCCGGCCCCATCGCGCCCCCTCTCCCCACCCCTGGTGATCCCCATCACATCCATGTCACAGGCGGCGACCCCCCGGTGTCTTGAGGTCGAACCCCTGACGACGGAGGAGACACCATGGGCGGGAACACCGAAGTGGTCGTGATCGGCGGCGGATACGCCGGCGTCATGGCGGCCAACCGACTCACCCGGCGCGACGACGTGACCGTGACGGTGATCAACCCCCGTCCGTCGTTCGTCCCCCGGCTCCGCCTCCACCAGCTGGTCGGCGGCAGCCACACCGCCCTCGTCCGGTACGACGAGGTCCTGGCCGGGGACGTGCGCCTCGTGGTCGGCTCCGTGGCCCGGATCGACGCCCCCGCGCGCGTGGTGACCCTGGAGTCGGGCGCCACGGTCGGCTACGACCACCTGGTCTACGCGGTCGGCAGCACGGTCGCCCGGCCCGCGGTCCCCGGAGTCGCCGAACACGCCCACCACGTCGCCGAGCTGGAGGCGGCCGAGCGGCTGCGGGCCGCCCTCGCGGCGCTGCCCGCTGGCGTCCCGGTCACCGTCGTCGGCGCCGGTCCGACCGGCATCGAGACCGCCGCCGAGATCGCCGAGGGCGGCCGGCCCGTGACGCTGGTCTGCGGCGGGGTCCTCGGCGCGTATCTGCACCCCAGGGCGCGGCGTTCGGCCGCCCGCCGGTTCGCCGACCTCGGGGTCACCGTGCTCGACGGCCCCGGTACGAAGGTCACCGAGGTGACGGCGGAGACCGTGAAGCTCGCCGACGGCCGCACGGTGACCGGCGGGCTCGTCGTCTGGACCGCCGGCTTCGGCGTCCCCGACCTGGCCGCGCGCAGCGGGCTGACCACCGACGCCGCCGGGCGCCTGCTCACCGACGAGACCCTCACCAGCGTCGACGACGAGCGGATCGTCGCGGCCGGGGACAGCGCGGCCCCGTCGGACCTGCCGTTCCGGATGAGCGCCTACGTCGCCGGCTGCCTCGGCGCCCACGCCGCCGACACCGTGCTGGCCCGGATCGAGGGCCGCCGCCCCGTACCCGTGGACATGGCGTTCCACGCGATGTGCCTCAGCTTCGGACGGGGGACGGCAATCTTCCAGATCGCACACAAGGACGACCGGGCGATGAGAATCTTCGTCGGCGGGCGCGCGGGGGCGAAGCTCAAGGAACTCGCCTGCACGCTCAGCGTCAAGCACCTGACGGAAGAGGCCCGCAAGCCCGGTGCGCACTCCTGGCCCAAGGACGGCAAGCACCGGCCGCGGCGGCTACGGGAGCGCGAAGTCCGCACCACGGACGTCCCCGAGCACGCGGCCTGACCGGCGGACCGATCACGGGGAGACGGAAACATGACCGGCGAACACGCCACGGACCCGGCGACCGAGACCTTCGTCGCCCACCGCAACCTGCTCTTCACGGTGGCCTACGAGATGCTCGGCTCCGCGGCCGACGCCGAGGACGTGCTCCAGGAGACCTGGCTCCGCTGGACCGGCGTCGACCTGGCGCAGGTCCGCGACCGGCGGTCGTACCTGGTGCGGATCACCACCCGGCAGGCGCTCAACCGGCTCCGTACCGTGCGGCGCCGCCGCGAGGCGTACGTCGGCCCGTGGCTCCCCGAGCCGCTGCTCACCGCGCCGGACGTCGCCGAGGACGTCGAGCTCACCGAGTCGGTGTCGATGGCGATGATGCTGGTCCTGGAGACCCTCACCCCGACCGAGCGGGCCGTCTTCGTCCTCCGCGAGGTCTTCGAGGTGGGGTACGACGAGATCGCGGCGGCCGTCGACAAGACCCCGGCCGCCGTCCGCCAGATCGCGCACCGGGCCCGCGGGCACGTCGACGCCCGCCGCCCCCGCACCACGGTCTCGGCGCGCGAGGCGCGGGCGGCCGTGGACTCCTTCCGGCGGGCGCTGGAGACCCGCGACCCGCAGGACTTCCTGGACCTGCTCGCCCCCGACGTCGTCCTCCTCAGCGACGGCGGCGGGATCAAGCGGGCCGCGCTCCGCCCCGTCGTCGGCGCCGGCAAGGTGACCCGCTACTACCTCGGCGGCTCGCTCAGGGCCGGGGTCACGATCACCACCGAACCCACCGTCGTGAACGGCGCCCCGGCGCTCGCCGTCCGCGTCGACGGCGAACTGGACGGGGTCATGGCGATGCGCGTCGAGGGCGGCCTGATCAGCGGCCTCTACTACGTCCGCAACCCCGAGAAACTCGCCCGCCTCACGGCCGAGACCTCCCTCACCCTCCGCTGACGCCCACCCGCCGGGGGAAAGGCCCCGAGATGCCCCGACGGACCACGCGTCCGGAGGCGACCCGGGCGGTGTGACCCCGGCCCGAACGGCGAGAAGCCCCTCCGACCTGCGTTCCCGCAGGTCGGAGGGGCTTCTTCGTCCGGTGGAGCCTAGGGGAGTCGAACCCCTGACATCTGCCATGCAAAGACAGCGCTCTACCAACTGAGCTAAGGCCCCGGAACGAGGACAGCGTACCGGTTCTCCCCCTGTGCCGGGCAAAAGGTGGGGACTCCCGGTGAACGACCACGCTCCGTAAGATGCTGACCGAGGTTCGCAGTGGCGAACCGCAGGGATGGGGAGAAGTGATGGACGCAGCGCAGCAGGAAGCCACGGCAAGAGCCAGAGAGCTTCAGCGCAGTTGGTACGGGGAGCCGCTGGGGGCGCTCTTCCGCCGGCTGATCGACGATCTCGGGCTCAACCAGGCCAGGCTGGCCGCGGTGCTCGGGCTCTCCGCGCCCATGCTCTCCCAGCTCATGAGCGGCCAGCGCGCCAAGATCGGCAACCCGGCCGTGGTCCAGCGCGTCCAGGCGCTCCAGGAGCTGGCCGTGCAGGTCGCCGACGGCAGCGTCAGCGCCGCCGAGGCCACCGACCGCATGGACGAGATCAAGAAGTCCCAGGGCGGCTCCGTCCTGACCGCCACGAGCGGCCAGGCCACCAACGGATCCGGCGCCCCGACCGTGCGCCGCGTGGTCCGCGAGATCCAGTCGCTGCTGCGCTCCGTGGCCGCCGCGGGGGACATCATCGACGCCGCCGACTCCCTCGCCCCGCACCACCCGGAACTGGCAGAGTTCCTCCGGGTGTACGGCGCCGGGCGCACCGCCGACGCGGTCGCCCACTACGAGTCGCACCAGAACTGACACGGCACGCACGACTGACTGACGACTGACGGGGAGCGGGCGCAGCGCGATGGGTGAGGTCTTCGCCGGCAGGTACGAGCTGATCGATCCGATCGGACGGGGCGGGGCCGGCGCGGTCTGGCGCGCCTGGGACCACAGGCGGCGCCGCTACGTGGCGGCCAAGGTGCTCCAGCAGAGCGACGCGCACACGCTGCTGCGCTTCGTCCGCGAGCAGGCGCTGCGGATCGACCATCCGCACGTCCTCGCCCCGGCCAGCTGGGCCGCCGACGACGACCAGGTCCTCTTCACGATGGACCTGGTCGCCGGCGGCTCGCTCGCCCACGTCATCGGCGACTTCGGCGCGCTGCCGCCCCGCTATGTCTGCACGCTCCTCGACCAGCTGCTGTCGGGCCTGGCGACGGTGCACGCGGAGGGGGTCGTCCACCGGGACATCAAGCCGGCCAACATCCTGATGGAGGCCACCGGTACGGGCCGTCCGCATCTGCGGCTCTCGGACTTCGGCATCTCGATGCGCAAGGGCGAACCCCGGCTCACCGAGACCAACTACGTGGTGGGCACGCCCGGTTACTTCGCGCCCGAGCAACTGCTCGGCGCCGAGCCCGACTTCACCGCCGATCTGTACGCCGTCGGCCTGGTCGCGCTCTATCTGCTGCACGGCACCCGGCCGGACTCGCAGGCCCTCGTGGACCACTTCGTGACGCACGGCACCCCGCCGGCTCCGGCGAGCGTCCCCGAGCCCCTGTGGCAGGTCCTGGCGGGGCTGCTCCAGCCCGACCCGCAGGCCCGCTTCCGGACGGCCACGGGCGCGCGGAAGGCGCTGAACGCCGCCCTGGAGATGCTGCCCGAGCCGGAGGGCGGCGAGGACCCGGTCGAGATCTTCGACCAGCTCGGCCCGCTGCCCGCCGGTTTCGGCCCCGAGGGCCCGGCCGCGCGCCCGGTGCGGGACGCCGTCCCGCCGGTGCGGGACGTCCCGCCGGCCCCGGCCGCCGCGCCCACCGCCGTACCGGCCGCCCCGGCCGCCCCGGCTCCCCATCCGTACCAGGAGACGCAGCCGAACCCGTACCGGCAGCCGCACCAGCAGGTGCCCGGGCCCTCCGAGACGGGCAGCTTCCATCTGCCCCCGCCGGCCGCGCACCCGGTGCCGCCCTTCGACCCCTCCGCGCCGCAGACACCGACGCGTCCGCAGGCGCAGACGCCTCCGCAGGCCGCCGCGTACCCCTACCCCGCCCATGCGGCCCAGGCCCCCGCCCCGCACGACCCCACGGCCCCCGCGAGGCTCCCCGTACGCCGTCCGGGACCGCCCCCGAAGGTGGCGGTCCCGGTGCTGCTGCTCGCGCTGGTGTCGCTCGCGGTCGGCTTCTGGGCGCTGACGCAGGTCTGACGCGCGCCGGTGTTTCACGTGAAACACCGGGCGGCTTCCGGTCCGCGAGCCCGGCAGGATCCGAAGGAGACCGCCTAGGCCGCCCTGCGGCGGGCCAGCAGGGTCCAGGCGCCGAGGCCGACGAGCAGGACGGTGCCGAGGCCGAGACCGCCCGCGGCCAGGACGACCATCGTGCCGCCCTTCGCCGCCTCGGCCCCCGTGGCGCCGTTCGCCGCGGCCTGCCGGTCGTCGTCGGTCACCTGGAAGACACCCGGGTCGCCGGCGTATCCGGGGCCGGGCTTCTTCTCGCCCCTGACGGTGACCCGCAGGGTGAGCGGCAGGGGCTCGTCGCCGTACTCCTGCGCGATCTCCGGGCTGAGCGTGGCGGTGAGGTAGTACCAGCCGGCGAACCGCATGCCGCTGGTGGCGGTCTCGTACGAGGAGCGGTTCTCGTGGGCGACCGGCCGCTGCGGGGCGAGGGCGGTGGTGGCCGGCTTGCCGCTGTAGCTGAGGGTCTGGAGGTCGACGAAGCCGCGTGCCGGGTTGTCGAGCCCGAGCGCGAGCGCGTTGCTGACCAGCTCGTCGCCCGCGGCGCTGCTGCCCAGTTCCGCGGTGGCGAAGAGCTGCTGGCCCCAGTCGACCGGCACCCGCCAGAAGAGCGTCTGGCCGGGCCGGACGTCGGCCCGCCACTCGCCGTCCTGGAGCGAGACGGCGGTGTGGAACCCGGCCCCGCCCTGCCGCTCCCTCGGGCCGCCGGCGGGCGGCGCGGGCGTCCCCGACGGCCAGGACTCGGGCAGCTTGTCCGGCCCGATCTTGCTCAGCAGCGGCTCGTTGACATGCTGGATCTCCAGCTCCCAGTCGTCCGGGGTGGAGGCGGCGTCCGACTCGCGCTCGACGAGCACGTAGTACGTGCCGGCGTCCTGGCAGCCGGAGACGTCCGGGTGGACGATCCGGCGCGCGTAGCCGGTCAGCGGCCGGACGTAGTCGCCGGCCGCGAAGTTGACCTCCTGGTAGCCGCACTCGGAGCCGGAGCCGTCCTGGATCGCGATCCGGAAGCCGTCGCCGTACGCGGCCTTCCCGCCCGGCTTGGGGACGGCGACGGCGGAGACGTACGAGTTCTTCGTGGTGTCCAGGTTGAGCCGGTAGTAGACCTTGCCGTCCTTCTTGAGGGTGTCCCGGTAGGTCCTGCCGGGCTCCAGCGGGGCCGCGTCGGCGCTGGAGGCGGCGCCCTGGACGCGCTGTGCCGCGGGGTCGAAGGCGTACGGGGGGACCGCCGTCCCGTCGGCCGCCCACGCGGGCAGCGCGGTGAGCGTGCCCATCGCGGCCGCGGCCGTGAGGAGCGCCGCGGCCTTCCGTGCCCTGGCCGCTGTCCTCCCCCGCCGCCCGGTCCCGTCCCCCGTGGCCCCCGCCTGCGTGCTCACGCGCTTCTCCTCGTCGTGTCCGTCACCGCGCCCTGCCCCGGGCCCGCCGGACGCCGAGGAGGACCCCCCGTGAGCCGGAGGAGCGCCCCGCCGCCGACCGCCGGGGCCGTCGTGCCGGACCATCCTGCCCCGCTCACGCCTCCGGTGTCCGCACCGGGGGCGGATTCACCCCCGCCACGGGCCTCCACGGGGCCACCACGCGCGCGCGGCGCCCGGGTCCGACCACAGGCCCTTCGCCGCGGCCCTTCACCGGCGCGCGGTCGCGGGTTCCCCCGGTACGGCCGTGTCCGCGAGCACGCGGCTTTGCCAGTGCAAGCAAAATATTCGCTTCGGCGAACTCATGGGCCTTCCGTCACGCTCGGGGAAACGGCCCGTGCCGCACGGGGGCGGAAACGACGAGATCCCGGCCGCGCGATGCGCGACCGGGATCTCGGTTTCAGATGGGTGGGTCTCAGACACCGGAACCGGACGGCACGGAGTCGGTCGCCTCCGTCCACAGGTCCTGCTCGGCGCGATCCGCCTGGATCTGGCGGTACACGAGGAGCCCGCCGATGGCGGCCAGTGCGACCAGGAGCAGCTTCTTCACCGCGCGACCTCGTCTTTCGTTGACGTAGGAGACTTCTGACGCCCACTCTACACATCGACCGATACCGATCGGTGACCTGTGCGAGCGCCAAACCTCACACAACGAAATCGACCCGGACGGTGGAACCGTCCGGGTCGATCACTTCTGTGGGGCTAACAGGATTTGAACCTGTGGCCTCATCCTTATCAGGGATGCGCTCTAACCAACTGAGCTATAGCCCCGCCGCGCTTTGCGGTGTGTGTCCCGCGCGCTGACTCCTGAACATTAGCGCACGTGGGGGCCAGTCCCAAAATCGCCCGGGCCGGAGGCCCTGAGCGATACGCGGGGTGGCCCCCCACGCGGACTACTCGTCCTCGGCCAGCGTCAGCTCGACGCCGCCGACGAAGCCGGCGGACAGGTTGTAGATGAACGCCCCGAGCGTCGCCAGGGCCGTCATCAGGACCACGTCGATCACCGCGATGACCGAGGTGAACATGAGGACCCGCGGCAGCGACAGGAAGGACTGCAGGTCGAAGCCGTTGGACTCGTTCGAGCCCGTCGCCTCGCTGATCGTCCCGCCGACCGTCGAGAAGACACCCATGGCGTCCATGACCATCCACAGCACGGCCGCCGCGACGACCGTGCAGATGCCCAGCGCGATGGAGAGCAGGAAGCTCACCTTCATGACCGACCACGGGTCGGCCTTCGCCACCCGCAGCCGCGCCTTGCGCGTGCGCGGGGTCGTCCGCGCACCCGTCCTGGGCCGCCGCACCGCACCCGCGGACTGACCGCCCTGGGTGTGGCCGCCGCCCTGCGGGCCGTCATAGGCCCGCGGCGGGTGGTAGGCGCCCGTGGGCTGCGCCGCGGGGCGCTCGCCGGGCAGGGCGCCGTTGTAGCCCTGATAGGGGGGCTGCTGCCCCCGAGTGTCCGTCACCGCAACCCCCTGGGAGTCCGTGGCCGAGCCACGGGCGCCGTGTGCTCCAGCACCTGCAGAAGCTCCGGCAGCCGCCGATCCGGCGCCCGTGGCTCCACTCACGCTCTACTCCTCGTGATCCCCGGTCGCAGGCTCCGTGCCCTCGACCGATGCCTCGGCCTCGGATGCCTCGATGGCACCCTCGGCGTCGTCGACCTCTTCGTCCTCGCTGCCGGCCTCGGCGTTCCGAGCGATGCCGACGACGGCATCGCGCTTGCCCAGGTTGATCAGCTGGACGCCCATGGTGTCACGGCCGGTCTCCCTGACTTCGTTGACTCGCGTACGAATCACACCGCCGGAGAGCGTGATGGCGAGGATCTCGTCGGTCTCCTCGACCACCAGCGCGCCCACGAGCGAGCCGCGGTCCTCCACGATCTTGGCGGCCTTGATGCCGAGGCCGCCGCGGCCCTGGACGCGGTACTCGTCGACGGGGGTGCGCTTGGCGTACCCGCCGTCCGTCGCGGTGAAGACGAACGTACCGGGCCGGACGACATTCATCGAGAGCAGTTCGTCGTCCTCGCGGAAACTCATGCCCTTCACACCCGATGTGGCGCGTCCCATCGGACGCAGCGCGTCGTCCGTGGCCGTGAAGCGGATCGACTGCGCCTTCTTCGAGATCAGCAGCAGGTCGTCCTCGGAGGAGGCCAGCTCGGCGCCGATCAGCTCGTCGGCGACGCCTTCGGCGCCGTTGTCCCGCTCGCGCAGGTTGATGGCGATGACGCCGCCGGAGCGCGGGGAGTCGTAGTCCTTCAGCGCGGTCTTCTTCACCAGGCCGGAGCGGGTGGCGAGGACCAGGTACGGCGCGGCCTCGTAGTCGCGGATCGCCAGGATCTGGGCGATCTGCTCGTCCGGCTGGAAGGCCAGCAGGTTGGCCACGTGCTGGCCGCGCGCGTCCCGGCCGGCGTCCGGCAGCTCGTACGCCTTGGCCCGGTAGACCCGGCCCTTGTTGGTGAAGAAGAGCAGCCAGTGGTGGGTGGTGGAGACGAAGAAGTGGTCGACGATGTCGTCCTGCTTCAGCTTCGTCCCGCGCACGCCCTTGCCGCCGCGCTTCTGCGAGCGGTAGTCCTCGGTCTTCGTCCGCTTCACATAGCCGCCACGCGAGATGGTGACGACGATGTCCTCCTCGGCGATGAGGTCCTCGATGGACATGTCACCGTCGAAGGGCACCAGCTTGGAGCGGCGGTCGTCGCCGAACTTGTCGACGATCGCGGCCAGTTCCTCGCTGACGATGGTCCGCTGCTTCTCCGGCGAGGCGAGGATCGAGTTGTACTCGTTGATCTTCGCCTGGAGCTCGTCGTGCTCGGCGATGATCTTCTGGCGCTCCAGGGCCGCGAGCCGGCGGAGCTGCATCTCCAGGATCGCGTTGGCCTGGATCTCGTCGATCTGGAGGAGACCCATCAGGCCCTCGCGGGCCACCTCGACCGTGTCGCTGCGGCGGATGAGGGCGATGACCTCGTCGATCGCGTCGAGCGCCTTGAGGAGGCCGCGCAGGATGTGGGCGCGCTCCTCGGCCTTGCGCAGCCGGAACTTCGTCCGGCGGACGATGACCTCGATCTGGTGCGTCACCCAGTGGCGGATGAACGCGTCCAGGGAGAGGGTGCGCGGCACGCCGTCGACGAGCGCCAGCATGTTGGCGCCGAAGTTCGTCTGGAGGTCGGTGTGCTTGTACAGGTTGTTCAGGACGACCTTGGCGACGGCGTCCCGCTTGAGCACGATGACCAGGCGCTGGCCGGTCCGCGACGAGGTCTCGTCACGGACGTCGGCGATGCCGCCGATCTTGCCGTCCTTCACCAGGTCGGCGATCTTCTGCGCGAGGTTGTCCGGGTTGGTCTGGTACGGCAGCTCCGTGACCACCAGACACTGGCGGTTCTGGATCTCCTCGACCTCGACGACCGCGCGCATCGTGATGGAGCCGCGGCCGGTGCGGTACGCCTCCTCGATGCCCTTGCGGCCGACGACGAGCGCGCCGGTCGGGAAGTCGGGGCCCTTGATCCGCTCGATGAGCGCGTCGAGGAGCTCCTCGTGGCCGGCCTCGGGGTGGGCCAGGTACCACTGGGCGCCCTCGGCGACCTCGCGGAGGTTGTGCGGCGGGATGTTGGTCGCCATGCCGACGGCGATGCCGGCGGAGCCGTTGACCAGGAGGTTCGGGAAACGGGCCGGGAGGACCGTCGGCTCCTGGTTGCGGCCGTCGTAGTTGTCCGTGAAGTCGACGGTCTCCTCGTCGATGTCGCGGACCATCTCCATCGACAGCGGCGCCATCTTGCACTCGGTGTAGCGCATGGCGGCGGCCGGGTCGTTGCCCGGGGAGCCGAAGTTGCCGTTGGAGTCGACGAGCGGCATCCGCATCGACCACGGCTGGGCCAGGCGGACCAGCGCGTCGTAGATGGAGGAGTCGCCGTGCGGGTGGTACGTACCCATGACGTCGCCGACGACGCGGGCGCACTTGTAGAAGCCCTTCTCGGGCCGGTAGCCGCCGTCGTACATCGCGTACAGCACGCGCCGGTGGACGGGCTTGAGGCCGTCACGGACGTCGGGCAGCGCGCGGGACACGATGACGGACATCGCGTAGTCGAGGTACGAGCGCTGCATCTCGGTCTCGAGCCCGACGGGCTCGATGCGCAGCACCGGCTCTTCTTCTTCGGTGGTCACAGGGGGGTTCTCGTCGGCCATTGCTGGTCGTCAGTCCTTTCGTACGGTCAGCTGAGACCGACTCAGATGTCGAGGAAGCGAACGTCCTTGGCGTTGCGCTGGATGAAGGAGCGCCGTGCCTCGACGTCCTCGCCCATCAGCACCGAGAACAGGTCGTCGGCCTGGGCGGCGTCGTCCAGGGTGACCTGGCCGAGCACGCGGTGCTCGACGTCCATGGTGGTGACGCGCAGCTCCTCGGCGTTCATCTCGCCGAGACCCTTGAAGCGCTGGATCGAGTCCTCGCGGATCCGCTTGCCGTTCTGCTTGCCCAGCTCGACCAGCGCGTCGCGCTCGCGGTCCGAGTAGGCGTACTCGAAGTCGTCCCGGCCCCACTTGATCTTGTAGAGCGGCGGGCGGGAGAGGTACACGTGCCCGTGCTCGATCAGCGGCCGCATGAAGCGGAAGAGGAAGGTGAGCAGCAGGGTGTTGATGTGCTGGCCGTCGACGTCGGCGTCCGCCATCAGGATGATCTTGTGATAGCGGAGCTTCTCGATGTCGAAGTCCTCGTGGACCCCGGTGCCGAAGGCCGAGATCAGCGCCTGGACCTCGGTGTTCTGGAGGATCTTGTCGACGCGGGCCTTCTCGACGTTCAGGATCTTGCCGCGGATCGGCAGGATGGCCTGGTACATCGGGTTCCGGCCGGACTTGGCGGAGCCGCCGGCGGAGTCACCCTCGACGATGAAGATCTCGCACTTGGTGGGGTCGTTCGACTGGCAGTCGGAGAGCTTGCCCGGGAGGGAGGCCGACTCCAGGAGGCCCTTGCGGCGGGTGAGGTCGCGCGCCTTGCGGGCGGCCACGCGCGCGGTGGCGGCGGTGATGCCCTTGCGGACGATGTCCGCGGCCTCGTTCGGGTTCCGGTCGAACCAGTCCGTCAGGTGCTCGTGGACGACCTTCTGGACGAAGGTCTTCGCCTCGGTGTTGCCGAGCTTCGTCTTGGTCTGGCCCTCGAACTGCGGCTCGCCGATCTTGATCGAGATGATCGCGGTCAGACCCTCGCGGATGTCGTCACCGGTGAGGTTGTCGTCCTTCTCGCGGAGCAGCTTCTTCTCGCGCGCGTACTTGTTGACGAGCGTCGTCAGCGCCGCGCGGAAGCCCTCCTCGTGGGTACCGCCCTCGTGGGTGTGGATCGTGTTGGCGAAGGAGTACACGCCCTCGCTGTACGACGAGTTCCACTGCATCGCGATCTCGGCGGAGAGCAGGCGCTCCTTGTCCTCGGCCTCGATGTCGATGACGGTCGGGTTGATCAGCTCGCCCTTGCGCGAGTTGAGGTACTTCACGAAGTCGACGATGCCGCCCTCGTAGTGGTACGTCACCGTGCGCGCGGCCGGCTCGGCGGCGGCCTCCGCGTCCGGGTCGTCGGCGCCGACCGTGGCCTTGGCGGACTCGCGCTCGTCGGTGAGCGTGATCGTCAGGCCCTTGTTGAGGAAGGCCATCTCCTGGAAGCGGCGCGAGAGCGTCTCGAAGGAGTACTCGACCGTCTCGAAGATGTCCGGGTCGGACCAGAACGTGACCGAGGTGCCGGTCTCGTCGGTCTCCTCGTGCTGCGCGAGGGGCGCGGTGGGGGCGCCCATCTTGTAGTCCTGCGTCCAGCGGTGGCCGTCGGTCTTGATCTCGACCGAGACCTTGGTGGAGAGGGCGTTGACGACGGAGACGCCGACGCCGTGCAGACCGCCGGAGACCGCGTAGCCGCCGCCGCCGAACTTGCCGCCCGCGTGGAGGACCGTCAGCACGACCTCGACGGCCGGCTTGCCCTCGGACTCGACGATGCCGACGGGGATGCCACGGCCGTTGTCGACGACGCGCACGCCGCCGTCGGGCAGGATCGTCACGTCGATGGTGTCCGCGTGGCCGGCCAGGGCCTCGTCGACCGAGTTGTCGACCACCTCCTGCACCATGTGGTGCAGGCCGCGCTCACCGGTCGAGCCGATGTACATACCGGGGCGCTTGCGCACCGCATCCAGGCCCTCCAGGACCTGGATGTTGCTGGCGGTGTACTGAGTGTTCTCGTTGGGGTTGCCGGAATCGGCCACGAAGCGCCCTTTCTGGCACAGCACAGGCCGTGCTCCGGGCATAGGGGAGCCGGCTGCGTCGTTCGACAGTTCCGCAGTGTGGCGGGATTGTCTTCCAGTCTACCGGTACCGCCGACAGTCATGGGGGTTTGCGGGTACCTGAATGCGCATGTGCCGCCCTCGGCGACCCCGAGACGACTCCCCATATCCGGACAGGGGCTCCAGGGGCCCCTGACGGCCACCTAGCGCTTCGGGCGGTGACGGGTTGTGGCACCTGACCGCGGGCGGGCGTCGACGCCCGCCCGAACCGGGGCACAGCCCACCGCGCGGGCGGCGCCCGACGGCTCGCGCCCTCGCCACCGGCACCCGGACCGCACCGGCTCAGCCGTACGTATCCCCAGGTCCGACGGATCCCGGCGCCCGCAGGGGCCCGTACCGCCGCGCCCCCGCCCCGGGCCCGAGCACCTTGATCAGCCGCACCGTCCCGTGCCCGAGGTCCTCGTTCAGCCGCGCGACCAGCGTCGGCGCCAGCAGCCGCAGCTGCGTGGCCCACGCGGTCGAGTCGCACTGGACGGTCAGCACGCGCGCGTCCGGCTCCTCCTCGTACTTCACCGGGACGCAGTGCTTGGCCAGGTCCTCGCCGACGATCTGCGGCCAGCGGCCCATGACCCCGCCGACGGCGGCCGGCGTCTCCCAGCCGCGCTCGGCGAGGAGCCGGTTGATCGCGGCGCCGAGCGCCATCGGGTCGCGCCCGTCGGCGCGCGCGCCGGAGCGCAGCCCGCCTCCGCGCTTGGCCTGCTTCTTCTGCTGCGCGGCCGCTCCACGCGCGCGTGCCTGCTCCTTGGCGGCGCGCAGCGCGACCCGGGCGAGGTCCACGCCCGAGGGTTCGGGGGCCGCGGGCTTGTCCACAGGCTGTGGGGAAGTTTCTCCGGCGTCGCTCATACGCGTTCCACCGTCCCTCCGGACACCGCGTACCGCGTCCCGGCCAGGACGTCCGGCACGTCGTCGTCGACCGCGGCGGTCACCAGGACCTGCTCGCCGTGGGCCACCAGCTCCGCCAGCCGCTCGCGCCGGCGCGCGTCCAGCTCGGCGAAGACGTCGTCGAGGACGAGGACCGGCTCGTTGCCCTCCGAGCGCAGCAGGTCGTACGAGGCGAGGCGGAGCGCCAGCGCGTACGACCAGGACTCGCCGTGGCTCGCGTACCCCTTGGCCGGCAGGTCGCCGAGGCGGAGCAGCAGCTCGTCGCGGTGCGGGCCGACGAGGGTGACCCCGCGCTCGATCTCCTGCTTGCGGACCTCGGCGAGGGCGGCGATCAGCTGCTCGTACAGCTCCTCGCGGGTCTGCCCGGCGCCGGGGGCGGAGGGCCGGTACTCCAGCAGAACCGGTCCTCCTCCGGGCGCGAGCTGTTCGTACGCCTTGTCCGCGAGGGGCTGGAGGGTGTGGACGAGGTCGAGCCGCTGGGCCAGCAGCTCGGCACCGGCCCGGGCCAGGTGCTGGTCCCAGACGTCGAGCGTGGACAGGTCCATGCCGCGGCCGCCGTGGCGGCGGGCCATGGCGGCGGACTTCAGCAGGGTGTTCCGCTGCTTCAGCACGCGCTCGTAGTCGGAGCGCACGCCCGCCATGCGCGGCGCGCGCGCCGTGATCAGGTCGTCGAGGAAGCGCCGGCGCTCACCGGGGTCGCCCTTGATCAGCGACAGGTCCTCGGGGGCGAAGAGCACGGTCCGCACGATGCCGAGCACGTCACGGGGCCTGACCTGCGAGGACCTGTTGATACGGGCACGGTTGGCGCGGCCCGGGTTGAGCTCCAGCTCGACCAGCTGGGAGCGCTCGCCCTGGGTGACGGCGGCCCGGATGACGGCCCGCTCGGCGCCCATCCGCACCAGCGGGGCGTCCGAGGCGACGCGGTGGCTGCCGAGGGTCGCGAGATAGCCGACGGCCTCGACGAGATTGGTCTTGCCCTGGCCGTTGGCCCCCACGAACGCGGTGACGCCCGGGTCGAGGGGTACCTCGGCCCGGGCGTACGAGCGGAAGTCGGCCAGCGAGAGATGCGTGACGTGCATGGTGGGCGCCGGCCTTCCCGCGGTCGCTGTGCACCGGGCGGTGCACAGCCTGTGGATTGCTACTTCTTCTCGACCGCGTGGCCGCCGAACTGGTTGCGCAGCGCGGCGATCATCTTCATCTGCGGCGAGTCGTCCTGCCGGGACGCGAACCGCGCGAACAGCGACGCGGTGATCGCGGGCAGCGGGACGGCGTTGTCGATGGCGGCCTCGACGGTCCACCGGCCCTCGCCGGAGTCCGACGCGTAGCCGCGCAGCTGGTCGAGGTGCTCGTCCTCGTCGAGGGCGTTGACCGCGAGGTCGAGCAGCCAGGAACGGATGACCGTGCCCTCCTGCCAGGAGCGGAAGATCTCGCGGACGTTCTCCACGGAGTCGACCTTCTCCAGCAGCTCCCAGCCCTCGGCGTACGCCTGCATCATCGCGTACTCGATGCCGTTGTGGACCATCTTCGCGAAGTGGCCGGCGCCGACCTTGCCGGCGTGGACGGCACCGTACGGGCCCTCGGGCTTGAGCGCGTCGAGGACCGGCTGGACCTTGGCCACGTTCTCGGCGTCGCCGCCGTACATCAGCGCGTAGCCGTTCTCCAGGCCCCAGACGCCGCCGGAGACGCCGCAGTCGACGAAGCCGATGCCCTTGGCCGCGAGCTCCTCGGCGTGCTTCTCGTCGTCGGTCCAGCGCGAGTTCCCGCCGTCCACGACGACGTCACCGGGGGAGAGCAGCTCCGCCAGCTCGTCGATGGTGGACTGGGTCGCCGCACCGGCGGGGACCATGACCCACACGACGCGCGGACCCTTGAGCTTGCCCACAAGCTCTTCGAGGCTGTGGACATCGGCGAGGTCCGGGTTGCGGTCGTATCCGATGACGGTGTGGCCTGCGCGGCGGATGCGCTCGCGCATGTTGCCGCCCATCTTGCCGAGACCGACGAGACCGAGCTCCATCAGAGTGTTCCTTAAGCGTCGTGTGCGGTTCCTACCCGGGTCCGAGCCTACGCCCGGACCCGCCCGCACACCTGTGGGGTCAGCCGCTCAGTCGACGCCCCACGCCCGCAGGTCAGCCGCTCGGCAGAGCGGGCCGTCAGCCGCTCAGCCGCACCGGCATGATCAGGTACTTGTAGGCGTCGTCCGCCTCCGCGTCCACGGCCGGGCGGCCGCTCAGCAGGGCCGGCTTGGTGGAGGTCGTGAAGGAGAGCTGGGCGACCGGGGAGTCGATCGCGCTCAGGCCGTCCAGCAGGAAGGTCGGGTTGAAGGCGATCGAGATGTCGTCGCCGTCCAGCTGCGCGTCGACGCGCTCCACAGCCTGTGCGTCGTCGCTGGAACCGGCCTCCAGGATGAGGACGCCCTGCTCGAAGCTGAGGCGGACCGGGGTGTTGCGCTCGGCGACGAGGGCCACGCGCTTGACGGCCTCCACGAAGGGGGCGGTCTCGATCACCGCGACCGAGTTGAACTCGGTGGGGAAGAGCGTGCGGTACTTCGGCAGGTCGCCCTCGAGCAGCCGGGTGGTGGTGCGGCGGCCGGCGCCCTCGAAGCCGATGAGGCCCTCGCCCTTGCCGGAGCCGGAGAGCGCCAGGGTGACGGTGTCGCCGCTGGTGAGCGCCTTCGCGGTGTCCAGGAGGGTCTTCGCGGGCACGAGGGCGACCGCGGAGGCGTCCGGGGACTCCGGCTTCCACAGGAACTCGCGGACCGCGAAGCGGTAGCGGTCGGTGGAGGCCAGGGTGACCGTGTCGCCCTCGATCTCGATGCGCACACCGGTGAGGACGGGCAGCGTGTCGTCACGGCCGGCGGCGATGGCCACCTGGGCCGCGGCGGCGGCGAAGACCTCGCCGGGGACGGTGCCGGTCGCGGTGGGCATCTCCGGCAGCGCCGGGTACTCCTCCACAGGGAGGGTGTGGAGGGTGAAGCGGGAGGAGCCGCAGACCACGGTCGCCCGGACGCCGTCCGTGGAGATCTCCACCGGACGGTTGGGGAGGGCGCGGCAGATGTCGGCGAGGAGGCGGCCGGAGACGAGGACGGTGCCGTCCTCCTCCACCTCCGCCTCGACGGAGACGCGGGCGGAGACCTCGTAGTCGAAGCTCGAGAAGCTCAGCGCGCCGTCCTCGGCCTTCAGCAGAAGGCCCGCGAGAACGGGCGCCGGCGGACGGGCCGGAAGGCTGCGAGCCACCCACGCCACCGCCTCCGCGAGTACATCGCGCTCCACCCGGATCTTCACCGGAAACCGCCTCCTGCTTGTTGCTGGCTCTCGTCTACTGCGGGATCCAGTCTGACGTACGCCGCCGACACTCGGTGCGGCTCGGGGTCAAGTCGCGACAAGAGGGCGTCGGGGCTCCGGCGCCGAGTTGTGCACAGGCCCCGCTTCAAAGCGATTCCCGGGCTAACTATGAGTGGCAGTAGTAGTAGGGCCTGTGGAAACCGTGGATAACGTCGTCCACGCAGGTCAGAGCCGGTTTTTTGTCCACTGCCCCTGTGGGTGGAACCCGTGGAAAACCACGGTTCTCTGTGGACGCCGGAAAGTTCTGCACACCCGATACACAGGCAAGGGGGAGTTCTCCCCAGTGCTGTCCCCAGCTTTCCCCAGGTTCCCCACAGCCCAAACGTCTCCCTTGGTGTGACGCCTTTCACTCCGGCCGGTGAGAGGGGGTGTTGTGTTGCCGAACAGTGGACAGCGGTGTGGAGAAGCTGTGGGCAACCGGCCCGTCTCTGTGGGCAGCCGGTGGACAACTCTCCGGGCCCCCTGTGGACGAAAGATTCATCCACAGCCTGTGGAGATCGTTTGCCAACAAATCCACACCCCTCTGAGCTGGAGTGATGGTCTGTCACCAGCCCCGCCTGTGGACACAGTCCGGATAACTCCGTAGTCCCCACCCTGTGGACGGGAGATCATCCCCCAATCTGTGGAGAACCCGCCACCGGAACGGAGTAATCGAACACGGCCGTCCGGGTCATGGCGTCCGTCCGCCACGGCCCGCCGCCGCAAGAGCCGCCCGGGAACGCCGAAGGACGCCCCGGAACAGCCGTCCGGGGACGCCGAAGGGCGCCCCGGGAGGTGTCCCGGAGCGCCCTCGAAGGCCGTACACAGGCTGTGCGCGGGGGCCGGTCGCGAGCCGTGCGCGGTCCGCGCGGATGCCGGCGGAGCCGCCGCACGCGGCCCGCGAAGCACGGCGGGCATGGCGGGCATGGCCGGCACGGGCGGCACGGCGGCGGAGCGCCGTACGCGCTCCCGTCCGGCCGCTGTCCGGCCGCCGTCCCGCGCCGTCAGCCGTTCTTGATGCGGTTGGTCAGCTCGGTGACCTGGTTGTAGATGGAGCGCCGCTCCGCCATCAGGGCCCGGATCTTCCGGTCCGCGTGCATCACCGTGGTGTGGTCGCGGCCGCCGAACTGCGCGCCGATCTTCGGCAGCGACAGGTCGGTGAGCTCCCGGCAGAGGTACATGGCGATCTGGCGGGCCGTCACCAGCACCCGGCTGCGCGAGGAACCGCAGAGGTCCTCCACCGTGAGCCCGAAGTAGTCGGCCGTGGCCGCCATGATGGCCGGCGCCGTGATCTCCGGCGACGAGTCCTCGCCGCCCGGGATCAGGTCCTTGAGGACGACCTCCGTCAGTCCCAGGTCCACCGGCTGCCGGTTGAGGCTCGCGAAGGCCGTCACCCGGATCAGCGCGCCCTCCAGCTCACGGATGTTCCGCGAGATCCGGGAGGCGATGAACTCCAGCACCTCCGGCGGAGCGTTCAGCTGCTCCTGTACCGCCTTCTTGCGGAGGATCGCGATGCGCGTCTCCAGCTCCGGCGGCTGCACGTCGGTGGTGAGTCCCCACTCGAAGCGGTTCCGCAGCCGGTCCTCCAGAGTCACCAGCTGCCGGGGCGGCCGGTCGGAGGAGAGCACGATCTGCTTGTTCGCGTTGTGGAGCGTGTTGAAGGTGTGGAAGAACTCCTCCTGCGTCGACTCCTTGCTCGCGAGGAACTGGATGTCGTCGACGAGCAGGATGTCCACGTCGCGGTAGCGCTTGCGGAAGGCGTCGCCCTTGCCGTCGCGGATCGAGTTGATGAACTCGTTGGTGAACTCCTCCGAGCTCACGTACCGCACGCGCGTGCCGGGGTAGAGGCTCCGCGCGTAGTGCCCGATCGCGTGCAGCAGGTGGGTCTTGCCGAGCCCCGACTCCCCGTAGATGAAGAGGGGGTTGTACGCCTTCGCCGGCGCCTCGGCCACCGCGACCGCGGCCGCGTGCGCGAAGCGGTTCGAGGAACCGATGACGAAGGTGTCGAAGAGGTAGCGCGGGTTCAGCCGCGCGTGCTGCTCGCCGGGACCTCCGGAACCGGCACCGGCGCCGGAGCCCGTACCGGGACCGCCGAGGGAGCCCTGGCCGATGCCGGGACCCACGCCCTGACCGCCCGGGCCGGGCCGCGGACCGGGCCCCGGAGGCTCGGGCAGCTCGGCGCGCTCGGGCCGCTGCGGCTGCTCGTAGCCGCGGGAGGGCTCGTCGTAGCGCGGGTGCCCGGACGGCTCGGGGGCGGCCGGACCGGTGTACGGGGCGCGCTCGGGGAAGCCGCCGAGGCGCGGCTGCTGCCAGGAGAGGTCCTCCTGCGACCGCGGCCAGGCGCCCGGCTCGGGGCGCGGCGGCTGCTGGTAGTCCGGGTAGGCCGGGCGCGCGGTGGGCAGCCCGTCGTCGGACAGCGGGCGGTGGCCGTAGCCGTCGTACTTCTCGTACGGCTCCGGCTGCGGGCGCTCGTCGTAGCGGGGCTGCGGCGGCCGGCCGGGGGAGGGCGCGGGGGGCTGCTCGCCGACGGAGTCGTCGACGGTGATCGCGATCCGGATCGGGCGGCCGCACTCGCGGCTGAGGGTCTCGCTGATCAGCGGGGCCAGCCGGCCCTCCAGGACCCGCTTGCCCCATTCGTTGGGGACGGCGAGCAGGGCCGTGTCCGCGACCAGGGCGAGCGGCTGGCAGCGCTCGATCCACTGTTTGTCCTTGGGCTCGATGCCCTGCTGTCCTTCTCCGAGCAGCTGGTCGAGCACGCGTGGCCACACTGCGGCAAGATCGGCAGGTACGTCAGCCACGGGGCACGCTTTCTCGCAGGTCCCACGAAGGTGTGGTTCTCGGGACGATAAGAACAGAACGGAAGAGATAGTCGAGTCCAGCCACGGTAGTCGCGGCGGCTGACGTGGTTCAAGTTGTTGTCCACAGCCTGTGCACAAAGGGGCCCGCCGACGGGTCGGTTTGACCGGATGGCGTAACCGCGCGTACCGTAACCAGGTCGAGTTGTCGATGGCTGCTGCCGCCTGCCTCCGATGGGCAAAGATCTCTGTTCATTCAGTGATCGCGTAGCGGTGCACTCGAGCGTATGCGAGCTACTCGTGGGCGCACGGTGACAGCCAGGCGATGTCCCGCCACCACCCGAATCATTTCTGGAGCCCCCGAGTGAGCAAGCGCACCTTCCAGCCGAACAACCGTCGTCGCGCGAAGACCCACGGCTTCCGCCTGCGCATGCGTACCCGTGCCGGCCGCGCCATCCTGGCGAACCGCCGCGCCAAGGGTCGCGCGAGCCTGTCCGCCTGATCCACCTAAACAGGTCATGACGTGCTGCCTACCGAGAATCGGCTGAGGCGGCGCGAGGACTTCGCAACCGCGGTACGTCGAGGACGCCGGGCCGGTCGCCCGCTCCTCGTCGTCCACCTACGAAGCGGTGCAACGGACCCGCACGCGCCTGGGGAGAGCGCTCCCCCGACGCGTGCGGGTTTCGTCGTGAGCAAGGCCGTGGGCGGTGCGGTCGTCCGCAACCAGGTGAAGCGTCGTCTGCGCCACCTCGTCCGCGACCGGCTGTCCACGCTGCCCCCCGGTAGCCTGGTGGTCGTACGGGCGTTGCCCGGAGCCGGTGACGCCGACCACGCCCACCTGGCCCGAGACCTGGACGCCGCCCTCCAGCGGCTGCTGGGAGGGGGTACGCGATGAAGTACCCGTTCCTCGCCCTCATCAAGCTGTACCAGTGGACGATCAGCCCGCTTCTGGGCGACGTCTGCCGGTACTACCCGTCGTGTTCCCACTACGGATTCACGGCCATAGACCGGCATGGCGCGATCAAGGGCATCGCCCTGACCGCCTGGCGCATCCTGCGGTGCAATCCGTGGTCGCCCGGCGGAGTGGACCATGTCCCCCCGCGGAAGCGTCCGCGCTGGCACGAGATGCTCAGGAACGCGCTGCGCGGCGACAAGGGCGGGATCTCCGCCGAGACGAGCCCGGCCGCAGAGACCTCGCCCAATGCTCAAGGAGCCTGATTAGTGGACACGATTGCCAGTCTGTTCAGCTTCATCACCTGGCCCGTTTCCTGGGTCATCGTCCAGTTCCACAAGCTGTACGGGGCCGTCTTCGGCCCCGACACGGGCTGGGCCTGGGGCCTGTCGATCGTGTCCCTCGTGGTGCTGATCCGTATCGCGCTGATCCCGCTCTTCGTGAAGCAGATCAAGGCGACGCGGAACATGCAGGCGCTCCAGCCGAAGATGAAGGCGATCCAGGAGCGCTACAAGAGCGACAAGCAGCGTCAGTCCGAAGAGATGATGAAGCTGTACAAGGAGACGGGCACCAACCCGCTCTCCTCGTGCCTTCCCATCCTCGCCCAGTCGCCGTTCTTCTTCGCGCTGTACCACGTGCTGTCCAACATCGCGTCGGGCAAGGAGATCGGTGTCCTCAACCAGGACCTGGTCAACAGCGCCCGTGAGGCGCACATCTTCGGCGCCCCGATCGCCTCGAAGTTCATGGACTCCCCCGAGGCCGTCGCGGCCCTCGGCGCCTCGCTGACCGACGTCCGCATCGTCACCGCGATCATGATCGTCCTGATGTCGGCCTCGCAGTTCTTCACCCAGCGCCAGCTGATGATGAAGAACGTCGACCTCTCCGTGAAGACCCCGTACATGCAGCAGCAGAAGATGCTCATGTACATCTTCCCGGTGATCTTCGCCGTCATGGGCATCAACTTCCCCGTCGGTGTCCTCGTCTACTGGCTGACCACCAACGTGTGGACCATGGGCCAGCAGATGTACGTGATCAACCAGAACCCGACCCCGGGCAGCAAGGCGCAGGACTCCTACCTCCAGCGCCTGCTGAAGAGCGTCACGCACCACGGTGAGATCCGTAGCCGCCGCCACAAGGCCGTCGTCAAGGCGATCGTCGCCAAGGGCTCCGACCGCAACGAGAACGAGCGCCGCTTCATCGGCGGTCTGGCCAAGGCCGGCTTCGCCGCCCAGGCCGACGGCACCGTGGTGAAGAGCGACGCCGCCGTCGCCGAGGCCGAGGGCACCGCCGCCCCCAAGCGGCAGCAGCCCAAGCGCCAGAGCAAGGCCCAGCGCCAGGCCGGCGGGCAGCACTCCAAGCACGACGAGGCCGACGAGACTGTCGAGGAGACGGCCGAGGAGTCCGCGGGCGAGGCCGCCCAGGACACCCAGCCGAAGACCTCGCTGGAAAAGAAGCCCGAGACGCCCGCCAAGGGTGGCACCCAGCCCGGCGGCCGCAGCCGCGCGAGCTCCGGCAACCGCCAGCGCAAGGGCCAGCAGCGGCCCAAGCACCCGTCCTCCAAGAAGTAGAAGCGTCCACGTATCTAGAAGGAGTCCATCCGTGACGGAAGGCACCACCTCCGCCGCCGAGGGTGGCGACACCCTGACCCGCCTGGAGCAGGAGGGTGAGATCGCGGCCGACTACCTTGAGGGCCTGCTCGACATCGCCGACCTCGACGGCGACATCGACATGGACGTCGAGGCGGACCGGGCCGCGGTCTCGATCATCAGCGACTCCGGCGGTCGTGATCTGCAGAAGCTCGTGGGCCGGGACGGCGAGGTCCTGGAGGCGCTCCAGGAGCTGACCCGCCTGGCCGTGCACCGGGAGACCGGTGACCGCAGCCGTCTGATGCTCGACATCGCCGGGTTCCGCGCGCAGAAGCGCACGGAGCTGGCCCAGATCGGCGCCAAGGCCGCGGACGAGGTGAAGTCCACCGGTCAGCCGGTCAAGCTGGACCCGATGACCCCGTTCGAGCGCAAGGTCGTGCACGACGCGGTCGCCGCCGCCGGTCTGCGCAGCGAGTCCGAGGGCGAGGAGCCGCAGCGCTTCGTCGTCGTCCTCCCTGCCTGACCCCTCTCATCGCGTCGGCCCCGTCTGTTCGCAGACGGGGCCTTCCTTTGTCAGCCTGATACTTCGGCCACCTGATCGTCAGAACCCTGGCGGTCCGGAGCCCCCCGATAGTTCAGCCACTCAGCCACCACAGTGCGCTCGCACGCTCTGCGTGCGGTACGGAAGGACGGTCCCCGTGACGGAGGCAGCGGAGCTCCCCGAGGCGCCGGAGCAGGCACGGAAGGTCTTCGGCGAGTACTTCCCCGAGGCCGTGCGGTACGCCGAGCTGCTCGCGGACGCCGGTGTGAAGCGTGGGCTCATCGGCCCGCGCGAGGTCCCGCGACTGTGGGAGCGCCACCTGCTGAACTGCGCCGTCCTCTCCGAGGTCGTCCCCGAGGGCGTGACGGTCTGCGACGTCGGCTCGGGCGCCGGCCTGCCCGGCATCCCGCTGGCCCTGGTGCGGCCCGATCTGAAGATCACGCTCCTGGAGCCGCTGCTGCGCCGGATCAACTTCCTCCAGGAGGTCGTGGAGCTGCTCGGCCTCGACCACGTGACCGTCGTACGGGGGCGCGCCGAGGAGATGCTCGGCAAGTTCCCGCCGGTCCACGTCGTGACCGCCCGCGCCGTGGCACCCCTCGACCGCCTGGCCGGCTGGGGCGTGCCCCTGCTCCGTCCTTACGGCGAGATGCTGCTGCTGAAGGGGGACACCGCGCAGGAGGAGCTCGACGGGGCTCGTGCCGCGCTCTCGAAGCTGGGCGTGGTGGAGACCTCGGTGCATCACGTCGGTGAGGGCATCGTCGATCCGATGTCCACGGTGGTGCGGGTCGAGGTGGGCGAGAGCCCCGGCGGTGTGCGCTTCGCGGCCAAGCGGGCCAAGGCGGCACGGACGAGCAAGACCCGCCGGCGCCGCTGAGCGTCGCATTCGTCCGCTTTCACGGAGTGTCGGACGGTCCCGGCAAGGCCGCAGGGGCATCGTGTTTCACGTGAAACGTCGCTCACTGCTCCAGGGGATCATCAGCCGCGGGCGCGCGGCTGCCACCCCCCGGGACCGCAGACCCCGTGTGAAGCCACTCGCGAGGGTTACGGAGTTTTCCACAGAGGTGGATTCACCCACAGATCCCCCGACCTCGCTGGTTCAGGACCCCGCAGGCATGGCAGGCTCTTCCCATCGCGAGCTTGATGCCGAGGAGAGTGAATCCATGCGGTCCGACGCCAACATCGCGGGACCGATGACCGATCCGGTCCCCGGTCCCCGAACCGAATCGGCAGGGGAGGATGTTTCACGTGAAACATTGCCCCCGATGGACGACACCCCCATTGGTCGTGCTGCCCAGCTGGCCGTAGAGGCCCTGGGCCGTGCCGGGGAGGGACTGCCCCGTCCCGAACAGACCCGCATCATGGTGGTGGCCAACCAGAAGGGCGGCGTGGGCAAGACGACCTCGACGGTCAATCTGGCCGCCTCCCTGGCGCTGCACGGCGCCCGGGTCCTGGTCATCGACCTGGACCCGCAGGGCAACGCCTCCACGGCGCTGGGTATCGACCACCACGCCGACGTCCCCTCTATCTACGACGTCCTCGTCGACAGCCGGCCGCTCTCCGAGGTGGTCCAGCCCGTCCTGGACGTCGAAGGTCTCTTCTGCGCCCCGGCCACGATCGATCTCGCCGGAGCGGAGATCGAGCTGGTGTCGATGGTGGCGCGGGAGAGCCGGCTCCAGCGGGCGATCCAGGCGTACGAGCAGCCGCTGGACTATGTCCTGATCGACTGCCCGCCCTCCCTCGGCCTGCTCTCGGTGAACGCCCTGGTGGCCGGCGCCGAGGTGCTCATCCCGATCCAGTGCGAGTACTACGCGCTGGAGGGCCTGGGGCAGCTCCTGAAGAACGTCGACCTGGTCCGCGGACACCTCAACCCGACGCTTCACGTCTCGACGATCCTGCTGACCATGTACGACGGCCGGACCCGGCTCGCCTCGCAGGTCGCCGAGGAGGTCCGCACCCACTTCGGTAAGGAGGTGCTCCGGACCAGCATCCCGCGGTCCGTCCGCATCTCCGAGGCGCCCAGCTACGGCCAGACCGTGATCACCTACGACCCCGGCTCCAGCGGAGCCCTGTCGTACATCGAAGCGGCGCGCGAGATCGCCTTCCGGGGCGTCGCCGTCCACTACGAGCCCCACCAGCACGGCCACGTGGGGCACCAGAACAACCAGCACAGCATGGCGGAGGAACTTCAGTGAGCGACCGACGTAGGGGACTGGGGCCGCGGGGGCTCGGCGCGCTGTTCGCCGGTGCCCCCCAGGACCAGCAGGCGCCGGAGACCGGCGCCGTCTCCACGCTCCCCGGGAGCGGCGCGGCACGCCTGTTCCCCCAGGGAGCCCCGCAGTCCGAGAGCCCGGCCCCGGCCGCGCCGGCGGCGTCCGCGCCGACCCTGGTCGCCGGGGCGTACTTCACCGAGATCCCGATCGGTGACATCACCCCCAACCAGCAGCAGCCCCGGAAGGTCTTCGACGAGGACGCCCTCGCCGAACTCGTCACCTCCATCCAGGAGGTCGGTCTCCTCCAGCCCGTGGTCGTCCGTGAGATCGGGGACGGGCGCTACGAGCTGATCATGGGAGAGCGGCGCTGGCGGGCCTCCGACGAGGCCGGCCTGCAGACCATCCCCGCGATCGTCAGGGCCACCGACGACGAGAAGATGCTCCTGGACGCGCTCCTGGAGAACCTTCACCGGGCCCAGCTCAACCCGCTGGAGGAGGCCGCGGCCTACGAGCAGCTGCTCTCCGACTTCAGCTGCACCCACGACCAGCTCGCGGACCGGATCGGGCGTTCGCGCTCGCAGGTCTCCAACACGCTCCGTCTGCTCCGGCTCTCCCCGGCGGTCCAGCGTCGGGTCGCCGCCGGGGTGCTCTCCGCCGGCCACGCCCGTGCCCTGCTCGGCGTGGAGGACCCGGAGGCCCAGGACCAGCTGGCGCAGCGGATCGTCTCCGAGGGCCTCTCGGTCCGCACGGTCGAGGAGATCGTGCGGCTCATGGGCTTCGACGAGCCCGCCGCGGTGAAGACGAAGAAGCCCCGGGCCGGCGGCCGCGTCTCGCCGGTCTTCTCCGACCTCGCCAGTCGTCTCTCGGACCGTTTCGAGACTCGGGTGAAGGTCGACCTGGGGCAGCAGAAGGGCAAGATCGTCGTCGAGTTCGCCTCGGTGGAGGACCTCGACCGGATCCTCACCACGCTGGCTCCCGGCGAGGACAAGGTTCTCCAGCAGATGCTGAAGGCCGAGAAGGAGTGGGAGGAGGACGGGGAGTAGCCCCCCCTCCCGCAGACGACACAGGGCGGGGAGCGTTCCGGACATCATCGGAACGCTCCCCGCCCTTCGTCTGTGCGCGGTGTCGCCCCCACACCTCCATGGATACGATTCCGAGAGCCGTATCCGTGCTCGGTGGCCGTTCGAGGGCCAGGGAAGCGAGGGGCAGCCGTGGGGCGTCGGCTCGTACCGCTCACACTGGACAATCTTCCGCACCTCCCGAAGCGCTGCCGTTCCTGTGTCTTCTGGGAGCTCGATCCGGTGAGCGGGGAGGCCGCCGTGAAGGCGGGCCGCGCGGAGGCGGAGAAGGAGGCGTGGATCTCCGCCGTCCTGCTGGAGTGGGGGTCCTGCGGCCGGGTCGTCTACGTGGACGAGGTACCGGTCGGCTATGTGCTCTACGCTCCCCCGGCCTACGTGCCGCGGGCGACGGCGTTCCCCACGAGTCCGGTGGCGGCCGATGCCGTCCAGCTGATGACGGCCTGGATCATGCCGGAGTACCAGGGGCAGGGGCTGGGCCGGGTGATGGTGCAGACGGTGGCCAAGGACGTGCTGCGGCGGGGCTTCAAGGCGATCGAGGCATTCGGAGACGCCCGATGGAAGGAACCGGCCTGTGTGCTCCCGGCCGATCACCTGCTCGCGGTCGGCTTCAAGACCGTACGGCCCCACCACGCTTTCCCCCGGCTCCGGCTGGAGCTGCGGACGACGCTCTCCTGGAAGGAGGACGTCGAGATGGCGCTGGACCGGCTGCTCGGCGCGGTGCAGAAGGAACCGGCTCTGCGGCCCCTGTGACACCGACGGAAACGGCCCGTCCCCGCAGCGCGGGGACGGGCCGTTTCACGTGAAACAGAGGAGGGTCACTTCGCCTCGACGAAGGGCTCCAGGTCGCGGAGGATGGCGGCCTTCGGCTTGGCACCCACGATGGTCTTCACGACCTCGCCGCCCTGGTACACGTTCAGCGTCGGGATGGACATGACGCCGTACTTGGCGGCCGTGGCCGGGTTCTCGTCGATGTTGAGCTTCACGATCTCGATCTCGCCGTGCTCGGCGGCGATGGCCTCCAGCGACGGGGCGATCTGACGGCACGGGCCGCACCAGGCAGCCCAGAAGTCCACCAGGACGGGCTTGTCGCTCTTGAGGACGTCCTCTTCGAAGGAAGCGTCGGTCACGTTCTTCAGGGCGCCGGCCACGGCGGCCTCCTTAACTTCGTGGGGTGTGGGGTGAGGAGAGTTCGGGTCAGACCGCGGGGGTCTCGGCCAGCTTCTCGCTGTCGGCGAGGGCGGCCAGGAAGCGCTCGGCGTCGAGCGCGGCGGAGCAGCCGGTACCGGCTGCCGTGATGGCCTGGCGGTAGGTGTGGTCGACGACGTCGCCGGCGCCGAAGACACCCGTGACGTTGGTGCGGGTCGACGGGGCGGCGACCTTGAGGTAGCCCTCCGCGTCGAGCTCCAGCTGGCCCTTGAACAGCTCGGTCCGGGGGTCGTGGCCCACGGCGATGAAGAGACCGGTGACCGGCAGCTCGCTGGTCTCGCCCGTCTTGGTGTTGCGCAGGGTCAGACCGGAGAGCTTCTGGTCGCCGTGGATCTCGGCCACCTCGTTGTCCCAGGCGAACTTGATCTTCGGGTCGGCGAAGGCGCGCTCCTGCATCGCCTTGGAGGCGCGCAGGGTGTCACGGCGGTGGACGATCGTCACCGACTTGGCGAAGCGGGAGAGGAAGGTCGCCTCCTCGATCGCGGTGTCGCCGCCGCCGACGACGGCGATGTCCTGGTCCTTGAAGAAGAAGCCGTCGCAGGTGGCGCACCAGGAGACGCCGCGGCCGGAGAGAGTGTCCTCGTTCGGCAGACCCAGCTTGCGGTGCTGCGAGCCGGTGGTGACGATGACGGCCTTGGCGCGGTGCACGGTGCCGGCGGTGTCGGTGACGGTCTTGATCTCACCGGTGAGGTCGACGGCGACGATGTCGTCCGGGACGAGCTCGGCGCCGAAGCGCTCGGCCTGCGCCCGCATGTTGTCCATGAGGTCCGGGCCCATGATGCCGTCACGGAAACCGGGGAAGTTCTCGACCTCGGTGGTGTTCATCAGGGCGCCACCCGCGGTCACGGCGCCCTCGAAGACCAGCGGGTTCAGCGACGCTCGGGCCGTGTAGAGCGCAGCGGTGTAACCCGCGGGCCCGGAGCCGATGATGATCACGTTACGGACGTCGCTCACGGGTTTCTTCCTCGTCTCTGCAGACTGCCTACTGCCTACGGGGCGGTGTCTCGGTCACTCTCACCCCACCCAACGGATCCTAAGGGGCGAGCATTCCCGAGAGCGCCGCGCGGCGCGTGCGTGAGACGCACAGTGAGACGGACCCGTGAGACGGCGGGGCGACGACCGGGCGACGACCGGGCGACGGGGGAGGGCTCAGGGCCTCGGATAGGAGGCGCTCTGGAGCAGTTGGGCCGGGGTGTCTCCGGTGCAGGAGGCGGAGACGACGTACGCCTGGACGCGGGTGCTGTCGGCCCGGTCGGGGAGGACGAGGAGATACGCGGAGACGCCCTCGTACTCACCGCGTTCGGAGGCGAGGACGGCGTCCTGGCGGCCGGTGCCCGCGAGGACGCAGCCGGGGAGCGCGGTGTCGCTGTTCCGCTGGGCGGTGCCGAGGTTCGGCGTCTGCTCGGCCGAGAGCGACTCGGGCTGCTGGCCCTTCGGGGTCCGGGCGGTGAGGTCCTCCGTGAGCAGACTCTGGACCCGGTCCTCGACCGGTTCCCCGGAGAAGGCGCTCAGCGGCGCGCTCGCGGGGGCGTCGGCCTTGACCGCGTGCGGCTCGGGGGAACCGTTCTGGGTGAGCGCGTAGAGGCCGAGCGCGCAGAACGCGGCGACGAGGGTCCCGCCGAGGCCCGCGAGAGCGGCGAACCGGCCGCGGGGGCGGGTGCGGCCCCGTCCCGGTCCGGTGGCCGCCCGGGGACGTCCCTGAGGGCGGTCGGAGGCGGTCGCACGCCCCTCGGTGGAACGGGCCGCAGGGGACGGGCGCGTTGTTTCACGTGAAACAGAGCTGTCCGAGGCCACGGTTTCACGTGAAACAGTGCGGGCCGTGTCCGGGGCCGTGGCGTCGAGCAGCGCCTCCGCGGCGAGGGCCGCGTCGATCCGCCCGGCGATCTCGGCGGGCATGCGCGGGGGGCCGGGCAGGGTGCCCAGGAGTCCGCGGATCTCCTCCAGGGAGCTCCGGACGTCGGCACAGAGCGAGCAGCCGTCGACGTGCCGGCGGATCGTCGAGGCACGGCTCGGCGAGAGCAGCCCCTCCGTCAGGTCGGAGATCTCCGAGACGTCCGGGTGCTGTGCTGTGTCGGCCTTGTCGGTCGTGGTCACGCGCGCCCACCTCCGCCCTTCACAGCAGCTGGATCAGTCGGTCCGGTTTCCGTCGGCTCCGACACCGGTGGGACGGATGCCCCCGGCGTCCGGTTCCTTCCCCCTTCGGGAGCCTCGTTACCCACGGTGTCGGCGCGCAGATGAGTGAGCATCGGCAGCAGCCGGGCCCGGCCGCGTGCGCAGCGGCTCTTCACGGTGCCGGTGGGAACGTCGAGGATACGGGCCGCCTCGGCGACCGGGTATCCCTGCATGTCGACGAGGACGAGGGCGGCGCGCTGGTCGGGGGCGAGGGTGGCCAGCGCGGCGAGCAGCTGCCGGTGGAGGTCCTCGCGTTCGGCGGGCGCCTCCGCGGACTCGTGCGGTTCGAGGAGCTGCTCGAAGCGGGCGGTGTCGTCGACGGGAGACGTCCTGCGGCTGGCGGTCTTCCGCAGGCGGTCCAGGCAGGCGTTGACAGTGATGCGGTGGAGCCAGGTCGTGACGGCCGACTGGCCCCGGAAGGTGTGGGCGGCCCGGAAGGCCGACAGGAGGGCGTCCTGGACGGCGTCCGCGGCCTCCTCACGGTCCCCCAGGGTGCGGAGCGCCACCGCCCACAGTCGGTCGCGGTGTCGCCGTACGAGCTCACCGAAGGCGTCCGGGTTGCCTTCGATATGGCAGCTGATTAGCGCTTTGTCGGTGAGGGTGGCGAGGTGGTCTTCTGACGGCAACGGCACACTCCCCTCCATAGTGACATCTCATATATGTAACTCATCTGAGCTCAGAAAGTAAACCCGAAGGAGAGAAGGAACGCGTCAGGGATCCCCCTTCCTGGAATTCCTGATCAAGTTGATCTTGACGATCGAACGCGTGTATGAAACTGTAGATCCGGTTATACCCTAGGGAGGGGATTATGAGGAAAAGAACGTCTTTTGCTGCCGTCCTGATGGTGGCGGCTTCGGCATGTTTCGGAATTGTTGCTTCCGCATCGACTGCTGCCGCTGCTAACCCTGAGTGCACCTACGAGGATGCTTACGACAAGGTGTGCCTTTTTGAGAACGGAGGGCAGTATCTTGGCGGTAGGCAGCGGTTCGACTACTATTCTCGGGCTTCCTGGGCGAATATCACTTACGACGGGACCAGTCTCGCGTTGTACCGCGGGGACGGTGTAACGACTAACGTCAGTGGTGCCACGAACTGGGATCCGGACAGCAGGATCGCCTTCTTCTACAACTCGAACCATGCTGGCCCGTGCTTTACTCTCCGGCCGAATGGGATAATTTTCTTCCGTACCATCACCTTGTCCAACGGGAAAAGTGCGAATGACAACATGAATTCCCACAAGTTCAATGAGGCGTGCGGCACTCTCTACGGTTAGGAGAGACTGAATCGGTGCTCCGCATCCGGAGCACCGATTTGCTTTTCCAGGTCATGAACAAGAAACTTATCGCTTCGATCGGGTTGCTCGTCGCGTCCCTATCCGGCTGTTCTAGCTCGAATGGCGACAGAGATGCTCCCGAACCTGCCTCTCATCCAATAATTCAGCCTTCCAATGCTGGCCGTGTCGTAAAGGAAGTGCGATCCGCCGGCGACATAGTGCTCCCGCTCGACTCCTACGTGGAGAGTCCTCAGCAGGCTGCAATAAACGATCGAGCCGTGGAACTAGTAGCCTACTCCTGTATGCGTGAGCAGGGATTTGCTTGGCCATCTCCTGGAAAACTCAGGAGTTTGAAGTTCAGTCCGATGAACGGACGTCGCTATGGCGTTATTGAACTGACTGTGGCTGCAAAATGGGGGTACCATGCGCCCGGCTACTCGGATGGGGAGGACCATCAAGAATCTGGGCCCAAGTCCACCAAGCCGACCGCAGAAGCAGTTGAGGCGTATACGGGAAGAGCCTCTGGTGAGGTGGTGAAGCCGGGGACGCAAGTGAAAACAGACGCTTGTCGGCCGCGCGGCGAGAGAGAGATCTACGGGGTGGCGGAATTCAAGCCGCAGTGGGCCTCATTGATGCAGTACCACCACCGCTCGTTTGTAGATGCAAGCAAAGATCCTCGGGTCACCCGAGTCATGGCTGACTGGAGATCTTGCATGGCCAGATTCGGCTACAAGTATAGGGATGTCTGGGAAGCTAATAATGATCCACGTTGGCAGACCCAAGATATTAGTTCCACTGAACGATCAACGGCTGAGCGAGATGTTCGCTGCAAGAAGGAGTCTCGCTATCCGTCCGTGATTCTTTCTGTTGAATCCGAACTGCAGGAAAGTCACGTGAAGCGCCATGCGGGTGACTTTACCGAGATAGAGAAGTACTTCAAGCGGACTGCGGAAAAGGCTTCACTTGTGGTTGAAGCAGATTCAACCAGTTGATCTCTTTGAGTCGGGGATGCCTACTGGACTTCTCCATGGCATCCCCGACAGGGGTTATCGGTTGATCGGTTTCGAACCCATAAAAGTCACGTTTGTGACGGCTTGCTTGTAACCCGGGGTGTACCCGTCTCCCGAATATGGGAGCTCTGTGAGCCATACGAGAACATAGCGCGCTTTTATCGGGTTCTGCAGATCCATCTGCAGCGCGTTTTTGGTGGTTTTGGCTGTCGCGATTTCTTTCATCGAGGCGATCGATGCCGTCGGATTTACAGAATCAGCCACATAAAGTGACGCTGTCGTGTGATCGCCGCCGTAGTACAGGTCGATGGTTGCGGAAGTGATTTCTTCTTCCTTGCCGAGGTCGTAGACGATACCGACGCCCTTCTTGAATGGCGCCAGCGTCGGTCCGTCATAGAAACTCTTGGTGCGCCAGTAAGTGGATGTGTCATCGTCGTAAGTGCTGGCCACGCCATTGAGATTTTGAGGCGAGCCGTCCGGGGCGTACTCCTGAGCTGTCCGAATACTGAGCGGCTTCGGCGGCTCGGGCTTCTCGTCGACCGGCGGCTGCACGATCGGCGCCTCGTCCTTCGGCTCCGGGACGAGGAGCCGGTCCGCGATCTGCCAGCTGCCCAGTCCCAGGGCGGCGATGAGCAGGGCGCCCACGGCCCACTTCAGCGCCCTGCCCGTACGGCTCTCCAGGGGTGCCGGCGGCACCGGGATCACCTGCGTGGGCATGGGGCGCGGCTGGGGACGCCCGTACGTGCCCTGCTGGTACGTGGTGCGCTGGTACTCGGCGGGGGCCTGGAACTCCGGCTCCGGCGGTTTGACGCGGGGCATCGCCGCGACGGCCTTGGCGAGTTCGTCCGGCGTGGTGCAGGGCGGCTCCTGGCGGGAGGCCGTGGCCCCGTCGTTGGCGAGCGCGCGCACGGCGAGTTCGGAGAGGCCCCGGTGGACGCCGGCGCGGACCTGGTCCGGCGGGATCAGGCCGACGCCCTTGGGCAGGCCGGAGAGGCCGTAGGCGTCGCTCTCGTACGGCCAGCGCTGGGTGAGCGCCGCGTAGAGGAGGGCGCCGATGGCCTCGGTGTCGGTGCGCTGCGGCCGGTCGGCGGTGATGCCGCGCAGGGCGGCGTTCACGGCGAGGCCGCGGATGCGGTACTGCCCGGTGGAGCTGCGCAGGATGGCGCTCGGGGTGAGGCGCAGGTGCGCCAGTCCCTCGCGGTGTGCGGCGGCCATGGCCTGGGACACCTGGGTGACGAGCTGGTAGGCGTCGTGGGCCTGGAGGGGCCCGTCCGCCAGCAGCGCGGTCAGCTCGGTGGTGTCCGGGAGCCATTCGTGGACGACGTAGACGAGGTCGTTCTCCTCGACCGCGTCGAGGACCTGGACGAACCGGGGGTCGCCGAGAAGGGCCGCCGAACGGGCGGCGGCCAGGACGGAGCGCGCGCGGGGATGGTCGGCCGGCAGCAGGTGCACGCCGACGGCCCGCCGCAGCTTCTCGTCGACGGCACGCCAGCTGCTGAAGCCGTCCAGACGGGTGACGCACTCCTCCAGCCGGTAGCGCCGGGCCAGTTTGTGGCCGCTGTGCAACTCGGGTGCAGTGATGGAGGGCTGTTCGCCGTTCTTCCGTTCGACCGCCTTCTGCTCGGGGGCCCCCGCGGGCTCCTCCGCCGTCTTCCGCTCTTCCGCCACCCCGTCGGTCGCGGCCGTGTCCGCCTGCGCGGTCAGCGGGTCGTCACCGCTGTTGTCGGCCACGTCGACGGCAGCCGTGCTACGTTCCGCCACCGTCGTTCCTGCCTCCCCATCCGTTGCGCCACATCCAACAGCCAAGCCAATTGTGCCCACAGTCGGACGCTATGCACGACACACGGTTCCCCCCGATGGTTGTCCTGGAGGACGGGATCAGCGTCCCAGACGGCCCCGCACCATACCGACGAGGGTGTTCAGCTCGGTGATCCGCATGCGTCGCGCGGCGACGAAGAAGACTCCGAGGAGCACCGCGCCGCCGACGACGAGCGCGACCAGCGAGCCGAGGGCGCCCTCGCCGAGCAGCTTCAGCAGGCCGAAGCCGACGGCGCCGGCGACGACCGCGGCGGGCAGCGAGGCCATGCAGAGACGGGCGTAGGTGCGCAGCACGTGGGAGCCGTCGAGGTCGCCGCCGAGGCGCTTGCTGAGCCGGCGCCAGGCGATGCCGACGCCGACCGCGTAGGCGAGGCCGTAGGAGGCGGCCATGCCGACGACGGCCCACTGCGCGGGCAGCAGGACGTAGCAGAGCGCGGAGGCCGCCGCGTTGACGGCGGCGACGATGACGGTGTTGTAGAAGGGCGTGCGGGTGTCCTCGTAGGCGTAGAAGCCGCGCAGGACGACGTACTGCACCGAGTACGGGATCAGGCCGAGGCCGAACGCCATCAGGATGAAGCCCATGCCCTGGGCGGCCTCGACGCCGCTGGAGGCGTACAGCAGGGTGCACATCGGGACGCCGAGGGCCAGGAAGGCGAAGGCGACCGGGACGATGGCGACGGCGGAGTTGCGCAGGCCCTGGGAGATGTCGTCGCGGACGGCGCCCGGGTCGTCGTCGCTGGCGGCGCGGGAGATCCGGGGCAGCAGGGCGGCCATGACGGAGACCGTGATGATGGCCTGCGGCATGCCCCAGATCAGCTGCGCGTTGGAGTACGCGAGGAAGCCGGCGCCGTTCCTGCCGGACTCCTCGCCGGCCGCGGTCGCGAGCTGGGTGACGACCAGGACGCCCGCCTGGTTGGCGAGGACGAAGAGGACGGTCCACTTCGCGAGCTTGACCGTCTTGCCGAGGCCGTGGCCCTTCCAGTCGAAGCGGGGCCGGAAGCGGAAGCCCGTCTCGCGCAGGTACGGGATCATCGCCAGCGCCTGGACGACGAGGCCGAGCAGGGTGCCGATGCCGAGGAGGCGGATGCCGTCGTCGGGGATGGTCTGCACACCCATGTGGGACTCGGCGGAGGTGCCGTAGACCCAGATGAACAGGCCGAAGGTGATGATCATGACGATGTTGTTGAGGACCGGGGTCCACATCATCGCGCCGAACTTGCCGCGGGCGTTGAGGATCTGGCCCATCACCACGTGCACGCCCATGAAGAAGATCGTGGGCAGGCAGTAGCGGGCGAAGGTCACCGCGACGCTGTTGGCGGCGGCGTCGTCGGCGATGGTGTTCGACATCAGCCGGATCAGCACGGGCGCCGCGAAGACGGCGGCGACGACGATCAGGCCGAGCGCGACCATGACGAGGGTGAGCAGGCGGTTGGCGTACGCCTCGCCGCCGTCCTCGTCGTTCTTCATGGAACGGACCAGCTGCGGCACGAAGACCGAGTTGAGGCCGCCGCCGACGGTGAGGATGTAGATCATCGTCGGCAGGGTGTACGCGATGGTGAAGGTGTCGCCGAGCAGCGCGGCGCCGAGGGCGCCGGTGATGACCAGCGAACGCACGAAGCCGGTGAGCCGGGAGACCAGGGTGCCGGCGGCCATCACGGCGCTCGACTTCAGCAGCCCGGAGGCGCGGCCGGTCTTCTTCGGCGCGGGGGCGGGCAGCGGGTCGGGCTCCGAGGCCGGGGCGGGCACCTGGCCCTGGCCCTGCTGGTCCCGGTAGAGGTGCGCGAAGGCGTCCTGCTCGGGCGGCTCCTCCTCGCTCGCCCGGGTCACCAGGTCGTCGACACCGGTGAACTGGACCGTGCGGGCGTCGTCGCCGTACGGGAGGTGGCGGGAGGGGCCGTCGGGCTCGGGCGCCGGGGTGTGGGCCCAGACGCGGGGGTCGGGGGCGTGGTGGGGCGTGGCCGGCTGCTGGTAGAGCGGCTGCGGCTCCTGGTACGTGCCCGGCGGGGGCGGCGGGTGGGCGGCGCGGTCGTAGAGCGCCTCGCCCACCGGGTCCTGCGCGGACAGGTCCTGCGCCCGGTAGGGGTCGTGGGCGTAGGCGTCCTGGACGTAGGGGTCCTGCGCGTACGGGTTCTCGGCGTGGGCGGACGGGTCCTGCGGCGCGGCACCGTAGGGGTGCTGTCCGTAGGGCTGCTGGGCGTACGGGGTCTGCGGCGGGTACCCCGGCTGCTGCCCGTGCGGCGGGGGCGGCGGGACCGGCTGCCCGTCGTGCCCGGCGGGCGTCTGGGGCGTGCCGCCGGACGGTGCGGCGCCGCCCGCACCCTGGCCGCGGTCAGCGTCGTACGGCGCGTTCATGGTTACCCCACCTCATCGTCCCCGGCCGACCGGCCACGACATCGCTCAACGGTCCACTTTCTCACCCGGGCCCGACGGGTCGCCGCTTTCGGGGCCGGTGTCCGCGTCCGGGTCACTCGGGTGCTCGGCTCCGTCCGCCGCGGCGCCGTCGGCCGCGCCGTCCGCGGGAGCGGGCACGGTGGCCCCGGTCTCCGGACGGGGGTTCGCCCCGGCGACGGTCCCGTCTCCGGGCTGCGCGGTGGGCCCGGTCGGGGGCGCGGTCGTCGTGTTCTCGGTCTCGTCCGCCGCGCGTGCGGTGGGCTCGGCCTCGTCCCTGGTCCCGGTCGCGGGCTGCGGCTCGTCCTCCGGCTGCGGCTGGTCCTTCGGCTGCGCCTCGGCTTCGGCTTCGGCCTCCGCTTCGGCCTCGGCCTCGGCGGCGCGGGCGGCCAGGCGCTTGCGCTGGCTGTACATGCGGACGCCGGCGAGGACGAGGAGCAGCACACCGCCGGCGATGACCAGCATCACCGTCGGGGTCATCTCGGAGACCTTCACGGAGAAGGTCATCGGCGAGCCGTAGGGCGTGCCGTCCACGGTGTAGAGCTGGGCGGTCATCGAGACCTGGCCGTTGGCGTTGGCCGAGGCGGGGAACTTCACCGACTGGCTGTGCCCCGCGCGGACCGTGATGGGCAGCTCGGCGGAGGTCTCGCCGTCGACCTTCAGCCGGGTGCCGTTGCTGGAGGTCAGCCGCAGGACGAGCCCCTCCACGTCCTGGAGGAGCTTGTTCTGCACCGTGACGGGGATGGTGGCGCTGCGGCCGGAGAGGGTCAGGTCGGACTTGTCGACGAGCACGACGCTCTTCGTGAGCCGCTGGAGGACGTCCTCGACCTCGACGCGGTAGATCGCCGCCTCGCCCGCCCGGCCGCGCCAGGAGGTGGACATCTCGCGGTTGATCGCGTTGCCGATCGGGGGGACGACCCGGTCCGCCTGGCTGAGGATGACCTTGAAGTCGTCGAGCTCGTCACGGGTGGTCTTCATGTCCCGGAAGGCGTCCACGGGGAGCTCGGTGTTCCGGAGCTTCTTCGGGTACTGCGAGGCGCGCGGCACCGTCGTGGAGGCGTCCGGGTCCGGCTTGGCGGCCGCCGCGGCGACGAGGTCGAGCGGCTGGGTCCAGCGCTTGGCGCCGAGCCCGCGGACCGCGGCCGCCATCGTCTGGGCCTGGGCCACGCTCGGCTGCCGCTGCGGGGCGACCACGACGCTGCGCTGGTCCTGCGGCTGCTCCAGAGTGATGGCGAGGGTCTGCGCCAGGAACTCCTGGACGGCGAGGGTCGACGCCTCGGCCCGGACCATGTCGCCCTGGAAGGCGGTCGACAGCTCCGCGTCGCTCACCACCGCCGTGGTGCCGCCGCCGAGCGGACGGGCCGCGGTCGGCGTGTAGGAGAGGTCGTCGTCCTGGATGCTGTCGCTGCGGGCGATCACCTTGCGGGCGCCCGCTGAGGTCGAGACCGCCATGATCGAGGGGTCGACGGCACCGTCGACCGGCCAGGCGAAGTCGGTGGCCGGCTGGACGTGGAGGATCGTCTCGACGGTCGACCCGGCCAGCTCCGTCGCCGACTGGAGGTGCTCCAGCGAGCCGGGGACGGCCTTGCCCTTGTGGGCGAGGGAGGCGAGGTCGGGGTCGGCGAAGGGCAGCGCGACGACCTTGCGGCCCTGCACCGCCTTCTCCAGCATGCCGAGCCAGCGCTCCGCCAGCTTTCTGTTGGCGTCCGTGCCGGCGGTGTGCCCGGTGCCGTCCTTGACGCGGTAGCCGTTCGCCATCGCGTCGACGGAGGCCAGCAGGTCCGGGTCGATCACCCAGGTGACCGGGAGCCCCTGGCCCAGGGTGACCAGCTCGTCGAGCCGGCCGCCGGGGCGGAGCTCCTCGGCCAGCTCGTCGTCCTGGAAGACGGGGGTCTGCTGGTCGTCCGAGGCGGTGTCGGCCGAGATGTGGGCCGAGGACATCAGCGGCCAGAGGTACGTGAGCTGGGTCCGCTTGTCGGTCGGCTCGGGCTGGTACGGCAGGAAGGTCCGCTCGATGCCGAGCACGCGGTCGTACTGCTGGTCGGAGGTCTGCCCGGTGAGGGAGACGCCCAGCTGGTAGACGCCGCCCTCGTCGTCGAGCTCCAGCTTGGAGACCGGCACGGAGATCCGGAAGTCGTGGGGGACGCCGACGTCGAGCCGGTCGATGTCGATCTCGGGAACGGCGTCCAGCGGCCGCGGGTCGCTGTCGGAGCGGAAGCCCTTGCGACGGGCGACCTGGTCGATCTCGCTGCGGCTGTTCATCCGCGGGCCGACCCGCAGGTTCACCGAGGCGTCGGTGATGGCCCGCTTGCCGCGGTTGGTCAGCGTCCCGGTGACGGTGACGGTGTCCCCTTCGACCGGGGCGCTCGGCGTGAGCGTGTCGATCGACACATCGACGGTCCGGGAGACCGGGGCCTCCTCGGCGGCCTGGGCCGACGCCGGGGGGCTCTGGAGGAGCCCGGCGAGGAGGGGCGCTCCGACGGCGATCGTGAGGGTGCGCCGCAGCCATCGGCGGGCAGGTGAGGGACCGGTTCCCTGGAAAGCTGCCGCCTCAGCCACGCGTTCGCCCGTCCTCGTCCTTGTCGGTGGTGCCCGTGATGCCAGTGGTGCCCGGTTGCTGTGTCCAGGCATGGTAACGAGGCATGACGGGGCCGAGTGCCGGGGACTCCTCCAGCCGATGACACCGGAGAGGGCCTCTTTCACAGGAACCCCACAGGTGTCCCGGGCCGGGGACGGCGGGCCGCCGGGAAAACGGGGGCGTCGGGGCGGAGCGGTACACGTACCCTTTTCTGTTGTGCCGAACGCCAACGAAGACACCTCGACCGAACTGAGCCAGGTGCAGCGCCGCGCCGTCAGCGAACTGCTGCGCGTGTCCCCTGTCGCCGACGACCTCGCGCGCCGCTTCCAGGAGGCCGGATTCCGCCTCGCCCTGGTCGGCGGCTCGGTACGGGACGCCCTCCTCGGCCGGCTCGGCAACGACCTGGACTTCACCACCGACGCCCGCCCCGAGGACGTCCTGAAGATCGTCCGCCCCTGGGCCGACGCCGTCTGGGAGGTCGGGATCGCCTTCGGGACGGTCGGCTCGCAGAAGGACGGCTACCAGATCGAGGTCACGACGTACCGCTCCGAGGCGTACGACCGCACCTCCCGCAAGCCCGAGGTCTCCTACGGCGACTCCATCGACCAGGACCTCGTCCGGCGTGACTTCACCGTCAACGCGATGGCCGTGGCGCTCCCCGAGAAGGAGTTCATCGACCCGTACGGCGGTCTGGAGGACCTCTCGGCCCGGGTGCTGCGTACCCCGGGCACGCCCGAGGAGTCCTTCTCCGACGACCCCCTGCGCATGATGCGGGCGGCCCGCTTCGCCGCCCAGCTCGACTTCGAGGTCGCCCCCGAGGTCGTCACGGCGATGACGGAGATGGCGGACCGGATCGAGATCGTCTCGGCCGAGCGCGTGCGGGACGAACTGAACAAGCTGCTGGTCTCCGCCCACCCGCGGAAGGGCCTCGGTCTGCTCGTCGACACCGGCCTGGCCGCGCACGTCCTGCCCGAGCTGCCCGCGCTGCGCCTGGAGAGCGACGAGCACCACCGGCACAAGGACGTGTACGAGCACTCCCTGACCGTCCTGGACCAGGCGATCGACCTGGAGGAGGACGGCCCGGACCTGGTGCTGCGGCTCGCCGCGCTCCTCCACGACATCGGCAAGCCGCGGACCCGCCGCTTCGAGAAGGACGGGCGGGTCTCCTTCCACCACCACGAGGTGGTGGGCGCCAAGATGACCAAGAAGCGCATGACGGCGCTGAAGTACTCCAACGACATGGTCAAGGACGTCTCGCGCCTCGTGGAGCTGCACCTGCGCTTCCACGGGTACGGGACGGGCGAGTGGACCGACTCGGCCGTGCGCCGCTACGTCCGCGACGCCGGCCCGCTCCTCTCCCGCCTGCACAAGCTGACCCGCTCGGACTGCACCACGCGCAACAAGCGCAAGGCGTCGGCGCTCTCCCGTGCCTACGACGGCCTGGAGGACCGCATCTCCCAGCTCCAGGAGCAGGAGGAGCTGGACTCGATCCGCCCCGACCTCGACGGCAACCAGATCCAGGAGATCCTGGAGATCAAGCCGGGTCCCGCCGTCGGTCAGGCGTACAAGTTCCTGCTGGAGCTGCGCCTGGAGAACGGGCCGATGGAGTACGAGCAGGCCGTGGCCGCGCTCAAGGAGTGGTGGGCCGCGCGCGACTGACGTGCGCCCCTGTTTCACGTGAAACACCGCGGTCGGTGTTTCACGTGAAACATCACCGTTCGCGGAGCCCCCCGCGCAGCAGCAGGGCGATGGCCGCGTAGCCGGCCGCCACCAGCGCGACCAGCAGCGGGGAGCGGCCGTCGGGCGGCAGCATCAGGGCGGCGACCCCGGCCGCCGCGACGAAGGCGACGTTGAACAGCACGTCGTAGAGGGAGAAGACCCGCCCGCGGAAGGCGTCGTCCACGTTCGTCTGCACCACGGTGTCCGTCGCGATCTTCGCTCCCTGGGTGATGAGCCCCAGGACGAAGGCGGCGACGAGGAAGGGCGTGGGTGCGAAGGGCAGCGTGAGCGCCGGGACGAGCACGGCGGCCGCGGCCGAGCACAGGATCATCCAGCCGAAGGGCCCGAACCTGCCGACCGCCCAGGGGGAGAGGACGGCGGCGGCGAAGAACCCGGCGCCGGAGGCGGCGACGGCGATCCCCAGCAGTCCCAGCCCCTCGGACTCGGTGGTGCTCCAGGTGTACCGGCAGAGCATGAGTACGGTCACGAGCAGGGCGCCGTAGCAGAAGCGCATCGATCCGACGGCGGCGAGCGCCCGGGCCGCCGGGCGCCGTTCGGAGAGGTGGCGCAGTCCGGCGGCGAGGCCCTGGGCGGTGGAGACGAGGGCCGTGGAGAGCCGGGGCGGCACCTGGTCAGGGTCGGGGCCGAGCAGCGTACGGGCGATCCGCAGCGAGGCGAGTGCGGCGCAGAGGTAGAGGACGGCTCCGAAGGCGACCACGGCCGCGTCGGAGTCGTCGGCGAGCAGCCGGACGCCGAAGGCGAGTCCGCCGCCGACCGTGGCCGCGAGGGTGCCGGCGGTGGGCGACAGAGAGTTGGCCACGACGAGCCGTTCCTCGTCGACGACCCGGGGCAGGGCGGCGGAGAGCCCCGCGAGGACGAAGCGGTTGACGGCCGTGACGGAGAGGGCGGAGGCGTAGAAGAGCCAGTCCGGGACGGAGGCGAGGACGAGCACGGCGGTCCCGCCGGCGAGCAGGGCGCGGAGCAGGTTCCCGTAGAGGAAGACCTGGCGGCGCTGCCAGCGGTCGAGGAGGACTCCCGCGAACGGGCCGACGAGGGAGTACGGGAGCAGGAGCACGGCCATGGCGGAGGCGATGGCGGTGGGGGAGGTCTGCTTCTCGGGGGAGAAGACGACGTACGTGGCCAGGGCCACCTGGTAGACGCCGTCGGCGCACTGGGAGAGCAGCCGGACGGTGAGCAGGCGCCGGAAGTCGCGCAGGCGCAGCAGTACGCGCAGGTCACGTACGACGGACATGGCAGCAAGACTCACATACGGCGAGGGTCCCCGGGCGGTTTGCCGCGGGGACCCTCGTCAGGTGAGACGCATCGGACCTCGGAAGGTCAGCGCTCGACCTCGCCCTTGATGAACTTCTCGACGTTGGCCAGGGCCTCGTCGTCGAAGTACTGCACCGGCGGGGACTTCATGAAGTACGAGGACGCGGAGAGGATCGGGCCGCCGATGCCGCGGTCCTTGGCGATCTTCGCGGCGCGCAGGGCGTCGATGATGACACCGGCCGAGTTCGGGGAGTCCCAGACCTCGAGCTTGTACTCCAGGTTCAGCGGGACGTCGCCGAAGGCGCGGCCCTCGAGGCGCACGTACGCCCACTTGCGGTCGTCCAGCCAGGCCACGTAGTCCGAGGGGCCGATGTGGACGTTCTTCTCGCCCAGCTCGCGGTCCGGGATCTGCGAGGTGACGGCCTGCGTCTTGGAGATCTTCTTGGACTCCAGGCGGTCGCGCTCCAGCATGTTCTTGAAGTCCATGTTGCCGCCGACGTTGAGCTGCATCGTGCGCTCAAGGCGGACACCGCGGTCCTCGAACAGCTTGGCCATCACGCGGTGCGTGATGGTGGCGCCGACCTGCGACTTGATGTCGTCGCCGACGATCGGGACACCGGCCTCGGTGAACTTGTCGGCCCACTCCTTGGTGCCGGCGATGAAGACCGGGAGGGCGTTGACGAAGGCGACCTTGGCGTCGATGGCGCACTGGGCGTAGAACTTCGCCGCGTCCTCGGAACCGACGGGCAGGTAGCAGACGAGGACGTCGACCTGGCGGTCCTTCAGGATCTGGACGACGTCGACCGGCTCCTCGGCGGACTCCTCGATGGTCAGGCGGTAGTACTTGCCGAGACCGTCGAGCGTGTGACCGCGCTGGACCGTGACGCCCGCGTTCGGGACGTCGCAGATCTTGATGGTGTTGTTCTCGCTGGCGCCGATGGCGTCGGAGAGGTCGAGGCCGACCTTCTTCGCGTCGACGTCGAAGGCGGCGACGAACTCGACGTCACCGACGTGGTAGTCGCCGAACTGGACGTGCATCAGGCCGGGCACCTTGGACGCCGGGTCGGCGTCCTTGTAGTACTCGACGCCCTGCACCAGCGAGGCGGCGCAGTTGCCCACGCCGACGATGGCTACGCGAACCGAACCCATTCCGGTTGCTCCCTGTGTGATCGTGGAAGCCCTGCTGTGCGCAGGGTTTCACTTGGCGGTGTCGTCGGACGGATCCGGCCGGGTACTGCCCCCGTGCCGGGGCAGGCCGCCCGTTTCTCCAGAATCGTTGTCGTGCGGAGCGTCGGTGTCGGGCCGCTGGTCGCGGCCCGCCCGCTCGCTCTCGATGAGCTCGTTCAGCCAGCGCACTTCGCGCTCCACGGACTCCATTCCGTGGCGCTGGAGCTCAAGCGTGTAGTCGTCGAGTCGCTCGCGCGTCCGGGCCAGCGAGGCGCGCATCTTCTCCAGGCGCTCCTCCAGCCGGCTGCGGCGGCCTTCGAGGACCCGCATCCGCACCTCGCGCTCGGTCTGGCCGAAGAACGCGAAGCGGGCGGCGAAGTGCTCGTCCTCCCAGGCGTCGGGGCCTGTGTGGGAGAGGAGCTCCTCGAAGTGCTCCTTACCTTCCGGTGTCAACCGGTAGACGATCTTGGCCCGGCGTCCCGCGAGTGACGAGGCGAGGGCCTCCTCGGGGGCGCTGCCCGGTTCCTCGATCAACCAGCCGTTGGCGACCAGCGTCTTGAGGCAGGGGTAGAGCGTCCCGTAGCTGAACGCCCGGAAGATGCCGAGCGAGGTGTTGAGGCGCTTGCGCAGCTCGTAGCCGTGCATCGGGGCTTCGCGCAGCAGGCCGAGAACGGCGAACTCGAGGATGCCTGAGCGTCTGCTCATCCGTCGCCTCCTCCGTCCTGCGGTCCGCCCTCGGAACACTTTATGCCGTGCTGATGTATCGACTCGATACATCACGACGATAGAACGGCCCGAGAGGTCCGACAAGTGGGGGTGCCGTGACCGGCGTCACATCGTCAATTCACAGCGTGCGACTTGCCTGATTTGGGGTGAACTCCGGCGCAAGAGGGGTTTTGGCCGTGCGTAGTCTGTGCGGCATGCACACCACCGGGAACCAGGAGCCGCGCTGGGGCGTCAGTGCAGCGGGTGACCGGCTGCGATACGAAAGGGGCCTCCGATGGGCTCCGGTCGTGCGCATTTCGGGGGGACCGGAACTCAACTGCCGCTTCCAGGCGTACACGCCTGCCCGAGGAGTAGTCGTTCGATGAGCGAGCACCGTCGCAGGATGCCGTCGCAGGAGCCGCCGACGGGCGGCCGCGCGGCGGCACGACGCGCCGCCCAGCAGCCGGCGGGCCGCAGGTCGGCCCCGGCCCATGACACCGGTACGGGGACACCCCCGTACGGATCGCCGGCCCCCTACGGGTCGTCCGGCGCGTACGGGGGGGCCGCGTCGTCCTCCCACGAGGAGGAGGCGCGTCCGTACGGCGGCCGCGCGGAGGCCCGGCGCGCCGCCCAGCGGGGCGGTCGCCGACGCGCGCCCGCGGCCGGTCCCGGTGGACCGAACGGCCCCGGTGGCGGCGGTAGCCGCCGCGGCGGTGGCGGTGGCGGTGATGGACGCGGCGGAGGCCCGGGGGGTCGCCCGCCGGGCAAGAAGCGTTTCATCGACTACCCGCGCCACGACAAGGACGGCTGGCGTCGCTGGATGCCGTCCTGGAAGCTCGTGACGGGTACGTTCCTGCTGTTCTGCGGCCTCCTCATGGGCGGCGCGGTCATCGCGTACTCGCAGGTCGTCGTTCCGAAGGTGGACGCGACCGCGACCTCGCAGAACAACATCTACTACTGGTCCGACGGCACCCGCATGGTCGCCACCGGCGCGGGCCAGAACCGCCAGATCATCGGCATCGACCAGATTCCGATGGTCATGCAGGAAGCCGTGATCTCGGCCGAGAACAAGACGTTCCGCAAGGACTGGGGCGTCGACCCGATGGGCATCGGCCGCGCCGTGTGGAACATGGCGAAGGGCGGCGAGACCCAGGGCGGATCGACCATCACCCAGCAGTACGTGAAGAACGGCCTGCTCAACGACCAGTCGCAGACGCTGTCCCGGAAGGTGAAGGAACTCTTCATCTCCATCAAGGTCGGCAACGAGGTCGAGAAGCCCCAGATCCTGGCCGGCTACCTCAACACCGCGTACTACGGCCGCGGTGCCTACGGCATCCAGGCCGCCGCCCGCGCGTACTTCAACAAGGACGCCAAGCACCTCAACGCCTCCGAGTCGGCGGTGCTCGCCTCCGTGCTGAAGGGCGCCACGTACTTCGACCCGGCCGGCTACCCCGAGGTCGACCCCAACGCCACTCCCGCGAACAACCTGGCGCGCCTCACCGAGCGCTGGAGCTGGATCCTCGACGAGATGGTCAAGGACGGGAAGATCTCGGCCGAGGAGCGGGCGAAGTACACGACCCTGCCGAAGATCCAGAAGCCGAAGCAGGACGCCCAGTTGAGCGGCCAGATCGGTTACCTGGTCGCCACCGCGAAGGCCAACTTCCGCAGCAAGTACGACATCAGCGCCGAGGCCCTGGATCTGGGCGGATACGAGATCCACACCACCTTCGACAAGAAGAAGGTGATGGCGATGCAGGACTCGGTCAAGAAGATCTACGACGAGTACATCGACGAGAAGGAGCGGCCGGAGGACGACACCAACGTCGAGTTCGGCGGCGCCTCCGTGGACGTCAAGACCGGTGCCATCGTCGCGATCTACGGCGGCCAGGACGCGACCAAGCACTACACCAACAACGCCGACACCACCGGTGCCCAGGTCGGTTCGACGTTCAAGCCCTTCGTCCTCGCCGCAGCGATGAAGGACGGCGTGCGCGACCCTGACGGTCCCAAGGAACAGGGGCCCTCCTCGCGGACCCTGGTCGACCCCGACAAGAGCCGCTACAGCGGCAAGGACGACCTCAAGGTCCGCGACTACAAGGGCGAGATCTGGCACAACGAGAACGGCGACGAGTGGGAGCAGAACAACGAGGGCGACCAGAGCTACGGCAACATCAGTCTGCGCCGGGCGATGATCGTCTCCGCCAACTCCCCCTTCGTCCAGCTGGGCATGGACGTCGGCATCGACAAGGTGCGTGAGGCGGCCGTCGCCGCCGGTCTGCGCCCCGACTCCCTGGTGAAGGGCGAGGTCCCGTCGTTCTCACTCGGCATCTCCAGCCCCAGCGCCATCCGCATGGCCGGCTCCTACGCCACCTTCGCCAACGAGGGCACCCGCAACGAGCCGTACTCGGTGACCAAGGTCCTCAAGGAGGGCCAGGTCATCTACAAGCACGAGGCCAAGGGCGAGCAGGCGTTCTCCTCGGCCATCTCCTCCAACGTCACCGACGTGCTCCGCAGCGTCGTCGAGGACCCGGACGGCACCGGTAACAACGCGGCCATCCCGGGCCGCCACGTGGCCGGCAAGACCGGTACCACCGACGACAACATGTCGGCCTGGTTCGTCGGCTACACCCCGCAGCTCTCGACGGCGATCGACATGTACCGCTTCGACGACGACGAGACGAAGAAGAACCGCGAGTTCCAGGAGATGTACGGCACGGGTGGCCAGGACTCGATCCACGGTTCGTCCTTCCCGTCCCAGATCTGGAACGACTACATGACGGACGCCGTCGCCGACCTGCCCGCGGAGGAGTTCCCGGAGCCGGAGAAGCTGGCGGACGCCGAGGCGGTCTACGGCGGCGGCGCCACGCCCAAGCCGACGGCCACCCCGACCCCCACCGAGACGGCGACGCCGACCGAGACGGCCACCACCGCTCCGACGACGACTCCCCCGGCGACGCCCACCGACGCGGGCCGTCCGACCACCAAGGAGCCGAAGCCCGGCAAGACCACCTGCAACATCTGGGACAGCTGGAACTGCGAGGACACCGGAAGCGGCGGCAACGACGGCGGCAACACCGGCGGGACGACCGAACCGACCCCGACGGGCACCACGGCCCCGACACCGACGGATCCGACGACGGACCCGGGCGGCCCCGGCAACGGGGGCAACGGGAACGGCGGCACCGGCGGTGAGCCGACCGAGGAGACCGCCGGAAGCGGGAACCTCTTCGACTGAGGTGGCCGGGGCCCGACCCGAAGGACGGGACCCCGGCACAGCGAGGGCCGCGGCGGTCCGCTCCGTACAGCGCGTACGGAGCGGACCGCGGCGGCCCTTCGCGTGTCACCGGCGGCCCGTCGTGGGTTTCCGTAAACACGAAGGGGCGGCCCCGGTGTGGGTCGCGGCCCCGGGCCGGTGGCCACGGGGGGGCGGGCGGAGGTGACCCCAGCCCAAGCGGGAGGAGTA
>NZ_JBHVRX010000045.1:0-54505 GCF_042885515.1 Streptomyces sp. NPDC058052 | reverse complement strand
GGGGCATACCGGCCGCGGGGCGCGGGGCCGGGGACGTACCCGGCTGCGGGCGGGGAGCCGGGGCCGACGCGGGGCGCGGGGCGGCGGCCGGGGCCGGGTGGGCGGCCGGGGGCGGGTCCGACTGCGGGCGCGGGGCCGGGGGCGTGTCCCGGTCCTGGCGGGGGGACCGGGCGGAGGCGGGCCGCCGCGGGGTGGCCGGCTCCGGGGCCGGCGGGGTGAGGTCGGTGGTGAGGGTCGAGAGGGCGCTCGTGGGGGGCCGGGGGGTCTCGGGGGCCGGAGGGAGGGTCTCGGTGACGCGGGGCGCGCGGGGGTTCTGTTCGCTGGTCATCCCGCCCCCTGCTCCTGCCGACAATGCCCGTCACTCTACGGGCTGTTCCCCGCCGCGCGGGAACCCAGGGGTACCCACCCCCCTGACGGTCTGGCAAGCTCGGGCCATGACTCCCCGTGCCGCCGACCGGGCCCGGTACGACCGGGCCACCGCCGCTCTGGACGCGCCGCTCGCGATCGTCGATCTGGAGGCGTTCGACGCCAACGCGGACGATCTGGTGCGGCGCGCGGGCGGCAAGCCGATCCGGGTGGCGAGCAAGTCGGTGCGGTGCCGGGCGCTGCTCGACCGGGTCCTGGCGCGGGACGGCTTCGCCGGGGTCATGTCGTTCACGCTCGCCGAGTCGCTGTGGCTGGCGCGGGCCGGGTTCGAGGACGTCCTGCTCGCCTATCCGTCGGCCGACCGCGCGGGCTTCGGGGAGCTGACCCGGGACCCGAAGCCGGCCGCCGCCGTGACCGTGATGGTCGACGACGTGGCGCAGCTGGACCTCATCGACGCGGCCCGGGCGGGCGGCACCGAGGAGGTACGGGTCTGCCTGGAGATGGACACCTCGCTGCGCCTGCTGGGCGGCCGGGTGCGGATCGGCGCGCGCCGGTCGCCGCTGCGGACGCCCGCGCAGCTGGCCGAGCTGGCCAGGTCGGTGGTGCGGCGTCCGGGGTTCCGGCTGGTGGGACTCATGGCGTACGAGGGGCATGTGGCGGGGGTCGGGGACGCGGTCACCGGCCGGCCGCTGCGCTCGCGGGCGGTGCGGGCGATGCAGGCGGTGGCCCGCCGGGAGCTGGCCGAGCGGCGGGCGGCCGTGGTCGGAGCCGTACGGGCGGTGGCGCCGGAGCTGGAGTTCGTGAACGGCGGCGGCACCGGCAGCGTGCAGCACACCGCCGCGGAGGCGGCCGTCACCGAGATCGCCGCCGGGTCCGGGCTCTACGTCCCCCGGCTCTTCGACGACTACTCCTCCTTCCGCGGCCGGCCGGCCGCGCTCTTCGCGCAGCCCGTGGTGCGGCGGCCGGGCGTCGGGATCGTCACCGTGCTCGGCGGCGGCTACCCGGCGTCCGGCGCGGCCGGCCGGGACCGGCTGCCCGTCCCGTATCTGCCGGAGGGGCTGCGCTACGAGCCGCAGGAGGGCCCGGGCGAGGTGCAGACCCCGCTGCTGGGCTCGCCGGCCGACGATCTGCGGATCGGCGACAAGGTGTGGTTCCGGCACGCGAAGGCCGGCGAGCTGTGCGAGCGGTTCGAGGCGCTGCACCTCGTGGAGGGGGACCGTGTCGTGGACACGGTCCCCACCTACCGGGGCGAGGGCCGCACCTTCCTCTGACTCCCTGTGACTCCCTAGAGGGGGGTCACGTAGGCGCCGGAGATGCCGCCGTCGACGAGGAAGTCGGCGGCGTTGACGAACGAGGAGTCGTCGCTGGCGAGGAAGGCGACGGCCGCCGCGATCTCGTCCGCCTCGGCGAACCGTCCGACCGGGATGTGGACGAGCCGGCGGGCGGCCCGCTCCGGGTCCTTGGCGAAGAGCTCCTGGAGCAGCGGGGTGTTGACCGGCCCGGGGCAGAGCGCGTTGACCCGGATGCCCTCGCGGGCGAACTGGACGCCGAGCTCCCGGGACATGGCGAGGACGCCGCCCTTGGAGGCGGTGTACGAGATCTGGCTGGTCGCCGCGCCCATGATCGCCACGAACGAGGCGGTGTTGATGATGGAGCCCCGGCCCTGGCGCCGCATGTACGGCAGGGCGGCCTTGCAGCACAGGTAGACGGAGGTGAGGTTGACGTCCTGGACGCGCTTCCACGCCTCCAGGCCGGTCTCCAGGATGGAGTCGTCGTCGGGCGGGGAGATGCCGGCGTTGTTGAAGGCGACGTCGACGGAACCGTAGGTCTCGAAGGCGACGCGGAAGAGCGCCTCGACCTCCTCCGGGTCGGTGACGTCGACCTTGACGAAGGTGCCGCCGACGGCCTCGGCGGCCGCCTTCCCGGCCCGCTCGTCGATGTCGCCGCAGACGACGTTCGCGCCCTCGGAGGCGAGGCGGCGGGCGGTGGCGAGGCCGATGCCGCTGCCGGCGCCGGTGATGACGGCGGTGCGGCCGACGAGCCGGCGGCAGACGATCTCTTCGCTGGTCGCGTTGTTGCTCACAGTGCGGGACCCTCCGTGCTGATGAAGACGTTCTTGGTCTCGGTGAAGGCGGTCAGGGCGTCGGGGCCGAGTTCACGGCCGAGTCCGGACTGGCGGAAGCCGCCGAACGGGGTCCAGTAGCGGACGCTGGAGTGGGAGTTGACGGAGAGGTTGCCGGCCCGGACGGCGCGGGAGGCGCGCAGGGCGCGGCCGACGTCGCGGGTCCAGATCGAGCCGGACAGGCCGTACGGCGTGGCGTTGGCGAGCCGGACGGCGTCGGCCTCGTCCTCGAAGGGGAGGACGACGGCGACGGGTCCGAAGATCTCCTCGACGGCGCAGGGGGCGTCCTCGGGGACGCCGGTGAGGACGGTCGGCGGGAACCAGAAGCCGGGGCCCTCGGGGGCCTTGCCGCGGATGGCCTCGGCGTCCTCGGGGACGTATCCGCGGACCCGGTCGAGCTGGGCGCGGGAGATCAGCGGCCCCATCCGGGTGCGCGGGTCGAGCGGGTCGCCGACGACGGTCTCCTCGATCGCCGGGGCGAGGAGTTCCATGAAGCGGTCGTACGCGCTCCGCTGGACGAGGATGCGGGTGCGGGCGCAGCAGTCCTGGCCGCTGTTGTCGAGGAAGGCCATGGGGGCGGCGGCCGCGGCGGCCTCGATGTCCGCGTCGGCGAAGACGATGTTGGGGCTCTTGCCGCCGAGTTCGAGGGTGAGGCGTTTCACCTGGTCGGCGGCGGCGGCCATGATCCGCTTGCCGGTGCGGGTGGAGCCGGTGAAGACGATCTTGGCGATGCCGGGGTGGGTCACGAGGGCGTCGCCGGCGACGGGGCCCTCGCCGGGGAGGACCTGGAGGAGGTGCTCGGGGAGTCCGGCCTCCAGGGCGAGTTCGGCGAGGCGCAGGGCGGTGAGCGGGGTGGTCTCGGCCGGTTTGAGGATCACGGCGTTGCCGGCGGCGAGGGCGGGTGCGGCGGCCCAGGCGGCGATCGGCATCGGGAAGTTCCAGGGCACGATGACGCCGACGACGCCGAGGGGTTCGAGGAGGGTGATGTCGAGGCCGCCGGGGACGGGGATCTGGCGTCCGTTCAGGCGCTCGACCCCTCCGGCCGCGTAGTCGAGGAGGTCGCGGACGTTCCCGGCCTCCCAGCGGGCGTTGCCGATCGTGTGGCCGGCCTCGCGGACCTCCAGGAGGGCGAGTTCCTCGCGGTGATCGTCGACGACGGAGGCGAAGCGGCGGAGCAGCCGGGCTCGGTCGGCGGGGGCCGCGGCGGCCCAGCCGGTCTGGGCGGCGGCGGCCCGGGTGACGGCGGCGTCGACGTCGGCGGGGCCGGCCGCGGGGACGGTGGCGACGACGTCCTCCGTCGCCGGGTTCAGTACCTGGAGCTCGGTGAGCAAGGGCTCGGTCCTCTCGGGGGTGTTCAGAGGCGTTCGAAGGAGCGGCGCAGTTCCCAGTCCGTGACCGCCGCGTCGAAGGCGGCGAGTTCGACGCGGGCCATGGTGCGGTAGTGGGCGACGACCTCGGGCCCGAACGCCTCCTTGGCGATCTCGCTGGTCTCCCAGAGTTCGGCGGCCTCGCGCAGGGTGGTGGGGACGTGGGCGTGGTCGGCGGTGTAGGCGTTCCCGGTGCAGGGCGGCGGGAGTTCGAGGCCCCGCTCGATGCCGTGGAGGCCGGCGGCGATCATCGCGGCGACGGCGAGGTAGGGGTTGACGTCGCCGCCGGGGACCCGGTTCTCGAAGCGGGTGGAGGGGCCGTGGCCGACGACGCGGAGGGCACAGGTGCGGTTGTCGTGGCCCCAGGCGACGGCGGTGGGGGCGAAGGAGCCGGGCTGGAAGCGTTTGTAGGAGTTGATGTTGGGGGCGAGGAGGAGGGAGAGGTCGCGGAGGGAGGCGAGCTGCCCGGCGAGGAAGTGCCGCATCACCGGGGACATGCCGTGCGGGTCGTCGCCGGCCATCACGTTGCGGCCGTCGGCGTCCTGGAGGGAGAGGTGGATGTGGCAGGAGTTGCCCTCGCGCGCGTCGTACTTGGCCATGAAGGTGAGCGAGACGCCTTCCTGGGCGGCGATCTCCTTCGCGCCGGTCTTGTAGACGGCGTGCTGGTCGCAGGTGACGAGGGCCTCGTCGTAGCGGAAGACGATCTCGTGCTGGCCGGGGTTGCACTCGCCCTTGGCGGACTCGACGGTGAGGCCGGCGGCGGCCATCTCGTTGCGGATGCGGCGCAGCAGGGGTTCGACGCGGCCGCCGCCGAGGATCGAGTAGTCGATGTTGTACTGGTTGGCCGGTGTGAGGCCCCGGTATCCGGAGTCCCACGCCTGCTCGTAGGTGTCCTTGAAGACGATGAACTCCAGCTCGGTGCCGACGTGGGCGGTGAGGCCGTGGGCGGCGAGCCGGTCCAGCTGCCGGCGGAGGATCTGGCGGGGCGCGGCGACGACGGGCGAGCCGTCGGCCCAGGTCAGGTCGGCGGTGACCAGGGCGGTGGCCTCGTTCCAGGGGACGCGGCGGAGGGTGGCGAGGTCGGGGCGCATGGCGAAGTCGCCATAGCCGCGGTCCCAGGAGGACATCGCGTAGCCGTCGACGGTGTTCATCTCGGTGTCGACGGCGAGGAGGTAGTTGCACCCCTCGGTGCCGTGGGCGAGGACCTCGTCGAGGAAGAAGGGGGCGGCGAAGCGCTTCCCCTGGAGCCGGCCCTGCATGTCCGGGAAGGCCAGGACGACGGTGTCGATCGCGCCGTCCGTCACGAGGGAGCGCAGTTCCTCGACGGTCAGCGGGGGTGTGCGGTCTGCCACGGGACGACTCTCCTCGTTCGGCCTGCCGGGAGTCATAAGGTATGGGGCGAGACCATTGCTTGGGAAGTGTCAGGGGAAGGGGCGACCAGAAGTGATCCGTACGAGTGAACCGGCCGGTCCCGGCGACCGGTTGACGCCGGTGCTGCGACCGGTCCGGGCCGGCAACGGCTTCGAGGAGGCTCTGGAGCAGATCCTCCAGGTGGTCCGGCTGGGCCTGGTCCCGGACGGCGAACGGCTGCCCGCCGAACGGGAGCTGGCCGAGCGGATGGGGATCAGCCGGGTGACGCTGCGCGAGGTCCTGAAGGTGCTCCAGGAGCAGGGCCTGGTGGAGAGCCGGCGCGGCCGGTACGGCGGCACGTTCGTGCTGCCCCGGCCGCAGGACCCCGACGAGGCGGAGCTGCGCCGGCGCGTCGCCGCGGTCGACATGGAGGACGCGCTGCGCTTCCGGGAGGTCCTGGAGGTGGGCGCGGCCGGCCTGTGCGCGGCGCACGGTCTGGACGCGGCGGGCGGGGAGCGGCTGCGGGCGGCGCTGGCGGCCACCCACGACGCGCCGCTGGCCGACTACCGCCGCCAGGACACGCTGCTCCACCTCACGCTGGCCGAACTCTCCGGCTCGCCCAGCCTGACGGCCCAGTACGCGGCGGTCCGCGCGACCGTCAACGACCTGCTGGACTGCATCCCGCTGCTCGTCCGCAACCTGGAGCACTCCCAGCACCAGCACACGGCCCTGGTGGAGGCGGTCCTGGAGGGGGACGCGGACGCGGCGCGCGAGGTGACGCGGGAGCACTGCGCGGGGACGGCGGCGCTGCTGCGCGGCTTCCTGGCGTGAAAGGTATGTCCGCGGTCCATTGAGGGGCGCGGCGGCCTAGAGTCGGCGGCATGTTCCACGCGTCCCGCGCGCACGGCGGGCATCGCACGCACCGCAGCTACCGCACGCACCGCACGTACCAGGAGGCAGCCCCGTGACCGAGCCGCTCATCGGCGTGACGACCTATCTCGACCGGGCCCGCTGGAGGGCCTGGGACATGCCGGCGGCGCTGCTGCCCGCGCGGTACCCGCGGTACGTGCGGGAGGGCGGCGGGCTCGTGGTGATGCTGCCGCCGGACGAGCCGGCCGCGGCGGCGGCGGTGCTGGCCCGGCTGGACGGCCTGGTGGTGGCGGGCGGGGCGGATGTGGAGCCCGTGCGGTACGGGGCGGAGCCCGACCCGCGGACCGGCCCGCCGGCGCGGGAGCGGGACGCCTGGGAGCTGGCGCTGATCGACGCGGCGCTCGCCTCCGGCACCCCGCTGCTCGGCATCTGCCGGGGGATGCAGCTGCTCAACGTGGCGCTGGGCGGCACGCTGACGCAGCACCTCGACGGGCACGTGGAGGCGGAGGGGGTGATGGGGCGGCACCCGGTGACGCCGGTGCCGGGGACGCTCTACGCCTCGCTCGTCCCCGAACCGGCCGACGTACCGACCTATCACCACCAGGCCGTCGACCGGCTTGGCGCGGGACTCGTGCCCTCGGCGTACGCGGAGGACGGCACGGTGGAGGCGGTGGAACTGGCGGAGCCGGCCTGGGCCCTCGGGGTGCAGTGGCACCCGGAGATGGGCGAGGACCCGAGGGTCGTACGGGGACTCGTCCGGGCGGCGGCGGGCGTACGGGTGTGAGACGGGGGCGCGGGGCGGGCGTACGGGTGTGAGACGGGGGCGCGGGGCGGCCGGGGTGGGCGGTCCGGCCGCCCCGCGGTTCGGGGGCCGCGGTCAGGCGGCGGGGAGGGTGGCCGCGACCGTGCGCCGGCCGAGGACCACGTAGAGGAGGGTGGCGACGGCCATGCCGACGGGCAGCGAGAGGTCCATGCCGAGGGCGGAGGCGACCGGGCCCGTGTAGACGCTGTCGACGCACAGGGCGCCGGCCGCGGCTCCGCCGAGCAGGGCGGTCACGCCGGCCGGGTTGACGCCGCGGGTGTACCAGAAGGGGCTGCCGGGGGTCTCGTCGGAGAGGGCGGCCACGTCGTAGCGGTTGCGGCGGAGCAGGATGTCCGTGGCGTAGACGCACATCATCGGGCCGGTGAGGACCGTGATCACCTGGAGGGCGTTGCTGACGGTGTCCAGGAAGTTGGAGACCAGCAGCCCGTACAGGGTGAGGGCGACGGCGACGGCCCCGTCGAAGAGGACGCTGACCGTGCGGCGGACGCGCAGGCCCACGGCCTGGAGGGCGAGGCCGGCGCTGTACGCGGTGAGGGCGTTGATGGCGATGGTGCCGAGGACCAGGGAGAGCAGGAAGACCGGCACGAACCAGCCCGGCAGGATCCCCTGGAGCGCCGTCTGCGGGTCCGACATGTCGACGGCGGTGGCGGCGAGGGCACCGAGCGAACAGACGGCGACGCTGGGCAGGAAGGCGCCGAGCGCGTTCCACAGCACGATCGCGCGCGGGGAGCTCTCGCGGGGCAGGTAGCGGGAGAAGTCGGCGCTCGTGGTGTACGAGAGCGGGCCCGAGGCGATCATCGTGAGGCCCGCCAGCAGCACCGCCCACAAGGGGGCGCCGGAGAGCGGCTCGGCGGGCGCGTACGAGAAGTCGGCGTGCCGGACGACGGCCACGGCGACGACGGCGAACGCCCCGCTGAGGACCAGGGTGATCGGCAGGTACAGCTTGATGATCAGGGCGTGGCCGTAGACGCTGATCGCCAGCGTGAGGGCGGCGATGACCACGATGACCGCGACCTTCACCGGGGTGTTCGCCGGGATGCCGGTCTTCTCGACCAGGGCGAAGGCGGCGGTCGCGGCGGCGGCCAGGTTGAGCGCGAAGTAGCAGACGGAGACCAGCCAGCCGCCGACCGCGTTGTTCACGCGGTTGCCGAGGACGCCGTAGAGCGTGCGCGTGATGACCTCGCTGGGCGCGCCCGCGGCCGGCCCCGAGGTGGCGAGGACACCGCTGAGGACCCAGAAGAGGTTGCCGACGACGATCACGCCGATCGCCTGCCAGAGCGTGAGGCCCATGAAGACCAGTGCGCCGCCGATGACGAGGCTGAGGTAGTTGACGTTCGCCGCGGCCCAGACGGTGAACAGCTCGCGGGGGTGCCCGTGGCGTTCGCTGTCGGGGATGTGGTCGATGCCATGGGCCTCGATGCGGCTGGGCCCGTCGCCCGCCGGCAGGGGTGCCGGCCCGCGCTCTGTCCCGGAGCGCGGGTCGGGGATCGTGGAAGCCATGCGGCCCTCCGGTGCGTGATTGCCCACCTGGTTGCTTATTGGTCGCACACTCAATAGCATCCCCGGTATGTCGTCAAGCGTCCAGCGCAAGCGAATTCGGAAATCACCCGAGGCCCGGCGGGCGGAGATCGTGGCGACGGCCGCCCGGATCGCCCTGACCGAAGGGCTGGAGTGCGTCACCCTGCGGCGCGTCGCCGAGGAGCTCGCCGTCCGGCCCGGCCTGATCAGCCACTACTTCCCCTCGGCCGAGGACCTGGTGGCCGAGGCGTTCTCGGTCGCGGCCCTCGGCGAGCTCGACTCGCTGCTGCCGGCCGAGCGCCCGGACGGCACCCCGGCGCAGTACCTGGCCCGGTACTTCGCCCTGTCGTCCGGCGACGCCTACGACGACATCAGCCGCCTCTGGATCAACGCCCGGCACCTGAGCCGCTACCGGCCCGTCCTGCGCGACCGGGTCACCCGAATGGAGCTGGCCTCCGACGACCGGCTGGAGGAGCTGATCCGCGACGGCGTCGACCGCGGCGAGTTCCGCACCGACGACCCCCGGGCCGCCGCCATCCAGGTCCTGGTCGTCCTGGACGGCCTCGGCGCCCACGCCAACTCCGACCGCACCGACCGCCCCCCGTCCGTCACCCGCCTCGCCCTCAGCACCGCCGAACGCGCCCTCGACCTCCCCCACGGAACCCTCGACGCCCCCGGCGCCACGGGGATCCTGCCGCTCACCTTCTCCCCCACGGAGGCGGCCGAAGCGGCGGTACCGCGCCTGGCCGCGGCCGCGGCGGCGGCGACCGCCGGGGACGGAGCGACCGCCGGGGACGCGGCGACCGCCGAAGCCTGACGGCGGAGGCCGTCCGGCCGCGCGGGCGGGAGCGCCTGGCGCGCACGCCCTCGGGCCGGCGGACGTCCGGCCGACGCGTACGCGTCACGCATGCCGTACGCGACACGCATGCCGTACGCGACACGCGTGCCGTACGCGCCGGGCATGCCGTACGCGTGGGGCGTGGCGGACCCGTCCGGCGTGGCGGACCCGTCCGGCGTGGCACACCCGTCCGGCGTGGCACACCCGTCGGGCGTGGACGCCCGCGTCGGACATCGGGGCCGGCCTCGGACCTCGGCGCCCGCCACGCGCCGGCGCCCGGGCGCCGGCGTGCGTCCACGCGTCGCCATGCGTCCACGCGTGGCCGTGCGTCCAGGCGTGGCCGTGCGTCCAGGCGTGGCGCGCGCCCGCACCGCCCGTCCCGTGATCACCCTTCTCGTACCACCACCGCAAGGAGTCCCACCGTGTCCACCCGACTCGTCCTCCACTCCGCCCGTCTGCTCGACCCCGCCACCGGGGCCTTCCTCGCGGCGAGCGCGCTCGCCGTGGGCACGGACGGACGGATCTCCGCGCTCGGCGACGACCGCGAGGTGCGGGAGCTCGCCGGGCCGGCGACCACCGTCGTCGACCTGAAGGGCGCCGTCGTCACCCCCGGTCTCGTGGACGGGCACATCCACCCCGTGAGCGGCGCCGAGCTGACCGGCGGCCTCGACCTCTCCGGCTGCGCCGACCTCGCCGGCGTACGGGAGGCCCTGGCGCGCGAGGTACGCGGCCTCGGCCGGGGCGACTGGCTGTTCGCCTGGGGTCTCGACCCGAACGTCTTCGGCGACGAGCCGGTCGGGGTCGCCCCCTTCGACACCGTCCTCGACGGGGTGCCCGCCTTCCTGCTGCTCTTCGACGCGCACTCCGCGCTCGCCTCGCGCCGTGCCCTCGAACTCGCCGGCGTCGACGGCCCGCGCACCTTCGACCAGGCGTCCGCCGAGATCGTGTGCGACGCCGACGGGCGCCCCACCGGACTGCTCCAGGAGGACGCCGCCTGCGAGCTGGTCGAACGCGTCGCCCCGCAGCCCACCCGCGCGGAGCGCCTGGAGCGGCTCGCCGGGGCGCTGGACGCGATGGCGGCGGCCGGCCTGACCGGCGGGCACGTCATGGACGCCAACGGCGACAGCCTCGACCTCTTCACCGAACTGGACGCCGCCGGCCGGCTGCCGCTGCGGCTCCGGGTGGCCCCCTGGTGCCAGCCCGGCACCGACGCGCCCGGCGTGGCCGAGCTGATCGCCCTCCAGGGGCGCGGCGGCGCGCTCTGGCAGGTCGCCGGCGTGAAGCTCTTCATGGACGGCACCATCGACAACGGCACCGCGTGGCTGGAGAAGCCCGACTGCCACGGCGAGTCCACCCACGCCTTCTGGCCGGACCCGGAGGCGTACACGGAGATCATCGGCGCGCTGCACCGGGCCGCGGTGCCGACAGCGACCCACGCCATCGGCGACGCCGCCGTCCGGCACGTCCTCGACGCCGTCGAGAAGGCGCGGGCGGGCGGCGGCGACCCGGCCGTACGGCACCGGGTCGAGCACATCGAGACGGTCCCGGACGACACCCTCGGCCGCTTCGCGGAGCTGGGCGTCATCGCCTCCATGCAGCCCACCCACTGCTGCGACTTCACCCGCGCCGACCACACCGACAACTGGTCCCGCCGGCTCGGCGAGGAGCGGGCCGGGCGCGCCTGGCGCTGCCGCGACCTGGTGGACTCCGGGGCGACCGTGGTGCTGGGCTCGGACTGGCCGATCGCGCCGTTCCCGCCGCTGGGCGTGCTGGCGGGCGCCGTGCACCGCCGCCCCGGCCGGGACCTGACGCAGCCGCCGCACGGCCCCGAGCAGGCGCTGACGCCGCTGGAGGCGCTGCGCGGCCTGACGACGGGCGCGGCGCACGCGGCGGGCGAGGAGCGGATCTCCGGCCGGCTCGCGCTCGGCCACCGCGCCGACCTGACGGTCCTCGCGGCCGACCCGCTCACCACGCCGGCCACGGAGCTCCCGGACGTCCCGGTCCTGCTGACGGCGGTCGACGGCCGCATCACGCACCGGGCGCCGCAGCTGTAGGACACCCGCCGCCCTCAGCCGCCCGGCCGCGCCCTCGTCAGGGAGAGGAGGTCGCGGGCCGGGCCCGTGGGGCGGTGGCCCGTCGGCCAGACGGCCCGCAGGTCGCGGGCGAGCCGCGCGCCCTCGACCGGCACCGCGACCAGGCGGTGCGAGGACAGCTCCTCGGCGATCGCGAGCTCGCTGAGGACCGCCGGGCCCGCGCCGCTGACCGCCGCCGCCTTCACGGCGGTGGTGGAGGCCAGTTCGAGCAGCGGGCGGGCGAGCCCGCCGTGCCCGGCGAGGGCCGCGTCGAGGACCTGCCGGGTGCCCGAACCGTGCTCGCGCAGCACCAGCGGAGTCGCGGCCAGCTCGGCCGGGTCGATCGGGGCGCGGCGGCGGGCCCACGGGTGGGAGGGCGCGGTCACGACCGCGAGCCGGTCGTGGGCGACGACGGTCCCGTCGAGCCCGTCCGGCACCGCGAGCCCCTCCACGAACCCGAGGTCCGCCTCCCCCGCGAGCAGCCGCTCCGCGACCACCGCCGAGTTCCCCGCCTGGAGCGACACCGCGGTGTCCGGCCGCTCGGCGCGCAGCGCGATCAGCCAGCCCGGCAGCAGGTACTCGGCGATCGTCATGGACGCCACCACCCGCAGCCGCGAGTCCCGGCGCCCCCGCAGCGCCTGCACCCCCGCGTCGAACGCCTCCGCGGACTCCACGATCCGCCGCGCCCAGTCGGTGACCAGCGCACCCGCGTCGGTGAGCCGGGAACCGCGCGGGGAGCGGTCCACGAGCGCCACGCCGAGCTGGCGCTCCATGGAACGGATCCGGCTGCTGGCCGCCGGCTGGGTGATGCCGACCTCCCGGGCCGCGGCCCCGAGGCTGCCGTGCCGGGCGACGGCGAGGAGCAGTTCCAGGGCGCCGAGGTCGGGGACGCGGTGCGACAGGTGCGCGGTCACGGCCTCACCCGCGGCGCCCGCTCCCGTACCTCCGCCGGCCCCCGTACCGCCGCCACCCGCTCCCCCGCCCCCGCCGGCGGCCGTGATCGCCGCCGCGGCCGTCGTGGTCCCGGCTCTCCCGGCTCTCCCGGCCCGCCAGGCTCCCCCGCCCGTGCCGCCCCGCTCCGCCCCCGTGCCGCCGTCCCGCTCCCTGCTCATAAAGCCAGCTTATGACGTCATAGCCCCATGATCCCTGGTGGGGGCGGTGACCTGCGGCGACGGTGGAGTCATGGCAAGCCTCGCACCCTCCCGCCCCCTCCTCGGCGCCACCACCCCCCGCGCCCGAGCGACCCGGTCGGTCCGTCACCTCGGACCCAACTGGTACGCCTCCGTGATGGGCACCTCCGTCGTCGGCACCGCGGGCGCCGCGCTCCCCGTCACCGTGCCCGGTCTCCGTACCGTCTGCACCGCCGTCTGGGCGCTCTCCCTCGCGATGCTGCTGACCCTGCTCACCGCCCGGGCCGCGCACTGGCTGCGCCACCGCGACCAGGCCCGCGCCCATCTCCTCGACCCGGCCGTGGCCCCCTTCTACGGCTGTCTGTCGATGGCGCTGCTCGCCGTCGGCGGCGGCACCCTGACGCTCGGCAGGGACTGGATCGGCCTCCCCGCAGCCGTCGCCCTCGACACCGTCCTGTTCACCGCGGGCACGGTGGTGGGACTGGCCGCGGCCGTCGCCGTGCCGTACCTGATGGTGGTCCGGCACAGGATCGAGCAGGCGTCCCCCGTCTGGCTGCTGCCCGTCGTCGCGCCGATGGTCTCCGCCGCGCTCGGCCCGCTGCTCCTCCCCCACCTGCCCGAGGGGCAGGCCCGGCAGACCCTGCTGATCGCCTGCTACGCGATGTTCGGCATCAGCCTGCTCGCCACCCTGGTGATGCTGCCGCTGGTCTTCGGCCGGCTCGTCCTCGACGGCCCGCTGCCGCTCGCGCTCACCCCGACGCTCTTCCTCGTCCTCGGCCCGCTCGGCCAGTCGACCACCGCCGCCAACGCCTTCGCCGACGCCGCCGCCGGGGTGCTCCCCGACCCGTACGCGCACGGCTTCGCCGCCTTCGCCGTCCTCTACGGCGTGCCGGTCATGGGCTTCGCGCTGCTGTGGCTGGCGCTGGCCGGGGCGATGGTGGTGCGGGCCCGGCGTGCGGGCATGGGCTTCGCGATGACCTGGTGGGCCTTCACCTTCCCGGTCGGCACCTGCGTCACCGGCGCCGAGGGACTCGCCCGCCACACCGGCCTGGACGCCTTCCGCTGGCTCGCGATCGCCCTGTACGCGTTCCTCGCCGTCGCCTGGCTGGTGGCCGGCGTCCACACCGTGCGCGGCCTGGTCAGCGGAGCGCTGCTCGCAGGTCCCGCGCCAGCACCCGCGCCGCCGGCGCCAGCGACGGCCCGTACCAGGTGAGCATCCGCCCGTCGACGAGCGCGGCCGCGGCCCCGGGGAACGCCTCGGGGCCGTCGTCCGCGGTGAAGCGGTACGGCTCGTCCGGGAGGACCACCAGCGCGGGCCGGGCCCCGGTCAGCTCGGCGAGCGGCACCCGCGGATAGCGCTCGGGATGGTCCGCGTACAGGTTGCGGACGCCGAGGCGGGCGAGCAGGTCGCCGGCGAAGGTGTCCCGCCCCAGCACCATCCAGGGCCGCCGCCAGACCGGTACGACGGCGGTGATCCCGTCCGCCACCGGCTCCACGGCCGCCCACGCCTCCTCCGCCTCCGCCAGCCAGCGCGGACGGCGGGGCGCGCCGCAGGCGGCGAGGACCTCCCCGAGGGCGGTGAACCCCTGGTCGAGGGTGCGGATCTCGGTGACGAGCACCTCGGCGCCGGCGTCGCGCAGCGCGTCGAGGTCGACGGCCCGGTTCTCCTCCTCGTTGGCGAGGACGAGGTCGGGGCGGAGCGCGAGCACCGCGGGCACGTCGGGGTTCTTGGTGCCGCCGATCCGGGCGACACCGAGCCCGGCCGGGTGGCTGCACCAGTCGGTGGCGCCGACCAGCAGCCCCGGCGCGGTGACGGCGACCGCCTCGGTGAGCGACGGCACCAGCGAGACGACCCGCGGCGTCCGCCCCCTGAGCCGCGTCACTCCTCCTCGACCTCGACGTGGTCGGCGACGGCGACGACGAGGAGGCGGGTGCCCGGTTCGGTGGCCCGCCAGCGGTGCCGGACGCCGCCGGAGAGGTACAGGGAGTCGCCGCGGACCAGCCGGTGGGCGCGGCCCTCGGCCTCGACCTCGGCGGCGCCGTCGGCGACGTACAGCAACTCGTCGTTGCGGTGCTGGAATTCGCGGCCCGCGTCCTGCTCGCCGGTGAACTCCAGGGCGTGCAGCTGGTGCCGGCCGCGCACCAGGCGCCGCACGCCATCCGGCATCGCGGCGGTGCCCTCGCCGGCGCGGACGACGTCGACGGTGCGGGCGGCCTCGGCGACGGCGAGGAGTTCGGCGGCGGTGGTCTGGAGGGCCTCGGCGACCAGTTCCAGGGAGCGGCGGCTGGGGCGCGCCCGCTCGTTCTCGATCTGGCTGAGGAAGGGCACGGAGAGGCCGCTGCGGGAGGCGACGACGGCCAGGGTGAGCTGGAGGGCCCGGCGGCGCCTCTTGACGGCCGCGCCCACGCGGGGTGCTTCCTTCTCGTCCATGGCGGCTCCCTCCCTCTGCTGGTGCCTCGTCGCGAACCGGCCGGTTACCTGCACCTTACGCAGCTTTGGGCCGGGGTTTCGCGTCGTGACGGAAAGGCTGCCGAAAGGGGTGGCCGCCGATCACGTTCGGCGACCACCCCTGTCCGGCGGGTGAGGTCCGGTGTCACTGCGGGGCGAGCCGCTCCGCGAGTCCGGGCTGTCCGTCCAGCCAGGTGCGGACGGCCTGCTGCTCCTTGCCCTTGCCGGTGTCCTGGATCTCCTTCTCCAGGCCGGTCAGCTGCTCCTCGGTGAGCTCGAAGTCCTTCAGCCAGGCGCCCACCTCGGGGTTGTCCTCGCTGAAGCCCTTGCGGGCCAGGGTGTGCACGCCGTCGCCCTCGCCCCAGACGCCCTTCGGGTCCGCGAGCTTGGTCAGGTCGTGGGCCGAGTAGGCCCAGTGGGGCGACCAGAGGGTGACGACGACCGGTTCCTCGCGCTCGTAGGCGCGCTTCAGCTCGGCGAGCATGCCGGGCGTGGAGCCGTCCACGACCTCGTACTCGCCCTCCAGGCCGTACTCCTTCAGGACCTTGTCCTTGAGGATGCCCATCATTCCGGCGCTGGGCTCGATGCCGACGATGCGGCCCTTGAAGCGGTCGCCCTTGCCCTTGAGGTCGGCGAGGGACTTCACATCCTTCACGTACGAGGGGACGGACAGCTCCAGCGAGGTCGGGCCGTACCAGGAACCGAGGTCCTCCAGCTTGTTCCCGTACTTCTCCAGGTACTGGGCGTGGGTGACGGGCAGCCAGGCGTCGGTCTGGAAGTCGAGCTGTCCGCCGGCCAGACCGGTGTAGAGCGCGCCGGCCTCCAGCTGCTTGGTCTCGACCTCGTAGCCGCGGCGCTCCAGGAGCTCCTTCCACAGGTAGGTGGAGGCGATGCCCTCGTCCCACGGGATGTAGCCGATGCTGATCTTCTTGCCGTGGCCGGCGCCCGCGCCGGAGGCCGTCGTCGAGGTGGAGCCGGAGCCGCCGAGGAAGCCGGAGCCGCCCGCGACGAGCGCGAGGACGACGATGCCGACGAGCGCGGTGACGGGCTGCGGGCGGTGTGCCCACAGCTGCGCGGTGCGGCGCCTGGCGGTGGCCGCGCGGGCCTTCGCGAGGGCCCGGCGGCCGAGCGGGGAGACCTGGCGGCCCAGGGCGCCGGTCATGCGGTCGAGGTACATGGCGAGGACGACGATGGAGACGCCGGCCTCGAAGCCGAGGCCGATGTCGACGTTGCCGATGGCCCGGTAGACGGCGCCGCCGAGCCCGCCGCCGCCGACCATGCCGGCGATGACGACCATGGACAGGCCCAGCATGATGACCTGGTTGACGCCGGCCATGATGGTCGGCACGGCGAGCGGCAGCTGCACCCGCAGCAGGGTGTTGCGCGGGGTGGTGCCGAACGCCTCGGCGGCCTCGACGAGTTCGGAGTCGACCTGCCGGATGCCCAGCTCGGTCATGCGGACGCCGGGCGGCAGCGCGAAGACGATGGTGGCGATGATGCCGGGGACGACGCCGACGCCGAAGAAGATGATGCCGGGGATGAGGTAGACCATCGCCGGCATGGTCTGCATGAAGTCGAGGACGGGCCGCAGCACGGTGCTGACCGTCTTCGACCGGGCCGCCCAGATGCCGAGCGGGACGGCGATCACCAGGGTGACGAGGGTGGCGACGAGGACCAGCGAGAGCGTCGCCATCGCCTCGTCCCACAGCTGGACGGCGTCGACGAGCGCGAACCCGGCGAAGGCGAGCAGGCCGGCGGCGAGGCCGCGCAGCCACCAGGCGACGACGGCGAGGATGCCGGCGAGCAGCAGTGGCTGCGGCGCCGACAGGACGGCGTCGATGCCGTCGTACAGGCCGGTGATGCCGCCGCTGACGGCGTCGAACAGCCAGGAGAACTGCGCCTGGAGCCAGTCGACGGAGCTGTCGACCCAGGAGCCGAGGGGAAGCCTAGGCATGGACGGTCACCTCCTCGGCGGTCAGCCCGCCGAGCACGGCGAGCAGCTTCTCCTTCTGTACGACTCCGAGGGCGGAGCCGCCGGGTTCCCGGACGGTCACCGGGTGCGGGCCCGCGGCGGCGAGGGCGCACAGGTCGGCGAGGGGGGTGTCGGGGCCCGCGACCGGGGCGTCCGGGGAGACCGGCCCCTCGGGGTCGGTCATGACCGCGGAGGCGGTGAGCACCCGGGAGCGGTCGACGTCCTGGATGAAGGAGGCCACGTAGTCGTCGGCGGGCCGGACGAGGATGTCCTCGGCGGTGCCGAGCTGCACGATCCGGCCGCCGCGCATGACGGCGATGCGGTCGCCGAGGCGCATGGCCTCGTTGAGGTCGTGGGTGATGAACACGATGGTCTTCTTCAGCTTCTTCTGGAGCACGAGGAGCTGGTCCTGCATGTCGCGGCGGATCAGCGGGTCGAGGGCGCTGAAGGACTCGTCCATGAGCAGCAGGTCGGCGTCGGTGGCGAGCGCGCGGGCCAGGCCCACGCGCTGCTGCATGCCGCCGGAGAGCTCGTCGGGCCAGGACTGCTCCCAGCCGGCCAGGCCGCACAGGGCGAGCGCCTCGGTGGCGCGGGTCTCGCGCTCGGCGCGCGGGACGCCCTGGACCTCCAGGCCGTAGCCGGCGTTCTCCAGGACGGTGCGGTGCGGGAAGAGCGCGAAGTGCTGGAAGACCATGCTGATGCGGCGGGAGCGGACCTCGCGCAGCGCGCGGGGGGAGAGCGCGGTGAGGTCGTCGCCGTCGTGGAGGACGCGGCCCGCGGTCGGTTCGAGCAGGCCGTTGAGCATGCGCAGGAGGGTCGACTTGCCGGAACCCGAGAGGCCCATGACCACGAAGATCTGACCCGGTTCGACGACGAAGGACGCGTCGACGACGGCTGCGGTGACGCCGTCCTCGCGCAGCGCGTCGCGGTCGGCGCCCGCCACGAGGGCGCGGACCGCGTCGGATTCGTCGGCGGGGCGTCTGCCGAACACCTTGAACAGGTGGTCGGCCTGGAGCCTGGACACATTCACCTCACGGGTAGCAGGGAAGAACGGCCCGCCACCCCCGCGACCGGGCCGTGGAGCGCGGCGGTGTCTGCCCGCCCACCCGTCGCGTACGGGGCCCACTGCTCGGGGCCCCTTACCGGGTCCGCTCCGGGCTCGCGCCTGCCCCGGCCCCCGGGAGGCAAACGCGAAGGTGACGGGGGTCACGGCGGCGCGGGAGCGGGGTGGGGGATGGCCGCCGGGGGGCGCGGGAGCGGGGTGGGGAGCGGGGGGTGCGGGATGGCCGCCGGGGGGCGCGGGGACTCCGGGACGGGACCCGGTGCGGGCGGCTCCGCCCCGCTGTCGGTGGGGTGCGGCATGATCGGGGTGTGACGCGACGCCTGATGCTCCTGGACACCGCCAGCCTCTACTTCCGCGCGTACTTCGGCGTGCCGGACTCGGTCCGGGCCCCGGACGGGACGCCGGTCAACGCCGTGCGGGGGCTGCTCGACTTCATCGGCCGGCTGGTGCAGGACCACCGGCCGGACGACCTCGTGGCCTGCTGGGACGACGACTGGCGGCCGCAGTGGCGGGTGGACCTGATCCCCTCGTACAAGGCGCACCGGGTGGCCGTGGAGACGGCGACCGGGCCGGACGAGGAGGAGGTCCCGGACACGCTCTCCCCGCAGGTCCCGGTGATCGAGGAGGTCCTCGCGGCGCTCGGCATCGCCCGGATCGGCGCGGCGGGGTACGAGGCGGACGACGTGATCGGCACCCTGTCGGAGCGGGCGAAGGGCCCGGTGGACATCGTCACCGGCGACCGGGACCTCTTCCAGCTGGTCGACGACGAGCGGGCGGTCCGCGTCCTGTACCCGCGCAAGGGCGTCGGCGACTGCGACCTGGTGGACACGGACCTGATCCGCGCGAAGTACGGGGTCCGCCCCGACCAGTACGCCGACTTCGCCGCCCTCCGCGGCGACGCCAGCGACGGCCTGCCCGGCGTGAAGGGCATCGGCGAGAAGACGGCCGCCCAGCTGATCACCGAGTACGGAGACCTCGCGGGCGTCCGGGCGGCCGCCGAGGACCGCACCTCGAAGCTCACCCCCGCCAAGCGGCGCGGGATCGTGGAGGCGGCCGCCTATCTGGACGTCGCGCCGACGGTGGTCCGGGTGGCGCGGGACGTGGCGCTGCCGGAGTTCGACCCGGCGCTCCCGGCCGCGCCGCGGGACCCGGCGGCGCTGGAGGCCCTGGCGGTCCGCTGGAACCTCGGCGGGGCGGTGTACCGGCTGCTGCCGGTGCTCGCGGGCGGCCACACCGGGACGTGACCGGCCGGGGGATGCTAACTTAGGCATACCTAAGTCTCAGGTGTGCCGCACGGCACCACCCCCAGGCAGTCAGGAGAGTCCGCCGTGGCAGAGCAGCCGGCCCGCAAGGCCCCCCGGGCCACCGAAGCGCACGTGGTGCGCACCGAGCGGATCACCCCGCACATGGTGCGGGTCGTCCTCGGCGGCCCCGGCCTGGACGGCTTCGACGCCGGTGCCTGGACGGACCACTACGTGAAGCTGCTCTTCGCCCCCGAGGGGGTGACCTACCCGGAGCCGTTCGACATGGAGCGGATCCGGGCCGAGCGGCCCCGCGAGGAGTGGCCGACCACCCGCACGTACACCGTGCGCGCCTGGGACCCGGTCCACCACGAGCTGACCCTGGACTTCGTGGTCCACGGCGACGAGGGGCTGGCGGGCCCGTGGGCGGCCCGCGCGCGGGTCGGCGAGACGGTGCGGTTCCTCGGCCCCGGCGGCGGCTACACCCCGGACCCGGCGGCGGACTGGCACCTCCTCGTCGGCGACGAGAGCGCCCTGCCGGCGATCGCCGTGGCCCTGGAGCGGCTGCCCGCGGGAGCGAAGGTGCACGCCTTCGTCGAGATCGAGGACGCGTCCGACGAGCAGAAGTTCGCCACCGAGGCGGGCGTCGAGGTGACCTGGCTGCACCGCTCCGGCCGCCCGGTCGGCGAGGCGCTCGTCGAGGCCGTGCGGGCCCTGGACTTCCCGGCGGGCGACGTCCACGCGTTCGTCCACGGCGAGGCCGGTTTCGTGAAGGAACTCCGCCGCCATCTGCGCATGGAGCGCCAGGTGGAGCGCGAGCGGCTCTCCATCTCGGGCTACTGGCGCCTGGGCAAGACGGACGAGGGATGGCGCGCGATCAAGCGCGAGTGGAACGAGCAGGTGGAGCGGGAGCAGGAGCCCTCGCAGGCCGCCTGAACGACCTGAAGCACCCGGGAGGGGGCGGGAGCCGGCACGGCTCCCGCCCCCTCCTCCGTGTCACTCGGCCCGCTCCCCCTTGCCCCCGAAATGGCGGGCCGAGGCGTCGATCTGGGCGAGGCGGCGGAGCGCGGCGAAGAGCGCGTCGCCGAGGACCGTGCCGACGGCGACGCTCTCGACCAGCTCCTCGCGGGCCACGTGGCGCGCGACGTACTCCAGGTCGGCCCCGGCGACCCGCTCGGCCGCGTCCGCGTAGGCGCCGAGCACCTCGCCGAACCGCTCGTGGCCGACGGACTCCAGGGCGGCGAGGGCGATCGCCAGCGCCTCGGCCGCCGGACTGCCCGGATAGCAGCGCCACTCCCGCTCCTGGATGAGCGCGTCGACCCGCTTGCGCGCCTCGACCAGCCCGCCGCCGTCCTCACCCTCCTCCGGGGGCGCGCCGCCGTAGCCGGGCACCATCCGCTCGGCGGCCTCGCCGAGCAGCTCGTGGACGGGCCGGTCGGGGTCGTCGACGGCGGCGATCACCTCGCGCACGGCCGCCACGGACAGCCCGCCCACGTCGATCAGGGCGCGGATCAGGCGGAGCCGCCGCACATGCGTCTCCTCGTACGTGGCCTGGTTCGGGCTCGTCAGCCGGCCGGCCGGGAGCAGCCCCTCCCGTACGTAGAACTTGATCGTGGGGATCGACACCCCGGTCCTGCGGCTCAACTCACCGATGCGCACCGCGCGTTCACCTTTCCACTGCCTTCCCGGCCTTGCCGGACACCCCTCCATCATAGATAGTGGCACTATCAGATAGCGGCAAGCGCCACTATCCATACTGCTTCCGGGGGGATCCGTATGTCCACGCGCGCACCCATGCCCGACTCCACCGCCACCTCCCCGCCCCCGAACGGCCGGCTGCACCGGCCCCTCCTCTGGTTCGCCGCCGCGATGGCCGTCTTCGCCCTCGTCAGCGCGGGCGGGATCCTGCTCGACGACCGGACCCTGGTCGGCGCCCCGATCTGGTCCAAGCCCTTCAAGTTCGCCGTGTCGTTCGTCGCCTACGGCCTGTCGCTCGCCTGGATGCTGAGCCTGCTGCCGCGCGGCAGGCGCGCCGGCTGGTGGGCCGGCACGGTCGTGACGGCCGCCAGCACCCTGGAGATGGTGCTGATCACCCTCCAGGTCGTCCGTGGCAGGCAGAGCCACTTCAACCAGGAGACCCCCTTCGACGCCGCGGTCTTCCAGGCCATGGGCCTCACCGTCGTCATCCTCTGGCTGGCCGCCCTGGCCATCGCCGTCCTCCTGCTCCGCGCCCGCTTCCTCGACCGCGCCACCGCCTGGGCGGTCCGCCTCGCCTCGCTGATCGCCCTCGCCGGCGCCGCCGTCGGCTTCCTCATGGTCCAGCCCACCCCCGCACAGCGCGCCGCCACCGACCCGTCGATCGTCGGCGCCCACAGCGTCGGCGTCCCCGACGGCGGCCCCGGCCTCCCGGTCACCGGCTGGGCCGCCACCGGCGGCGACCTCCGCATCGCCCACTTCTTCGGCATGCACGCCCTCCAGCTGCTCCCCCTGGTCCTCCTCGCCCTCACCGCCCTGGCCCCCCGCTTCCCCCGCCTCGCCGACTCCCTGCTCCGCCTCCGCCTCGTCCTCACCGCCTCGGCCGCCTACGCGGCCGGCTTCGCCCTCCTCACCTGGCAGGCCCTCCGCGGCCAGCCCCTCCTCCACCCCGACGCCACGACGCTCACCGCGGCGGCCGCGATCGCGCTCGTCACGGTGGCGGGAGCCGCCCTCTCCCTCCGGGGGGCTCCCCCCTCCCCCTCCCCCACCCACCCCTCCCTCCCCCACCCCACCCCCGACCCCACGCGCCGGCCGCCTACCCTGGCGCCATGACCTCAGCCGACCTCGCCCTGGGCGCCGTCCTCGGATCCGCCGTCGGCGACGCCCTGGGCGCGCCCTTCGAGTTCGGCCCGCCCGGCGCGTTCCGCGCCCGATTCCCGGACGGTGCCGGGAAGTTGTGCGGGGGCGGCGGCTGGGATCCGGGCGAGGCCACGGACGACACCCAGATGGCCGTGCTCGTCGGGGAGTCGCTGCTCGAACAGGGCGGTCTCGACCTGCCGGACGTGTTCGACCGCTTCCGGCGCTGGGCGGCGGCCGACCCCAAGGACATCGGCCTCCTGACGGAGCGGGTCCTGCTGGGCGGCGAAGCGTGGGACCTGGCCGCGGCCCTGGACTTCCAGGTGGAGGGCCGCGGCGCCGGCAACGGCTGTCTGATGCGGGCCTCCACGTCCGCCGTCCGCTTCGCTCCCCTGGGCCGTGCGGCCACCATGGAGGCGGGCCGCCGGCTCGCCGCCCTCACCCACGGGGACCGGGCGGCCTGGGAGGGCACCGCCCTCCTGCACGAGCTGGTCCGCGTGGCCCTGCTCGGCGAGGACCCGCTCGCGGCGATCCCGGAGGCCCTGGCCCAGGTGGACCCGCGTCACCGGGAACGCTGGGCGGTCGCCCTGGCACCCGGCTGGCGGCCGGAGGACGCGACGGAGTTCAACGGGGCCGTCTGGCCCTGCCTCGGCTCCGCCGTGTGGGCGCTGCGGACCACCGGGACCTTCGAGGAGGCCCTGGTGGCCGCCGTGGACCTCGGCGGGGACACGGACACGGTGGCGGCCGTCACCGGCTTGCTGGCGGGCGCCGTCCACGGTGCCGGGGCGATCCCGGACCGCTGGACGGCGACGCTGCACGTCCCGCTCCCCGGCTTCGGCGACCGCGTCCTCGACGCGGACGACCTGCGTGCGCTGGCGCGCGCCCTCGCCGCCGCGTGACCGCCGGGGTCAGCCGCGCGCGGTGATGCCGTTCACCCCCGCCTCCGGGAGCGGACCGTGGCCGCCACCTCGCGGTCCGGCTGGAGGGTGAGGCTCGGGACGGGGCGTATCTCCTCGGACTCCACGTCCAGGTCGTAGCGGCGGGCGAGGACGGCGAGGACGAGGACGGCCTCGACGAGGGCGAAGCGGGTGCCGAGGCAGACGCGGGGGCCGCCGCCGAAGGGGTACCAGGCGTATTCGGGGATCTTCTCCGCCGGCCCGGCCTCGTCGTCGGTGAGCCAGCGCTCGGGGCGGAACGTGTCGGCGTCCCCGTACCAGCGGGGGTCGCGGTGGGTGGCCCACTGGCTGGACCAGACGCGGGTGCCGGGCGGGATCGGGGTGCCGCCCAGGGTGGCGCCCTCCTTGGCGATGCCGGTGAGGAGCCAGATCGTGGGGTAGAGGCGGAGGGTCTCCTTGATGACGGCCTGGGTGTAGGTGAGGGAGGCGTAGTCGTCGTAGCCGGGCTCGTGGTCGCTGAGGACCCGGTCCAGCTCCTCGGTGAGGGCGCGCCGGACCTTCTCGTTGCGGGAGAGGAGGTACCAGGCCCAGACGAGGGTGGAGCTGGTGGTCTCGTGGCCGCCGATGTAGAGGGTGACGGTCTCGTCGCGGATCTCGCGGTCGGAGAGGTGGGCGCCGGTCTCGTCCCGGGCAGTGAGGAGCCTGCTGAGAAGGTCGGGGCGGTCCTCCCCGCCGTCGCGGTGGGCGGCGACGAGGCGGGAGACCTCGGCGTCGATGACGGCGGTGGCCCGCTTGATGCGGGCGCGCCCGGGGGTGGGGATCCAGTCGGGCAGGAGGGCTCCGATGCCGCTGAGTTCGGCACCGATCTCCTGCTGGGCGACGTCCATGGCGCGGCCGATGGCTTCGGCGTCGGCGGCGGTGTCCGCGCCGAAGATCGTGCGGACGGCGATGAGCTGGGTGAGGGCGGCCATCTCCTTCTTGATGTCGACGCGCTGTCCGTCGGTCCAGCGGTCGGCGAGGGCGACGGTGCACTCCGCCATGGTGGCCGCGTAGGAGCGGACCTGCTTGGGGCGGACGGAGGGCTGGACCAGGGAGCGCCTGCGGCGCCAGTCGCGGCCCTTGGCGACGACCACGCCGTTGCCGAGGAGGGTGCGGATGGCGATGCCCAGGTCGGGCTGGTCGAAGGTGTTCTCGACCTCGGTGAGGAGTTCTCCGATGGTGTCCGGGTGGGCGATGAAGAGGGCGGGGCTGGGGCCGAAGCGCCAGCGGACGAAGTCGCCCCGCCGCCGGAGCTGTTCGAAGAAGGCGAGGGGGTCCTTGCCGAAGGCGGGCAGGTTGCCGAGGAGCGGTACTCCGCGTGGTCCTTCGGCGATGGTGATCCCGGCCTCGGCGCCGGCGTGCGTGGTCACGTAGGTCCCCTCCCCAACTCGCTGTGTCGGTGTGCGAGTCCATGCAAGCGGAAGGCTCCCCTGGGGCGCCACCCCTGTGGACGACGCCCTGTGGACAACGTGCGGAGGGCGGAGAGAAGGGCCCGTGGTGGATCCACCACGGGCCCTTCTCCTGGTGCTTGAGGGGGCGTCAGCCCACCGAGCTGTACGCCACGACGCCGCGCAGGAGCCCGTCCACGGCCTTGCGCGCGTTCTTCGCGACCGTGCTGTTCTCCTTCGGTGCCGCGGCGGCGATCTGTCCGAGGACGTCGATGACCTGCTTGCACCAGCGGACGAAGTCGCCGGCGGGCATCTCCGCCTCGCGCAGGACCTCGTCGAGGCTCTTGTCGGAGGCCCACTGGTAGGCGGCCCAGGCGAAGCCGAGGTCGGGTTCGCGCTGGCCGACGCCCTCCGCCTGGTTGATCTTGAACTCTTCCTCCAGGGCGTCGAGCCGGCCCCAGATGCGGACCATCTCGCCGAGCGCCGCCTTGGCCTGGCCGCCGGGCACCTTCGGTGCGACGGCGTCGTCGGCCTGCCGGGCCTCGTAGACGAGGGCGGAGACGCAGGCGGCGAGTTCGGCGGGGGCGAGCCCCTCCCAGACGCCTTCGCGGAGGCATTCGCTGGCGAGCAGGTCGAGTTCGCCGTAGAGGCGGGCGAGCCGCTTGCCGTTCTCGGTGACCTCGTCGGCGCGGAGGTAGTCGAGTTCGGTGAGGAGTGCGACGATCCGGTCGAAGGTGCGGGCGATGGTGTTGGTCCGGCCCTCGATGCGCCGCTCCAGCTGCTTGGTGTCGCGCTGGAGGCGGTGGTAGCGCTCGGCCCAGCGGGCGTGGTCCTCGCGCTCGTCGCAGCCGTGGCAGGGGTGGGCGCGGATGGCGGTGCGCAGGCGGGCGATCTCGCGGTCGTCGGCCGCGCCGGAGCGCTGCTTGCGCTGCCGGTCGGGGTTGATGTGCCCGGCCTTGGAGCGCAGGGCGGAGGCGAGGTCGCGGCGGGACTGCGGGGAGCGGGGGTTGAAGGTCTTGGGGATGCGCATCCGCTCCAGGGCTTCCACCGGGACGGGGAAGTCGATGGAGGCGAGGCGCTTGACCTGCCGCTCGGCGGTGAGGACGAGGGGCCGGGGCCCGTCGTGGTGCTCGAAGCCGCGGTGGCCGTTGGTGCGGCCGGCGGGGATGCCGGGGTCGAGGACGAGGGCGAGGCCCGCGAACTTGCCGGTGGGGACGTGGATGACGTCTCCGGGCTTCAGCTTCTCCAGGGAGGCGGCGGCCTGGGCGCGGCGCTGGGCGGCGCCCTGCTTGGCCAGGTCCGTCTCGCGGTCCTTGAGGTCGCGGCGGAGGCGCGCGTACTCCTCGAAGTCGCCGAGGTGGCAGGTCATGCCTTCGCGGTAGCCCTCCAGCCCCTCCTCGTTGCGCTGGACCTGGCGGGAGATGCCGACGACGGAGCGGTCGGCCTGGAACTGGGCGAAGGAGGTCTCCAGGAGTTCCCGGGAGCGGTGGCGGCCGAACTGGTCGACCAGGTTGACCGCCATGTTGTAGGAGGGCCGGAAGCTGGAGCGCAGCGGGTAGGTGCGGGTGCCGGCGAGGCCGGCGAGGTGGTCGGGGTCGAGTCCGCGCTGCCAGAGGACGACGGCGTGGCCCTCGACGTCGATGCCACGGCGGCCGGCGCGGCCGGTGAGCTGGGTGTACTCGCCGGGGGTGATGTCGGCGTGCTGCTCGCCGTTCCACTTGACGAGCTTCTCCAGGACGACCGTCCGGGCGGGCATGTTGATGCCGAGGGCGAGTGTCTCGGTGGCGAAGACGGCCTTGACGAGGCCGCGGACGAAGAGCTCCTCGACGACTTCCTTGAAGGTGGGGAGCATGCCGGCGTGGTGGGCGGCGATGCCGCGCTCCAGGGCTTCGAGCCACTCGTAGTAGCCGAGGACGTGGAGGTCCTCGTCGGGGATGGCGGCGGTGCGGGCCTCGACGATCTCGCGGACGCGGAGGCGGGCGGCGTCGTCGTTGAGCCGCAGGCCGGCGTAGAGGCACTGCTGGACGGCGGCCTCGCAGCCGGCGCGGCTGAAGATGAAGGTGATGGCGGGGAGGAGGCCCTCGTTGTCGAGGCGGTCGATGACCTCGGGGCGGCCGGGGGTCCAGATGCGGGAGCGCTGGCGGCGCTCGCGCTCGCGGTCGGCCTCGCGGACCATCTTGCCGCGGCGGCGCTCGCGGGGGTTGTAGGTGCGCGTGTTCTCGGTCCGGGCGAGGCGGAGGAGGTCGGGGTTGAGCTCGCGGCGGGAGGCGCCGCGGCCGCCGTGGTCGGTCTCCTCCTCGAAGAGGTCGTACATCCGCCGGCCGGCGAGGACGTGCTGCCAGAGGGGGACGGGGCGGCTCTCGGAGACGATGACCTCGGTGTCGCCGCGGACGGTGTCGAGCCAGTCGCCGAACTCCTCGGCGTTGGACACGGTGGCGGAGAGGGAGACGAGGGTGACCGATTCGGGGAGGTGGATGATCACTTCCTCCCAGACGGCGCCGCGGAAGCGGTCGGAGAGGTAGTGGACCTCGTCCATGACGACGTAGCCGAGGCCGGAGAGGGCCTGGGACCCCGCGTAGAGCATGTTGCGGAGGACCTCGGTGGTCATGACGACGATGGGGGCGTCGCCGTTGACGCTGTTGTCGCCGGTGAGGAGGCCGACCTTGTCGGGGCCGTACCGCTTGGCGAGGTCGGCGTACTTCTGGTTCGACAGCGCCTTGATGGGGGTCGTGTAGAAGCACTTGCGGCCCTGGGTGAGGGCGAGGTGGACGGCGAACTCGCCGACGATGGTCTTGCCGGAGCCCGTGGGGGCGGCGACGAGCACGCCCTTGCCCGCTTCGAGAGCCCGGCACGCCTCGATCTGGAAGGGGTCCAGTCCGAACTCGTACATCTCTCGGAAGGGGGCCAGTGCGGTGGCCTGCTCTGCGTTGCGCGCGAGGGCTGCCGCGTACGCCTCGGCTGGGGTGAGGTCCTCTGTCATCTTGTCATCGAGCCTACCCGCCCCCTCTGACAGTGACGCGATCTTTATCGAGGGGATCCCGGCGGGGGTGTCAGGGGGCCAGGACGGTGAGGGCTCCGGGTACGGCGTCGGCGGTGAGGGGCAGCGGTCCGAGCGGTTCGCCGTCCGCGTAGCCGGTGGTGGCGGGGGCGTCGAGGGTGATCGAGCGGACGCGGTACGTGGTGACGGCGGGGTGGTCGAGGTGGGTGCCGCGGTAGACGCGGGGGAAGACCTTGAGGAGGGTGGTGCGGGTGACGTCGCCGACGACGGTGACGTCGAGGAGACCGTCGTCGGTGCGGGCGCCGGCGCAGATCCGCATGCCGCCGCCGTAGGAGGTGCCGTTGCCGACGGCGACGAGGGTGGCGTCGGTCTCGACGGTCAGTCCGTCGAGGACGAGCCGGTAGGGGACGGGGCGGAAGGCGGCGAGTTCGGCGAGGATCGCGAGGTCGTAGCGGAAGCGGCCGGCGGGGAGCCGCATGCGGTTGCCGCGGTCGTTGACGCGGGAGTCGAAGCCGGAGGCGAGGACGGTGCCGTACCAGCGGGGTCCGGCGGGGGTCGTGACGCGTCCGAGGTCGAGGGGGCGGGTGGCGCCGTCCCGGAGGAGCGTGGCGGTGAGGCGGGCGGCGGCGGCCGGGTCGCGGACGGGGAGGCCGAGGGTGCGGGCGAAGTCGTTGCCGGTGCCGACGGCGATGACGCCGAAGGGGGTGGTGGTGCCGGCGACGGCCTGGAGGGCGAGGGAGACCATGCCGTCGCCGCCGACGGCGACGAGGGCGCCGGTGCCGTCGGCGACGGCCTCGCGGGCGCGGCGCAGGGCGTCGGCGGGGTCGGTGCCGAGGAGGGTGCGGACGGTGTGGCCGGCGGCGCGGAGGGCGTCCGCGGCGGGGCGGGCGGCGTGGGTGCCGCTGCCTCGGCCGGCGGTGGGATTGACGAAGAGCGTGATGTCGCTGGACATGGCGAAGGTCCCCCCGGACGGAGTCTGGGGGGACCTTACAAGACCTGGCTGCCGGTGTGACCGCCGGTACGGCGGTGGGCGGGGTCAGGTGATGTCGTCGTAGCCGCCGGTGCGGTGGGCGCGGGCTCCGTCGGTGTCGCCGGTGGCCTGCTCGGGCAGGGCGCGGGCGGCGGGGACGGGGTCGAGGCTGCCGACCGGTTCGGGGGCGAGGTCGAGGACGGACGCCTCGTCGTCGGAGAGCGCGGCGTCGGGGTTGCGGCGGGCCCTGCGGCGGTCGTTGAGGATCGAGATGCCGACCGCGATGAAGTACAGGAGGATGATCGGTCCGGCGAGGGCGATCATGCCGAGGGGGTCGGTCGAGGGGGTCGCGACGGCGCCGAAGACGAAGGTGCCCATGACCATGGCGCGCCACCAGCCGGCCATGCGCTTGCCGGTGACCACGCCGGTGAGGTTGAGCATGATCAGCAGCAGGGGCAGTTCGAAGGCGAGGCCGAAGACGAGCACCATCCTGGTGGTGAAGTCCAGGAGGTCGTCGAGGGAGAGGAAGTTCGACGCGACGTCGGGCGTGATGCTGATGAGGACGCGCACGCTGACGGGCATGATCAGGTACGCCGTGTAGGCGCCGGCCACGAAGAGGGGGACGGCGACGGCGGCGAACCAGTAGGTGTACTTCTTCTCGCTCTTGTGGAGGCCGGGCGCGATGAAGGCCCAGAGCTGGTAGAGCCAGACCGGGCAGGAGACGATGAGGCCGGCCAGCATGATCACCTTCACCGTGGAGGTGAAGGGGGAGAGCATGGTCTGGTAGGCGATGACGACGCAGCGTCCGCCGGTGTTCTCGGACAGGGAGGTGTCCGGGGGGCACTTCGGTACGGGGGACGACAGAAGGTCCATCAGCTGCTGGCTGAAGAACGTCGCCACCACGGAGGCGACGACGATCGCCAGCATCGCCTTGGCGAGGCGGTTGCGCAGCTCACGGAGGTGATCGGCGAGTGGCATCCGCCCCTCGGGATCCTTCTCCTTCTTCATGCGGGCAGACTTGGGCAACCCACGTCCTCATCTCGTGCGGGCAGGCCGCGGTGCGGCGTACGTGCGGGGCGGACGGGTCAGCGCTGGGTGGAGTCCGACGCCTCGGTCACGGGGCGGCCGCCGGTCACGTCGCCGGGGGCGGCCTTGATGGTGCGCTGGGCGGAGGCGGTCTGCTCGGCCGGCGCCTCGGCGGGAGCGGCGGCGGACTCCTGGTTCTCCGACTTCATGGCCTTGGCCTCGCTCTTCAGGATGCGGGCCGACTTGCCCAGGGAGCGCGCCATCTCCGGGAGCTTCTTGGCGCCGAAGAGCAGCACGACGACCAGCAGGATGAGGCTGATCTCAAGGGGACCGATCTGACGGAACATGGCTGTGGTCTCTCTTCTCACCGAGGCGGCATGGGTGCGTGCCCGGCCGGTCGGACATGCGTCCGGCCACCGCGCTGTCTGCGATCGTAACCCGCAGGAGTAAACGTCGGGCAATGCCCGTGCATACTCCCGATTGCGTCCGGGGAGCCCTGATCAGGCCGGATCTTGGCAGCGTACGGCAGTCGGATCAGGGCAGGGAACGGCCGGTTCGGGCCAGTCCGGTGGCCGCGGTCTCCAGGTCGTCGGCGGCGCGCTGGATGCGCTCTGTGGTGACGGCCACTTGGCGGCCGAGGCGCCGGACCTCCAGGAAGACCTTGACGGCGAGGACGCCGAGGACGGCGAGGCCGAGGAAGCCGAGGGCGATCGCGAGCATGGGCCAGAGCATGGGCCGAGCCTAGCCCTTGGGGGGTGGGGTGCCGGTCAGGCGGTGGTGTGGAGGCGGAGGGTGCGGACGCCGCCGCCGGTCAGGAGTTCGACGATGCGTTCGCCGGCGGGCTTGCGGACGGCGCTGCCGCATTCGGGGCAGGTGAAGGAGTAGAAGGTGGTGCGGCGGCTGGCTCCGATGGCCAGGCGGAGGGCTCCGGCGGTGAGTTCGAAGCGGCAGCGGCAGTCGGGGCAGGCGGCTTTGAAGAGGACAGGGACCACTGAAACCGACATGTCAGAAATCACAGACATATCCTTCTACTCTCCTCGCCTCTGATCCGCTGCACCTTCAGGAAACCCGCCCCGTCCGGCCCCTCCCCCGTCGAGGGGACGGGCCGTCCGCTCCCGTACGGGGACGGCTCACACGCCCTCGTACGCGGCGAGCGCGGCCGTCGCCGCCTCCCGGGCGCTGTCCGCGAGAACGGCCGGCGAGACGATCCGCCCGTCGCTGCCGAGCCGCAGCGCGAGCCGCTTCAGCGAGGCCGGGTCGGGGGTGCGCAGGGTGATCCGCAGCCCGCCGCCGGGCAGCTCGTCGGCGCGGTCGTGCGGGTAGTACTCGGCGACCCAGCGGCCGCCGGGGCCGACCTCGACCACCACTTCGGGGTCGTCGGCGGAGGGCTGGACCAGCCCCTCGGAGAGGTCCCTCAGCTCCAGCTCCGGCGGCGCGGCGGCCTCTTCCAGGATCCGGATCTCGGCGACCCGGTCCAGGCGGAAGGTGCGGCGCGCCTCGGAGAGCCGGCACCACGCCTCCATGTAGGTGTGGCCGACGGCGAAGAGGCGGATGGGGTCGACCTCCCGCTCGGTGAGCTCGTCGCGGGCGGGTGAGTAGTAGCGCACCCAGAGCCGCTTGCGCTCGGAGATGGCCCGGTCGACCTCGGCGAAGACGCCGCCCTCGGACTCGAAGGTGACCGAGAGGCGGGCGCTGGCGCCGGCGGCCTCGCCCGCGGCGGCCTCCAGCTTGGCGGTGGCGCGGACCAGCGCGTCCCGGTCGCCCTCGCGGAGTCCGGGCAGGGTGGCGACGGCGCGGGCGGCGACGAGCAGCGCGGTGGCCTCGTCGGCGGCGAGCCGCAGGGGCTCGGCGACGTCGTCCGGGTTGTGCCACCAGATCCGGTCGCCGTCGGTGTCGATGTCGAGCAGGTCGCCGCCCCGGAAGCTGGTGCCGCACATGGGCAGCACGTCGAGGTCGGAGATCAGCTCGTCCTCGGTGATGCCGAAGGCGCGCGCCACGTCGGCGACGTGGGCGCCGGGGCGCTCGCGGAGGTAGGTGACGAGGGAGAGCATCCGCCTCGTCTGGTCGATCGCGTTGGCAGCCATGCGGTTCGTCTCCCCCTCAGCCCTTGGCGACGGCGCGCAGCCGCTCCACCACGTCGGCCCGCAGGTCGGCCGGTTCCAGTACGACGACGTCGGGGCCGAACTCGACGAGCCAGGCGTCGAGGCCGTGCCCGTACGGGATCTCCAGCTCGTCCCAGCCGTCGGCGCCCTCGCGCACCTCGACGGCTCGGGCCCGCAGCGGGTAGCCGCAGCCGGCCCGGAGCCGGATCCGGGCGGAGCGGGTGGCGGTCTCGCCCGCCCAGCTCTCCACGGTCTCGCGGACGGTGACGGCGTCGGGCACGGGCGCGGTGAAGGCGCCGGCCCGGGAGCGGACCTTGCCGGTGATGCGGGAGAGGCGGAAGACGCGCTCGGCGCCGCGGTCGCGGTCCCAGCCTGCCAGGTACCAGTGGCCGCGCCAGCACTCCAGCGTCCAGGGCTCGACCTGGCGGGGCTCGGGGCGGGCGGCGTTGGCCTTGCGGTACTCGAAGGAGACGGGGCGCCGGTCGCGGCAGGCGAGCATCAGCGGCTCGAAGGCGGCCTCGTGGACCGGGATGCGGGGTTCGAGGGCACTGGGCTGGATCTCGTACGTGTCCTCGGCCTCGGGCATGCCGGCGGCGCGGAGCTTCTGGAGGGCGCCGCTGGCGGCTCCGGCGAGGCGGGCCTGCTGCCAGACCCGGGCGGCGAGGCCGAGCGCGGCGGCCTCCTCGGCGTCCAGGGTGATGGGCGGGAGGCGGTTGGAGTCGCGGCGGGCGAGGTAGCCGGTCTCGCCGTCGAGGTTCTCGACGGTCTCGATGACCAGGCCGAGCTCGCGGAGGTCGTCCTTGTCCCGCTCGAACATGCGGTTGAACGCCTCGTCCCCGCTGGCCTCCATGTACGCCTCGATGGAGCCGCGCAGTTCGCGCTTGCTCAGCGCGCGGCGCGTCCCGAGCAGGCACAGCGCGAGATTCATGAGCCGCTCGGCCTTGGCAATCGCCATGGACGCCCTGCACCCTCTTCCCCGGTTCCGTTCTCGGACGTCCGACCGTACCGCCCCGGGGTGTCCGGACAAAAGCCGAGGGCCCCCGCCGTGGAGGCGGGGGCCCTCGTCAGGTGCGTGGAGCCGGGTCAGGGCTTCTTCACGGCGACCAGGTCGCAGACGAAGATCAGCGTCTCGCCGGGGGCGATCTTGGCGCCGGCGCCGCGGTCGCCGTAGGCGAGGTGCGCGGGGATGATCAGCTGGCGGCGGCCGCCGACCTTCATGCCCTGGACGCCCTTGTCCCAGCCCTGGATGACCTGGCCGACACCGAGCTGGAAGGGCAGCGCCTCGCCGCGGTTCCAGGAGGAGTCGAACTCCTCGCCGGTGCTGAAGGAGACACCGACGTAGTGGACCTTGACCAGGTCACCGGCTTCGGCGGTCTCGCCGTCGCCCGGCCAGATGTCCTTGATCTCCAGGTCGGCCGGCGGCTCGCCGCCCGGGAAGTCGACCTCGGGCTTCTCGATGCTCACTGCAGTGTGCTCCTCATACGGGTGGAACCGCGCGGACGATGGCCCGCGCGACCCGGACAACCTACCTCGCGGCGGGCCGGATCGCGCGGGAACCGGCTACTGCTTGGCGAGGATGTCCACCGTGAAGACAAGGGTGGAGTTGGCCGGGATCTTGCCCTGGGCCTTGTCGCCGTAGCCGTCGGCCGGCGGGACGACGAGCAGCACGCGGCTGCCGACCTTCTTGCCCTCCAGGCCCTTGGTCCAGCCCGGGATGACGTTGGCGAGCGGGAAGGAGGCCGCGGCGCCGCGCTCGTAGGAGCTGTCGAACGGCGTGCCGTTCCAGAGCACGCCCTGGTACTGGACGGTCAGGGTGTCGGTGGCCTTGACCGCCTCGCCCTTGCCCTCGATGACGTAGTTGGAGACGAGCGTCTTCGGCGCGTCGGCCTTCGGCACGGTCAGCGAGGGGGCCTTGCCGTCGGTGTTGGTGCCGACCTTGGGCAGGTCCTTGTTCTCCTGGGCGACGACGGTGCCCTCGGCGGACTTCGGGATGACGGTCGCCTTCAGGATGTCGACGACGAAGACGAGGGTGGCGTTGCCCTTGATGGCGGGAGGGGAACCCTGCTCGCCGTAGGCGAGCTCCGGCGGGATGCCGATCTCCAGGCGGCTGCCGACCTTCTGGCCCTTCAGGCCCTGGTCCCAGCCCTTGATGACCTCTCCGGCACCGAGGGTGACGGTGAACGGCTCGCCGCGGTCGAAGCTGTTGTCGAAGGGGGTCGTCGAGTCCCACGCCTGACCGAGGTAGTTCACCTGCAGGACGTCGCCGTCCTTGGTGACCGGGCCGTCTCCCTCGCTGATGACGTTGACCTTGAGGTCCTTGGGCGGGTCGCCCTCGCCCTTCGAGAGGGTCGGCTTCTCGCCGAACTTCTCGCCCGCGGTGATGGCGGGCAGCCCGTTGGTCATCGAGGCGTTATCGGAGCCCTTGGTCTCGCTGCCGCACGCCGCTGTGACCAGCAGCAGCGGGACGACGAGAAGGCCGGCAAGTCGGCGCACGTGTTCCTCAGATCTCAGACGGCACAGTAGTTGTCCCGACACTCTAGGGGACCGGGCTGTGACGTCCAGGGCCCCGCGCGTCGCACGCGCGGGGCCCCGACCTGCTCTTCCGATCGTCCTACATGCCGGCGATCAGCTTCTCCACCCGGTCGTCGACCGAGCGGAACGGGTCCTTGCACAGGACCGTGCGCTGCGCCTGGTCGTTGAGCTTGAGGTGGACCCAGTCGACGGTGAAGTCCCGGCGCTGCTCCTGGGCGCGGCGGATGAAGTCGCCGCGGAGCCGGGCCCGGGTGGTCTGCGGGGGCACGGACTTGCCCTCGAAGATCTTCACGTCGTTGCAGATCCGCGCCGCCTGCCCGTTCTTCTGGAGCAGGTAGTAGAGCCCGCGGCGGCGGTGGATGTCGTGGTAGGCGAGGTCTATCTGGGCGACCCGCGGGTTCGACATGGTCATGTTGTGCTTGGCCCGGTAGCGCTCGATGAGCTTGTACTTCATCACCCAGTCGATCTCCGTCTGGATGCGGTCCAGCTCCTCCTGCTCGATCGCGTCGAGCGTGCGGCCCCACAGTTCGAGGACCTGGGCGACCGTCCCGGAGCGGATGCCGCGGCGGTCGACGAAGTCGGACGCCTTCTCGAAGTACTCGCGCTGCACCTCCAGCGCGGACGCCTCGCGGCCGCTGGCCAGGCGCACCTTGCGCTGGCCGGTGATGTCGTGGCTGACCTCGCGGATGGCCCGGATCGGGTTCTCCAGGGTCAGGTCGCGCATCACCGTGCCGGCCTCGATCATGCGCAGCACGAGGTCGGTGGCGCCGACCTTGAGCAGCATGGTCGTCTCCGACATGTTCGAGTCGCCGACGATGACGTGGAGGCGCCGGTAGCGCTCGGCGTCGGCGTGCGGCTCGTCCCGGGTGTTGATGATGGGCCGGGAGCGGGTGGTGGCGGAGCTGACGCCCTCCCAGATGTGCTCGGCGCGCTGGGAGACGCAGTAGACGGCGCCGCGCGGGGTCTGGAGCACCTTGCCCGCGCCGCAGATCAGCTGACGCGTCACCAGGAACGGGATGAGGATGTCCGCGAGACGGGAGAACTCTCCGTGGCGGGCGACGAGATAGTTCTCGTGGCAGCCGTAGGAGTTTCCGGCGGAGTCGGTGTTGTTCTTGAAGAGATAGACGTCGCCCGCGATTCCCTCCTCGTGCAGGCGGCGTTCGGCGTCCACGAGAAGACCTTCGAGAATGCGCTCGCCGGCCTTGTCGTGGGTGACGAGTTCGATCACGTCGTCGCATTCCGGTGTGGCGTATTCCGGATGCGAACCCACGTCGAGGTACAGGCGGGCGCCGTTCCGCAGGAAGACGTTGCTGCTGCGGCCCCATGACACGACTCGGCGGAAGAGGTACCGCGCCACTTCGTCAGGAGACAGTCGGCGCTGTCCCCTGAACGTGCACGTGACGCCGTACTCGTTCTCCAGCCCGAAAATGCGGCGGTCCATGTCTGAACATTACGCCTGACGGCCTGTGCTGAAACCGGGTTGGACGTTCCCGTTTCGATCATTTTCCGATCAGAGGGCGTTCTTTTCCGTGTGTACCGGGGCGGCGGCGCCCCCGCTCGCGGCGTGTCGCGTCCGGCGGCCGGGCGCGTCGGGGTCGTTCAGCACCCGGCCGGTGGCGAGCAGCACCAGCAGGGCGACCACGCCGCCGGCGCCGGCCACCGCGAACCCGGCCACGGTCCCGGCGAGTTCGACGGCGGGCCCGGCGGCGGCCGAGCCGAGGGCGGCGCCGACGCCGAAGGTGGTGACCAGCCAGGAGAACGCCTCGGTGACGGTGCCGGCCGGGGCGTGCCGGTCCACCACGATGAAGGCGCAGGCCAGCACGGGGGCGAGGAAGACGCCGGCGAGGGCCGAGAGGGCGGCCATGGCGATCGGGCCGGGGGTGAGCGTCAGGGGCAGGTAGCAGAGCGCGAGGAGCGCCACGAGGACGCGCAGCCGGCGCTCGGGCGCGCCCGCCCACTGCCGGGCGCCGTAGAGCACGCCGCCGAGGAGGGCGCCGAGGCCGAGGGCGGCCATCAGCCAGCCGTAGACGGACGGGGTGCCGCGGTCGTCGGCGTAGGCGACGGCGGCGACGGTGATGGAGCCGAGGGCGAGGCCGACGAAGAAGAACGAGCCGAGCAGGGCGAGCAGCCCGGGCGAGCGCAGCGCGCCGAGCCAGTGGGCCTCGCGGGGTGCGGAGCGCCAGGCGCGGGAGGGCGCGGAGAGGACCACCGAGAGGGCGCCGAGGACGCCGATGAGGTTGATGACGAGGAGGGCGGCGGCGGGCGACCACAGGGCGACGAGGAGGGTCACCAGGAGCGGGCCGATGGTGAACATGACCTCCTGGGCGACCGCGTCGAGGGCGTAGGCGCGGTGGACCCGGTCCTCGCGGCCGAGGACGCTCGGCCAGAGGGCCCGCAGGCCGCCCTCCAGGGGCGGGGTGAAGAGTCCGGCGATCGCGACGGCGGCGTAGGCGAGGGGGAGGTTGCCGATGCCGGCGAGGGCGAAGAGGGCCATGCCGAGGGCGGAGAGGAGGGCGGCGGGCAGCTGGACGCGCGGCTGGCCCTTGAGGTCGACCGCGCGGCCGAGGAGCGGCTGTCCGACGGCGTTGGCGAGGCCGTACGCGGCGACGAGGCCGCCCGCGAGGGTGTAGCCGCCGCCCTGGTCGCGGACGAAGAGGGTCATGGCGATGGGGCCGGTGCCGTTGGGCAGCCTGCCGACCAGGGTGCCGGTGAGCAGGCGGAGCGCGTGCGGCGCCCGCAGGATGTCGCGGTAGCCGCCGTGTGCCGTGGCCTCGGTGGCCATGCGGGTCTCCCCTCCGTCGGCTCCCGCCGAGGTTTTACGTATAACTTCTGCCGTCATACGTACCATGGCGGCGTGACGCGGGTCCACCCCGCGGCCCGCGCACCACCGACCAGCGCCCCACCGACAGCGTCCGACGCGGAGGCCCCGTGCAGACCCCCGAACCCCCCGGCGGACCCCGTCCGACCAGCAGGGACGTCGCCCGGGTGGCGGGCGTCTCGCAGGCCACCGTCTCCCTCGTCCTCGGCGACAAGTGGCGGGGCCGTGTGTCGGAACGCACGGCCGGCACCGTCCGGGACGCGGCCCGCGCGCTCGGCTACCGGCCCAACCTCGCGGCCCGCAATCTCCGCCTCGGCCGCACCCGGACCGCCCTGCTCGTCGTGCCGGCCCTCACCAACGAGTTCTTCGCCCACGTGTACACCGGCGCGGCGGCCGTCGCCGCCGACCACGGCTTCGGCGTCGTGCTCTACCCCTCCCCCGACGGCGTCGGCCCCGCCCGCGACCCCTTCGCCTCGGCCCAGGCGGCCCTGGACGGCGTGCTGGCCTCCTCGATGGCCACCGACGCCCTGGAGGCGTTCCGCGGCAGCGACCTGCCGCTCGTGATGCTCGACAGCGACCCGGCGGGCCCCGGCGCCGCCGCCCACGTCAACCTGGACGTCGCCGAGGGCATGCGGCTGGTCACCGCCCATCTCCTCGCCCTCGGCCACCGCAGCTTCCTGCACCTGGCGTCGGCGGCCCCCTCCTGGACCTTCGACGTGCGTGCCGCGGCGCTCGCGCACGCCCTCGCGGGCGCGGAGGTACGCACCGTGCGGTCGCCGCTCACCGTCGCGGCCGCGCGGGAGGCCGCCGGGGCGGCGCTCGCCGCGCCCGGACCCCGCCCCACCGCGGTGATCTGCGACGACGACATCCTCGCGGCCGGCGTCTGCAAGGCCGCGTGGCGGCTCGGCCTGCGCGTCCCGGAGGACCTGTCGGTCACCGGCTTCGACGACATGGCCCTGGCGACGGCGGTCGAGCCGGAGCTCACCACGGTCCGGCTGCCCGCCGAGGAGTTCGGCCGCCGGGGCATGGAGGCGCTGCTCGCCGTCCTGGCGGGCGAACCGGCCCGCGCGGACGTCCTCCCCGTCGAGCTGGTCCCGCGCGGCTCCACGGGCCCGGCACCGGCCGTCTGAGCCCCGGAACGCGCGGAGGGGCCCGGTCCTGGTGGACCGGGCCCCTCCGCGTGGCGGGTGGGTCTACTCCTCGGGAGCCTCGTCCGAGGGCTCGTCCGTCTTCGTGATCGCCGCGTTGTCCGCCTCCAGGAGGCGGACCAGCTGGCGGCCGACGATCCGCTTGAACTTGCGCTGCTGCGGACGCGTCCGGTCCAGGACCGCCACCTCGAGGCGCTCGGCGGGGATCTCCCGCTCCGTGCCGTTGGTGTCCCGGGAGAGCGCCTGCACGGCCAGCTTCAGCGCCTCCGCGAGCGACATCCCGTCCCGGTGCCGCTGGTCCAGGAAGGAGCTGATCTGCTCCGCGTTGCCGCCCACCGCGACCGAGCCGTGCTCGTCCACGATGGAGCCGTCGTGCGGCAGCCGGTAGATCTGGTCGCCGGCCGGCTCGGAGCCGACCTCGGCGACCACCAGCTCCACCTCGTACGGCTTCTCGCCGGCGCTGGAGAAGATGGTGCCGAGCGTCTGCGCGTAGACGTTCGCCAGGCCGCGCGCGGTGACGTCGTCCCGGTCGTACGTGTACCCGCGCAGGTCGGCGTAGCGGACGCCGCCGATGCGCAGGTTCTCGTACTCGTTGTACTTGCCGGCGGCGGCGAAGCCGATCCGGTCGTAGATCTCGCTGAACTTGTGCAGGGCGCGGGACGGGTTCTCGCCGACGAAGACGATGCCGTCGGAGTACTGGAGGACCACGAGGCTGCGGCCGCGCGCGATGCCCTTGCGGGCGTACTCCGCGCGGTCGGCCATGGCCTGCTGGGGTGAGACGTAGAACGGTGTGGACACCGGCGCTCGTCCCTTTCTTCTGGGCTGTGAGGGGGCGACGTACGGATCAGAGCAGGGCGGCGCGCGGTCCGTCCGGCTGCTCCAGACGCCGCTCGGTGACCGAACGGGCGAGCTCGGAGGACTCCGCCTCGGAGAGCCTGCGGAAGCCCTCGTCGGTGATGACGGTGACGATCGGGAAGATCCGGCGGGCCAGGTCCGGGCCACCGGTCGCCGAGTCGTCGTCCGCCGCGTCGTACAGCGCCTGCACGACCAGGGTGGTCGCCTGCTGCTCGGTGAGGTCCTCGCGGTACAGCTTCTTCATGGAGCCGCGGGCGAAGATCGAACCCGAGCCGGTGGCGGCGTACCCGTGCTCCTCGGAGCGGCCGCCGGTCACGTCGTACGAGAAGATCCGGCCCTTCTCCCGGCCCTCGTCCCAGCCCGCGAAGAGCGGCACGACGGCGAGGCCCTGCATGGCCATGCCGAGGTTGCTCCGGATCATGGTGGAGAGGCGGTTCGCCTTGCCCTCCAGGGAGAGCGTGGCGCCCTCCACCTTCTCGAAGTGCTCCAGCTCCAGCTGGAAGAGCTTGACCATCTCGACGGCGAGACCGGCGGTGCCGGCGATGCCGACCGCGGAGTACTCGTCCGCCGGGAACACCTTCTCGATGTCCCGCTGCGCGATCATGTTGCCCATGGTGGCCCGCCGGTCGCCCGCGAGGACGACGCCCCCGGGGAAGGTGGCGGCCACGATGGTGGTGCCGTGCGGAGCCTCGACGATCCCGTCCGGAAGCTTCCGGTTCCCCGGCAGCATCTCCGGCGAGTGGTCGGCGAGGAAGTCGATGAACGAGGAGGAGCCCGGCGTCAGGAAGGCCGCCGGCAGACGCCCGATGCTACGAGGGTTGGCTTCCACGCGATTCCTTCCGGGTGGGTGAGAAGGGCCCGCCCCTGGCTCGCGCGGGCCGATCTTGATTGCTGTGTACGGACCATACCCGTGCGACGGCCTGTCATCCGTCCCCGGGCCCACGGCTTCTCCACGGGGCTCCGGGGACGGGAACGACAGGTGCGGAGCGGCTACTCGCCGCCCTTCTGCACGAAGGACCGCACGAAGTCCTCCGCGTTCTCCTCGAGCACGTCGTCGATCTCGTCGAGGACGGAGTCCACGTCGTCGCTCAGCTTCTCCTGGCGCTCCTTGAGGTCGGAGTTCGCCTCCGTGGTCGTCTCCTCGACCTCTTCCGTGGAACGCGTCGCCTTCTGCTGTCCGCCGCCGGTGTCCTTGGTCGCCATTTCCTCACCCCGCTCGAATCGGATCGCTCGGACTGGTGCTGCCGGGCCCTGCAAGATCAGACCCTACAATCCGGGTCCGACATCGGCCCCCGCATTTCCGCAACGTCCGGGCACTGTTTCCATGATTCCCAGGGACCCGGCATTTCAGGCCCCCGTCCAGGTCTCGAATCAGCTGCCGGAGAGAACCCTGACGAGTTCCTCCGCGGTGCGGCAGCGGTCCAGGAGCGCCGCCACATGGGCCTTGGTGCCGCGCAGCGGCTCCAGGGTCGGGACGCGCTGGAGCGAGTCGCGGCCCGGCAGGTCGAAGATCACCGAGTCCCAGGAGGCCGCGGCGACGTCGTCGGCGTACTGCTCCAGGCACCGGCCCCGGAAATAGGCCCTGGTGTCCTCCGGAGGCGCCGTCTCGGCCCGCTCCACCTCGGTCTCGTCCAGGAGCCGCTTCATGCGCCCGCGGGCCACCAGACGGTTGTACAGGCCCTTGTCGGGCCGTACGTCCGCGTACTGGAGGTCCACCAGGTGCAGCCGGGCCGCGTCCCAGTCCAGGCCGTCCCGGCGCCGGTAGCCCTCCATCAGCTCCCGCTTGGCGATCCAGTCCAGCTCGCCGGCGAGGCTCATCGGGTCGTTCTCCAGCCGGTTGAGCGTGTCCTCCCAGCGGGAGAGGACGTCCTTGGTCTGCTCGTCCGCGTCCGCCCCGTACCGCTCGTCCACGTACTTCCTGGCCAGCTCGAAGTACTCCATCTGGAGCTGGACGGCGGTGAGCGTCCGGCCGCTGCGCAGCGTGACGAGGTACTGGAGCGAGGGGTCGTGGGAGACGTGGTGGAGGGTGCGGACGGGCTGGTCGACGGCGAGGTCGACGGTGATGAAGCCGTCCTCGATCATGGAGAGGACGAGGGCGGTGGTGCCCAGCTTGAGGTAGGTGGAGATCTCGGAGAGGTTGGCGTCCCCGATGATCACGTGCAGCCGGCGGTACTTCTCGGCGTCGGCGTGCGGTTCGTCGCGGGTGTTGATGATGGGCCGCTTGAGGGTGGTCTCCAGGCCGACCTCGACCTCGAAGTAGTCGGCGCGCTGGCTGATCTGGAAGCCGTCCTCGCGCCCGTCCTGGCCGATGCCGACCCGGCCCGCGCCGGTGACGACCTGGCGGGAGACGAAGAAGGGCGTGAGGTGGCGCACGATGTCCGAGAAGGGGGTCTCCCGCTTCATCAGGTAGTTCTCGTGCGTGCCGTAGGAGGCGCCCTTGTTGTCGGTGTTGTTCTTGTAGAGGTGGATGGGCTGGGCGCCGGGGAGCTGGGCGGCGCGCTCGGCGGCCTCGGCCATGATCCGCTCGCCGGCCTTGTCCCAGAGGACGGCGTCGCGCGGATTGGTGACCTCGGGGGCGCTGTACTCGGGGTGGGCGTGGTCCACGTAGAGGCGGGCGCCGTTGGTGAGGATCACATTGGCGAGGCCGATGTCCTCGTCGGTGAGCTGGCTGGAGTCGGCGGCCTCGCGGGCGAGGTCGAAGCCGCGGGCGTCCCGCAGCGGGTTCTCCTCCTCGAAGTCCCAGCGGGCGCGGCGCGCCCGGTGCATCGCCGCGGCGTAGGCGTTGACGATCTGGGACGAGGTGAGCATGGCATTGGCGTTCGGGTGTCCCGGGACGGAGATCCCGTACTCCGTCTCGATGCCCATTACTCGCCGTACGGTCATGCGGCCCTCCTTGCCCGGCGGCGCTCAGTGCGCGACTCGGCGGTACCGAAGAGCCTAGAGCGGCTCCGCGCTGGTGGGGAGATCACTTGCGGTAATTTCCCGGCGTGGCCGGGAGGATTTCCGGTACGAATGCGACGGCTGCGGATGCCCGGTTTCCGGACATCCGCAGCCGGTGTGCGTCCCTACAGGTACTGACCGGTGTTGGCCACCGTGTCGATGGAGCGTCCCGTGTCCGCGCCCTGCTTTCCGGTGACGAGGGTGCGGATGAAGACGATCCGCTCTCCCTTCTTTCCGGAGATCCGGGCCCAGTCGTCGGGGTTGGTGGTGTTGGGCAGGTCCTCGTTCTCCTTGAACTCGTCCACGCATGCCTGGAGGAGATGGGAGACGCGGATGCCCTTCTGGTTCTGGTCGAGGAATGCCTTGATGGCCATCTTCTTGGCCCGGTCGACGATGTTCTGGATCATCGCGCCGGAGTTGAAGTCCTTGAAGTAGAGGACTTCCTTGTCACCGTTGGCGTACGTGACTTCGAGGAAGCGGTTCTCCTCGCTTTCGGCGTACATCTGCTCGACGACGGACTGGATCATTCCCTGGGCGGCGGCGGCCTTGGAGCCGCTGTGCTCGGAGACGTCGTCCGTGTGGAGCGGAAGGTTGGCGGTGAGGTACTTCGCGAAGATGTCCTTCGCGGCCTCGGCGTCCGGACGCTCGATCTTGATCTTCACGTCGAGCCGGCCGGGGCGGAGGATCGCGGGGTCGATCATGTCCTCGCGGTTGGAGGCGCCGATCACGATCACGTTCTCCAGGCCCTCGACGCCGTCGATCTCGGCGAGGAGCTGGGGGACGATGGTGTTCTCGACGTCGGAGCTGACGCCGGATCCGCGGGTGCGGAAGAGCGACTCCATCTCGTCGAAGAAGACGATGACGGGGGTGCCCTCGCTCGCCTTCTCACGGGCACGCTGGAAGACCAGGCGGATGTGCCGCTCGGTCTCGCCGACGTACTTGTTGAGGAGCTCGGGGCCCTTGATGTTGAGGAAGTAGGACTTCCCCGCGGGCTGGCCGGTGACCTCGGCGACCTTCTTGGCCAGGGAGTTGGCGACGGCCTTGGCGATGAGCGTCTTGCCGCAGCCCGGCGGCCCGTAGAGCAGGATGCCCTTGGGCGGCCGCAGTTCGTGCTCCTTGAACAGGTCGGGGTAGAGGTACGGGAGCTCGACCGCGTCGCGGATCAGCTCGATCTGGTTGCCCAGACCGCCGATCTTGTCGTAGTCGACGTCCGGGACCTCTTCGAGGACGAGTTCCTCGACCTCGCTCTTGGGCACGACCTCGTAGACGTAGCCGGACCTGGAGTCGAAGAGCAGGGCGTCGCCGGGGCGGATGGTGACGTCCAGCAGAGGCTCGGCGAGCCTCACCACCCGCTCCTCGTCGGTGTGCCCGACCACCAGGGCGCGCTCGCCGTCCTCAAGGATCTCCTTGAGGGTGACGATGTCCCCGGCGCGCTCGAACTCCATGGCCTCGACCACGTTGAGCGCCTCGTTGAGCATGACTTCCTGGCCGCGCCGGAGCTCGTCGAGCTCGACGCTGGGACTCACGTTCACCCGGAGCTTGCGGCCCCCGGTGATGATGTCGCAGGTGCCGTCCTCATTGGCGTGCAGGAAGACACCGAAACCGGCCGGCGGCTGCGCGAGCCGGTCGACCTCCTCCTTGAGGGCCACGATCTGGTCGCGTGCCTCACGGAGCGTGTTCGCCAGCCTTTCGTTCTGCGCGGACACGCCGGCCAGGTTCGTCTGCAGCTCGACGATCCGCTCTTCGAGAATCCTCGTGTGTCGCGGAGAGTCGGCGAGCTTGCGGCGCAGGACGGCGATTTCCTGCTCGAGATAGGCAACCTGGCCGGCAGGGTCTTCAGACCCCCGCCCCGGCCGGATGCCGCGGTTGATGTCGTCGTCGTGGGCTGCCACGGTCCTCACCTCCTCCAAGGGGAGCTGGACGCATCCTGACCCTACCTGCGTGGGTGATGATTGAAACCCCTAGATCAAAAAGACTCCGGGGTGTGTCCGATCTTCACCCTTGCGCTTCCCCTCTCGCCAGGGGAATACCCACCCTTCACGCTCTGAAAGCGGGCAGTTGTATCGTCATCAGGGGTCAACACCCGCGGGTCGCGGCCTCAATTGTCCGCGCGGAGCAGAAACGGCAGAAGAGATGAGCGTGCAGCACGAGTCGCCGGCCGAAGGGGCCGAGGAGGCCCTGGAGGTCTGGATCGACCAGGATCTGTGCACCGGGGACGGGATCTGCGCGCAATACGCCCCCGAGGTCTTCGAGCTGGACATCGACGGGCTCGCGTATGTGAAGAGCGCCGACGACGAACTGCTCCAGGACGCGGGGGCGACGACGCCCGTCCCGCTGCCGCTGCTGCAGGACGTGGTGGACTCGGCGAAGGAGTGCCCGGGCGACTGCATCCATGTGCGGCGGGTCCGGGACCGCGTCGAGGTCTACGGCCCCGACGCGGAGTGACGGTCAGACGCCGCGTGCCTCCGCGCCCGCGGAGCGGACGAAGGCGCCGCCGGTCCATTCCCAGCTGACCTGCTCCTTCTCGTCGGGGCAGCAGCTGGGGACATCGGGGGACGAGTAGCCGAGCAGGGTGGCGCGGACGGCTCCGTCGCGGATCGCGAGGCCGGTGACGCTGCGCTGCTCGCGCGGGTCGACGAGGGTGGCCACCACGCGCGCGGGGGTCTTGCCGCCGCGGCCGAGGGTGAGGACGTACAGGCCGGCGGGCGGGGTTCCGGATCCGGCTTCGCAGTGTACGACCGCAACGGTCTCGGGGTTCCTGTCGCCGTCCAGGTCGCCGGTGACGCTCCGGTCGACCCGGTGGGCCGCTCCCCCGCAGTCGAGCGGGTACACGGCCGTCGCGGGGTCCGGGGCGGCCGCGGGACCCGGGGCCTCGGGGGCGGGTGCGGCGGTGGTGGCGGGACCGGCCTCGGCCGCGCGGGGCGACAGGGCGCCGGCCAGGGCGACGACCGCGGCGGTCGCGGTGGCGGTGGCCAGCCAGTGCAGCGGCCGGGCGTGGGTGTGTGCGAGGTCCACGGGGTCCGGGGCGGCGGAGGGCTGCACGCGAGACGTCTCCTGTGAGGGTCGTGCCGAGGGGTTGCGGGCATCGTGCCACACGTCACAGGGCGGCGGAACAGCCGGGGGGTGTCGAACAGGGGTGCCGAACACGGCGACGCCGCCGTCCGGTTCCCCGCGGTGCGGGGTGGTCGGGCGGCGGCGTCGGCCGGGTCCTGTCGGAGTGTCAGCCCTTGTTGGGGCCGTCGTAGTCCTCGCCGTAGGCGCCCTTGGCGGGGCGGCGGCGGCGCATCGGGGGCTCCACACCGTCCGCGAGGCGGCGGGCGGTGACGAGGAAGCCGGTGTGGCCGATCATGCGGTGATCGGGGCGGACGGCCAGGCCCTCGACGTGCCAGTTGCGGATCATGGACTCCCACGGCTGCGGCTCGGCGTAACAGCCGATCTCGCGGATGGACTCCACGGTGCGGGCGAGCTGGGTGGTGGTGGCCACGTAGCAGCAGAGGATGCCGCCCGGGACGAGCGACTTGGAGACGGCCTCCAGGCACTCCCAGGGGGCGAGCATGTCGAGGATGACCCGGTCGACGTCGGTGTCGGTCAGGTTGTCCTGGAGGTCGCCCACGGTCAGCTGCCACGCCGGGTGGGGGCCGCCGAAGTAGCGCTCGACGTTGCCCTTCGCGATCTCGGCGAAGTCCTCACGGCGCTCGTAGGAGTGCAGCATGCCGCTGTCGCCGATGGCGCGGAGCAGGAAGCTGCTGAGCGAGCCGGAACCCACGCCGGCCTCCACGACGCGCGCGCCGGGGAAGATGTCGGCGAAGGCGAGGATCTGTCCCGCGTCCTTCGGGTAGACCACGGCGGCGCCGCGGGGCATGGACAGGACGTAGTCGGGGAGCAGGGGGCGCAGCGCGAGGTAGGCCACGTTTCCGGTGGTGCGGACAACGCTGCCCTCGGGAGCGCCGATCAGCTCGTCGTGCGGGAAGGAACCCTTGTGGGTGTGGAAGTTCTTTCCCTCTTCGAGCGTGAACGTGTAGTGGCGGCCCTTGGGGTCGGTCAGCTGAACCTGGTCCCCGACCTTGAAGGGCCCGCGTCGGCGGGCGGCACCGGTCGGTTCGGACATGTGAACAAGAGTACCGGGCTCAGGAGGAGGGTCGTGCCATGGCCTTCACGAAGGCGCGCTCGACGTCCGTGGTGGCGAGGACCCCGTAGATCTCGCCGGTCTCCTCGACGACGAGGTACTCGGTGGCGGGGGTGGCGCGGAGGTGGTCGAGCAGCGGCTGGCCGGTGAGTTCGGCGGGGACGCGCATGCCGGGGTTGAGGTCCTGGGCGAGGGTGGTGACGGCGACCCAGGGGCGGCGGTGCTGGGGGACGGCGGCGATGGCGGTCTCGCGGACGATGCCGGTGGGGCCGCCGGTGCCGTCGACGACGACGAGGGCGCGGGCGCCGGCCTCGTTGGCGCGGCGGAGGGCCTCGGAGAGGGGGGTGTGGGGTTCGACGGGGATGGCCCGGCGGGTGAGGGCGCGGGCGCGCAGGTCGGGGAGGTGCTCGCGGAGGCGGGCCATGCGGAGGCTGTTGCCGGCGCCGGTCCAGATGATCGCGGCCAGGATGGCGGCGAGGAGGGCGTCGGTGACGGTGGTGAAGCCGTCGATGTCGGCGGTGGAGTTGCCGAGCCAGCCGGTGCGGGTGAGGAGGGGGAGGCCGATGAGGACGGTGACGGCGAGCGCGCGGCCGACCCAGGCGGCGGCGACGGTGCCGCTCATCGGCTTGCCGGTGATCTTCCAGACGACGGCGCGGAGCATCCGGCCGCCGTCGAGGGGGAGGCCGGGGAGGAGGTTGAAGATCGCGACGATGAGGTTGGAGATCATCAGGCCGGCGAGGAGGACGCCGGGCACGGTGCCGGGTTCGACGGCGTGCATGGCGAGGTAGAAGAGGCCGGCGAGGACGAGGGAGAGGAGGGGGCCGACGAAGGCGAGGACGAATTCGCGGCCGGGGGTCTCGGACTCCTTCTCGATCTCGGAGACGCCGCCGAAGAACTGGAGCTGGATGCGCCGCACGGGGAGCTTGAAGCGGAGGGCGGCGATGGTGTGGGCGAGCTCGTGGACGAGGACGGAGGCGTAGAAGGCGACGGCGAAGAAGAGGGAGACGAGGTAGCGGGCGGTGCCGAGGTCGGGGAGGACCCGTTCGATCTGGTCGCCGAAGACCCAGGTGATGAGGGCGGCGACGAGGAACCAGCTGGGAGCGACGTAGACGGGCACGCCGAAGGGCCGGCCCATGAGGATCCCGCCGCCGGGTTCCTCGGTCCGCTGCGGCTTGGGCTCGTCCTGGTTCACGGGTTCCTCTCGTCGCCGGGGGTGACCGCGCCGGTGCGTCTCGGGTCGATCATGCAGCGCGACGGGTCATGCGTCGATGGTATGCGGCTCGCTGTCGGTGGCGGGTCGTAGGGTCTGTGTCATGAGTACGAGCGAGCGGCTCCCGGAGGGGCCCCGGGCGCCCATGTCGCTGTCTCCCTCGCGGGCGAGCGACTTCATGCAGTGTCCCCTGTTGTACCGGTTCCGGGTCATCGACCGGCTGCCGGAGAAGCCGAGCGCGGCGGCGACGCGGGGGACGCTGGTGCACGCGGTGCTGGAGCGGCTCTTCGACGATCCGGCGGCGGAGCGGACGGTGCCGCGGGCGAAGGCGATGATCCCGGGCCAGTGGGACCGGCTGCTCGAGTCGCGGCCGGAGCTGGGCGAGCTGTTCGCCGACGATCCGGCGGGCGACCGGCTGGGGCAGTGGCTGGCGGAGGCCGAGTCGCTGGTGGAGCGGTGGTTCACGCTGGAGGATCCGGCGCGGCTCGAACCGGCGGAGCGCGAGCTGTTCGTGGAGACGGAGCTGGAGTCGGGGCTGCGGCTGCGCGGGGTGATCGACCGGGTGGACGTGGCGCCGACGGGCGAGGTGCGGATCGTCGACTACAAGACGGGGAAGGCGCCGCGGCCGGAGTACAGCGAGGGCGCGCTGTTCCAGATGACGTTCTACGCGCTGGTGGTGTGGCGGCTGAAGGGCGTGATCCCGCGCCGGCTGCAGCTGGTCTATCTGGGCAGCGGGGACGTGCTGACGTACGACCCGGCGGAGGCGGACCTGCGGCGGGTGGAGCGGAAGCTGCACGCGCTGTGGGACGCGATCCGGACGGCGACGGAGACGGGCGACTGGCGGCCGCGGCCCACGAAGCTGTGCGGCTGGTGCGATCACCGGGCGGTGTGTCCGGAGTTCGGCGGGACTCCCCCGGTGTACCCGCTGGAGATCGTTTCCGCGCGCCCGCCGGAGTCGGGCGAAGAGGCGCAGGGCAGAATGGGCGGGGACCGGCCCGCCTCGTGAAGGAGCCCCTGTGACGATTCGCGTCCTCCTGGTCGACGACCAGCCGCTGCTGCGCACCGGCTTCCGGATGATTCTGGAGGCGGAGCAGGACATCACGGTGGTGGGCGAGGCCGGTGACGGTCTGCAGGCGCAGGACCAGGTGCGGGCCCTCCAGCCGGACGTGGTGCTCATGGACATCCGGATGCCGCGGATGGACGGCGTGGAGGCGACCCGGCAGATCACCGGCCCCGGCCGGGACGGGCCGGCGAAGGTGCTGGTGCTGACCACCTTCGATCTCGACGAGTACGTGGTGGAGGCGCTGCGGGCGGGGGCGAGCGGCTTCCTGCTGAAGGACGCCCCGGCGAACGAGCTGGTGCAGGCGATCCGGGTGGTGGCGGCGGGCGAGGCGATGCTGGCCCCGTCGATCACGCGGCGGCTGCTCGACAAGTACTCGGCGCATCTGCCGACGGGCGAGGAGCAGGTGCCGGACACGCTGGGCACGCTCACCGACCGTGAGGTGGAGGTGCTGAAGCTGGTGGCCCGCGGGTTGTCGAACGCGGAGATCGCGGCGGATCTGTTCGTCAGCGAGACGACGGTGAAGACGCACGTGGGGCATGTGCTGACGAAGCTGGGGCTGCGCGACCGGGTGCAGGCGGCGGTGTACGCGTACGAGAGCGGTCTGGTGCGTCCGGGGGGCAACGGCCAGTAGGGCGACGGCGGACGGAAGGGCCCGGTGCGTTCGGCGTGCACCGGGCCCTTCCGCGTTCGCCGCGGGGGTCAGCTCTTGCGGAGCTCCCAGAAGCGGAAGACGGTCGAGGCGTCGAGGGTCCATTCGAGGCCGGTGACGCCGTCGCGGGTGACGGCGTACTGCTTGCCCTGCCAGAGCGGGAGGAGGGGGACCTCCTCGGCGACGGCGTCCTGGATGGCGCCGTACTCCTCGTCGGTGGCGGAGCGGTCGGCGGTGGCGGCGGTCTTCGGCAGGAGGGTGCCGGTGATCGTCTTGTTCTCGTAGTGGTTGGAGAGGACGTTGCCCTCGCCGAAGAAGGGGGCGGTGAAGTTGTCGGCGTCGGGGTAGTCGGGGACCCAGCCCTTGACGTAGACGCCGTACTTGCCGGCGGCGATGTCCTCCTCGTACTGCTCGAAGGGGACGGACTTCACGTCGGCGTCGAAGAGGCCGCCGGCGTTGAGCTGGGCGGCGATGGCCTTGAGCTCGGCGTCGGTGGAGGGGCCGTAGCGGCTGGGGGTGGACCAGAGGGTCAGGGTGACCTTGTCCTTGATGCCGGCGCTGCGGAGGGCCTTCTTGGCCTTGGCGGCGTCGGGGGCACCGTAGGTGTCGAAGAAGGCGGTGTTGTGGCCGTTGATGCCGGCCGGGACGATCGAGTAGAGCGGGGTGGCGGTCGACTTGTAGACGTCCTCGACGAGGGCGTCGCGGTCGACGAGCTGGGCTATCGCCCTGCGGACGGCGGGCTTGCCGACGACGGGGTCCTTCACGTTGAAGACGAGGTGCTGGACCTCGGCGCTGCCGCCCTGGACGACCTGGACGTCGCGGTCCTCGGTGGAGGTCTCCAGCGCGGAGATGTCGGCGGCGGACAGGCCGCGGTAGGCGACGTCGACGTCGCCGTCGGTGAACGCCTTGGCGAGGGCGGTGCGGTCGCCCTGGTAGAGCTTGAGGGCGACGCGGTCGTTGCGGCGTTCCGCGGTGCCCTGGTAGCCGGTGTTCGCGGAGAAGACGGCCTCGGTGTCGCTGAAGGAGTCCAGCTTGTACGGGCCGGAGCCGACGGCCTTGCCGTCGGTGCGGAGGGCGTCGGCGGGGTACTCGCGGTGGTCGACGATGGAGCCGGCGCCGGAGGCGATCTTGCTGGGGAAGGTGGCGTCCGGGACCTTGAGACGGAAGACGACGGTCCGCTCGTCGGGGGTCTCGATGGTGTCGATGGTGGAGAGCAGCGGCGCCGGGCCGGAGGGGTCGGCGATCTTCAGGGCGCGCTCGAAGGAGAACTTGACGTCCTCGGAGGTGAGCGGGTTGCCGTTGGAGAACTTCAGGCCGGGGCGGAGGGTGCAGGTGTAGACGGTGCTGCCGTCGCCGAAGCCGCACTGTTCGGCGGCTTCGGGCTCGGGCAGGGAGCCGCCCTTCGGGAAGGCGAGGAGGGACTGGAAGACGTTGTTGAACAGCAGCCAGGAGCCGGGGTCGTAGCCGGCCGCGGGGTCGGTCGCCATGATCTCGTCGGACATGCCGACCCGGATGGCGTCGGCCGAGCCGGAACCCTGGCCCTGCTCGGTGCCGCAGCCGCCGAGGAGGGCGGCGGAGAGCCCCGCGGCGAGCGGGGCGGTCAGCCACTTGTGGTGCGTCTTCACAGAACTTGCCTCGTGATCTCTTGCCAGGCCGGCCGCGCGTGGCTGCGCGGCCGGTACAACGAAGGGGTCAGGCGGTGGTGCCGCGGCTCAGCTCCCAGAGCAGCAGGTCGGAAGAGGTGTTGAGGGCGTACTCGACACCGTTGATGTCGTCGCGGGCGGCGACGTACTGCTTGCCCTGCCAGAGCGGCAGGACGGGTACGTCCTGGGCGACGATCTTCTGGATCTGCTGGTAGACGGGGTTGGCGGCGGTGCGGTCGGCCTGGCGGCGGGACCGCGGGATGAGCTGGTCGCGGACGGTCTTGTTGACGTACGGGGTGCCGAGGAAGTTGTCGCTGTCGAGGAAGGGCGCGACGTAGTTGTCCGGGTCCGGGTAGTCGGGGAACCAGCCGAGGCCGTAGACGGCGTAGTCGCCGCGGCGCTGGGCCGGGCGGAACTCGGACCAGGCGGTGCCCTTGACGGTGACGTCGAAGAGTTCGCTCGCGATGAGCTGGTTCTTCAGGGTCGCGAACTCCTGGGCGGTCTCGGCGCCGTAGTGGTCGGTGGTGTAGTTCAGGGTCAGCTTGACCGGGGTCTTGACGCCGGCCTTGCGGAGGATGGAGCGGGCGCGGTCGGGGTCGCCCTCGCCGTACTCCTCGTAGAAGGGGGTGGCGTGGCCGGCGATGCTGGAGGGGATGAGCGAGTAGAGCGGCTCGGCGGTGGGGCCGTAGACCCGGTTGACGAGGGCGCCGCGGTCGACGACGGCGGCCATGGCCTGGCGGACGGCCTTCTCCTCGACGGCGGGGGCCTTGGTGTTGAAGCCGAGGTAGCGGATCTCCAGGCCGGGGACCTCGGAGACGCGGATGCCGTCGGTGGGGGTCTCGGTGAGGTCGCGGATCTGCTCCTGGGAGAGGGAGCGGGCCATCATGTCGATGTCCTTGCTCTCCAGGGCCTTGCCCATGACGCCGGCGTCGGCGTAGGCGCGGAGTTCGACCTGCTCGTTGCGGGGCGTGATGTCGCCCTTGTAGCGGGGGTTGCGGGAGAAGACGAAGCGGGTGGCCTGGTCGCCCTCCTGCTCGGCCTTGAGGGTGTACGGGCCGGAGCCGTCCACCTGGAAGCCCTCGCGGAGCGCGTCGGCGGCGTACTTGTCCTTGCTGAGGATGCCGGCGACGGGCGTGGAGAGCTTGTACGGGAAAGTCGCGTCGGGGGCGTTGAGGTGGAAGACGACCTCGCGGTCGCCCTTGGTCTCGACGGTGTCGATGGTCGACAGGAGGGCGGCGGCGCCGTTGTCGGACTTGATCTTCCGGACCCGGTCGATGGAGTACTTGACGTCCTCGGCGGTGACGGGGCTGCCGTCGGCGAAGGTGAGGCCGGAGCGCAGGACGCAGCGGTAGCTCTCGCTCGCCGTGTCGGAGAAGCCGCAGCTCTCGGCCGCCTCGGGGACCGGCTGGCCGCCGCCGCGGGGGACGTGGACCAGGGTCTGGACGGTCTGGCGGAGGATGTTCCAGGCGCCGGTGTCGTAGGCGTAGGCCGGGTCGAGGGGGGCCGGGGCCTCCTCGGTGGCGACGAACTGGTCGGTCGTTCCGACGACGATGGCTCTGCCGTCCTCTCCCGTGCCACAGGCGGCGAGCAGCGGGGCGAGCAGTCCGGCAACGGCCGGCAGCACCAAGGTCTTGCGGTTCATCAAGGGACGTTCTCCTCAGCCGGCCTGGGGTACAGCGGTCATGACGACACTCCGCCGCCGCCGCCCGGTCGGGGCGGGAGCGATCGGGCCGGGAAGTTGCGATCGGTCCTGTGTTCTCGGCGACTTGGGTATGCGCCGGTGCACGCGGTGATAGCGGCGAAGTACTCGCGAAAGATTAGTGGGCGGCGCCGCTATTGCCGGACGGGGTGGCCGGTGGGGGGTAATCGCAGGGTGATCATGAATGCGGTCGGTTCGATAGTCATGCGGTGCGCGAGGCGGACGGTTCCGAGCGAATCGGGACACAGGGGTGCGGCGGACGTCCGCATTCCGGGCATGGAACGCGGTCAGGCCACCCCTCGATGAGCACGCTGGGTGACCAAGGTCACGCGGCTGCAATTCGATGGGTGGCCTGATCCAATTGCACGGAAGTCGTGCGGGGGCGGGCGGGAGAACGTCACGGAAGGCGGTCTCGGCGAATACCCGGGGTAATGCTCAGAGAAAGCTCAAATTCCGCTCAGATTCCGGATACGAGGGTCCTCAGGAAGGGGACGTCGACCTCTTCGAGGGAGCGGACCACGACCCGGCCGGGGAGGGCGGGGATCGGCGCGACGGAGGGCACGGCGACGACCCGGCAGCCGGCCGCCTCGGCGGCGGCGACACCGGTCGCGGTGTCCTCGATGACGGCGCACAGGGCGGGGTCGGCGCCGACGCCGCGGGCGGCGGTCAGGTACGGCTCCGGGTGCGGCTTGGTGCGGACGACCTCGTCGCCGGCGACGGTGAGGTGGAAGCGGTCGCGGCCGACGGACTCCAGGACGCGGTCGATGATCCGCCGGTGGGAGGCGGAGACGAGGGCGGTCGGGATGGAGTGGCGGGCCAGTTCGGTGAGCAGCCGCTCGGCGCCCGGCATGAGGGGGACGCCGCGCTCGATGCGCTTCTCGAACTTCTCGTTGAGCAGCACCGTCAGCTCGTCGAGGGTGATGTCGGCGCCGGTCGACTCGATCAGGTAGCCCGCGCTGCGGGTCATGGGACCGCCGACGACGATGTCCTTCCATGCCTCGTCGAGGCGGTGCCCGAGGTCGGCGAAGACCTCGACCTCGGCGTCCCACCAGAAGCCCTCGGTGTCGACGAGGGTCCCGTCCATGTCGAGGAAGACCGCCTGCAGGGCGGAGCTTCCGTTGGCGTGGAACAGGGACGCGGGGACCGTACTGGTCATCCGGCACACCTCCATGGAGGGACGGAAAGGCCGGCCCCCACTCCCGGTACGGGGAGGAGGACCGGCCTGCACTGGACCGACAAGTGTACGTCTCGATCACCGCCGGTGCCGCGATTTACGGTCCGGCGTCAGCGCGTGGTCACCGGACGGTCACCGGGCGTTGAAGTACTTCGCCTCGGGGTGGTGGATGACGATGGCGTCGGTGGACTGCTCGGGGTGGAGCTGGAACTCCTCCGAGAGGTGCACGCCGATCCGCTCCGGCCGGAGCAGCTCGGCGATCTTCGCGCGGTCCTCCAGGTCGGGGCAGGCGCCGTAGCCGAGCGAGAAGCGGGCGCCGCGGTACTTGAGCGCGAACATGTCCTCGACGGCCTCGGGGTCCTCGCCGCCGAAGCCCAGCTCGGCGCGGACGCGCGCGTGCCAGTACTCGGCGAGGGCCTCGGCCAGCTGCACGGAGAGGCCGTGGAGTTCGAGGTAGTCGCGGTAGGAGTCGGAGGCGAAGAGTTCGGCGGTGGCCTCGCCGATCTTCGAGCCGACGGTGACGACCTGGAGGCCGACGACGTCGGTCTCGCCGGACTCCTCGGGGCGGAAGAAGTCCGCGAGGCAGAGGCGGCGGCCGCGGCGCTGGCGGGGGAAGGTGAAGCGGGTCCGCTCGTTGCCGGAGTCGTCGAGGATGATCAGGTCGTCGCCCTTGGAGACGCACGGGAAGTAGCCGTGGACGACGGCCGCCTCCAGCAGGTTCTCGGTGTGCAGGCGCTCCAGCCAGCCGCGCAGCCGCGGCCGGCCCTCGGTCTCCACCAGCTCCTCGTACGTCGGCCCGTCGCCGGCGCGGTTCTGCTTGAGGCCCCACTGGCCCTTGAAGAGGGCGCCCTCGTCGAGCCAGGAGGCGTAGTCCTTGAGCGGGATGCCCTTGACGACGCGGGTGCCCCAGAACGGCGGGGTGGGGACGGGGTTGTCGGTGGCGACGTCGGAGCGGCCGCCGGGCTCGGGCTCGTCGACCTGGAGGGCGGCGGTGCCCTTGGCGACCCGGCGCTGCTTCAGCTCGGGGAGCACGGCTCCGGGGACGCCGCGCTTGACGGCGACGAGGGCGTCCATGAGCCGCAGGCCCTCGAAGGCGTCGCGGGCGTAGCGGACCTCTCCCTGGTAGATCTCGTGGAGGTCCTGTTCGACGTAGGCGCGGGTGAGGGCGGCGCCGCCGAGGATCACGGGGTACTTGGCGGCGAGGTCGCGCTGGTTC
>NZ_JBHVRX010000044.1:11603-54576 GCF_042885515.1 Streptomyces sp. NPDC058052 | reverse complement strand
TCACAATCCGCTCCACCGACCGCGGCGATCTCACCACCCAGGCCACACCCACCACACCCCGCCACCCGGCCACCCGGCCACCCGGCCACCCGGCCACCCGGCCTGAGAAAGACGAAAAGGAACACTCCATGACCACCACACCCGCCGGCCCCGACCCGACCATGGAAGCAACAAGCCACGCGTCACCGAAGGACGAACCGGTAACCGCGCCTCCGCCCGCAAAAACTGCTGAACCTACGGTCCACAATCGGTGTCACCGGTGACCCACTGCACCGCCGCACGCTCGCCCACCACCCGGCAGACCTCTACAAAGACCCCGCCCAAGCCCTCGCCTGGAACATCCGCGCCCTGGACGCTGCCGACGCCATAACCGAACAACGCACCCAGAACCACCACGCCGACCTCCACACCACCGGCTTCCATCCCTCACTGCAGCTCAACCTCGCCGACAACTACCGCCGCCCCGGCACCTTCCAAGCCGCCACCGAACACAACAACGCGACCCAGACACACGCCACCGCCCTACCCCAAAATCCCTACAGCGACCTCCTCCACCCACACCATCCAACAGGTCACATGGGCCATCACCAGACAGGACCAGTCACCACGAACCTCCGCACCCGGCTCCCGCACATGACACACAAGAACACACACCATGGACGACGCGGTGAAGACCGGTGACACGACGGCCCGCTCGACGATCCGGTCGCTCTGATGGGACCGACCCGGACCGCAAACCCTCGCGGGACGGCACACGGCTGAAAGCCGCGCACCACCGCCAGGTCAGCGCGGCAGGTCCTCGGACGAGAAGCAGACCTTCCAGCCGCTCCGGCAGATCTCTTTGCGGGACAGTGCGGCAGGTCCCCGGACGGGAAACAGACCTTCCAGCCGCTCCGGCAGCTCCGGCGGAGCGGTACGCGGCTGAAGGCCGCGCACCGCCGCCAGGTCAGTGCGGCAGGTCCCCGGACGGGAAGCAGATCTTCCGGTCGCTCCGGCAGATCTCCGCCTCCGGGTCGATGAGCCCGTAGGCACGGTCGATCGTCAGGAAAGTGACCATGCGACCGGAAGGGAACCTCGCGACCGCCTGATGCACCGGCCCCATCCCCTAGCTCCGCTTGACGTGGTCGAACCGTGCCGGACCACCCTCAGCGATCACGAACCCCACGACACGGACCTCGCCGAGACTGTCCTCGCTGGTCACCCGGTCAGGCTCGCCCCAGACCGTGAAGAGCACTCCGGACGCCGGTGCCTCCCCGGGAAGCCGGCCACAGCCGAGCGAACTATGGCCTTCCCGGATCCCGGCGTAGCAGAAGGTGCGTCCGTCGGACATCCAGGCCCCCTCCCCGTTCCTGGCGCCCAGCCGACGGATCACAACCACCTCTAAGAACAGGAGACCTCTCATGTCCGAGACGCCCCGCTCCCTCGACGAGCACACCCCGACCACCATCGTCTACGACATCGCGGTCGAGAATGCCAACGAGCTGATCGGCCTGCTGGCCCACCGGTCCAACACGGCCGCCGACCCGGCCACCCGCGAGGCATGGTGGCAGCGCGTCCTCGCGGTCCGCGACGCCCGCCGGGCCGTGGACCCGCTGGACCGCCAGGCCCTACTCGACCAGATCTCCCTCTGGAAGACGGAGACCGAGACCCTGAAGGCGGGCCGGTGAGCGACCCCAGCGTCTACTTCCTCACCGAGGAGCAGTTACGCACCCACTTCGAGGAGCAGGTGCGCGAGTTCGTCTTCGGCGGCTACGAGCCCCAGGAGACTCCCGCCCTGGTGCTGCTCGGACGACGGGGTCAGGGTGACGCGGGACGTCGCCCGTGCGCCGCAGAGCTCCCAGGCGCTCGGCCGGTGCGATCGATGTCAGTGGGTCCTTGCAGACTGTCGTTCATGATCAACGTGCACGATGTCGACTGGACGACCGGCCACCTGCCCGGACAGGTCTGCGGGGTCCCTGACCACCTCTTGAACATGCTCTCCCCGGCCCCAGAGGTACGGGCCGAGGCGTTCGAGGGGTTCTACGCGGAAGCCCATGACCATGGGGCCGTCGATCCGTGCACGGCGCTGAGCCTGCCGTTCCTGTTCGCCATGGCGGACGACCCGGCCACCCCGGACCGGGCCAAAATCGTCAGGCTGCTCCTCGGCATCGGACGCGAGAGCATGAACCGCGACCCGGAGGTGGACTGCTACACGGTCAACGGGGTCGAGTCGACCGCGCACGTCGCCATCACCGCAGAGATTCCTGAGCGGGCGGAGCACTTCGTCCACTACGCCGCGGACCCCGATCCGTCGGTGCGCCGCCCGGCGATCGAAGCCGTCGGCCTCTTCCTCGCCGACGGCAGGCGCGCCGCCCGCATCCTGGCCGGGCGTCTGCCAGCCGAGGGCGGGATCGTGGAGCGGCTGCTGGTCGTCCGCACGCTGGCGCGGCTGACCCTGCGGCTGCCGCAGACGAGGGCGATCGTGGTGTCCTTGCTGGAGGGGCTGATCGACGGCCCCGAACGCCCTCACATCGACGCCTCCGTCCGGCTCTCGGCCCTCGCCCACCTGGCCCTCATCGCCCCGGAGCGGGCCACCGGCAGCGTCGGCCTGGTGTCTGACGCGATCGCCCTTCTGCAAGACATCGCCAAGGCCCCGACCACCGAGAAGCTGTGCGACGGATGCGGGACGTGCACGTGGCCGTTGCACGTCCGCGGTCGCGTCGTCGCCCCCACCACGCGTCCCGCTCACCTGGCCACCGACCGCTTCGATCCCGACCACCTCTGGGAGGAGCACTCCCCGGTGAGCAGCGTCCTGCGGACCCTCCACACCGTTCTGGGCGACCGGATCACGGAGCGCACGGACCTTCTTGTCGCGCAGCTGACCAGCCCCGATGTCGCCATCCGGTACGACGCCATCCCCATGACCAAGCACCTTCCCGGCGCCTTGCCCCGCCCCGTGCTGACCTCCCTGCTCGACCTGCTCCCAGACGACTGGGCCGCAGCCCGCATCATCCAGGGCGGATTCAGCGGGTGGCTCGGCGGCCGATTCCAGATCGCCCCCGAGGACACCGAACTCCTCCTCGACGCCCTCGCCGACCACACGGCCACCCTGCGCACCGCCCACGGCCCTGATGTCTGGGCAACCGGCAACGCTGTCGTCCGCGAGGCGTACCAGGAGGCGGTCATGACCCTGGCCGACCACCGCGACCCCCGCGCGCTCCCCGACCTACTCCGCTCCCTCGAAAGCGGGGTGGACGACTGGCGAGCCCTCTACGGCGTCAGCGGCTATCCTCAGGCCGCGAGCCGTCTCGTCCCCCTCCTCGCCGACGGCCTGCGGCACATCAACCCCGCACGCCCGTCCGCGCCCATCCCCGCCGGCCTCTACCTGTCCTGCCTGGCCGAACTGAAGGACCCCATCGCCATACCCGTGCTCACCGACGCCCTCACACGCGCCGTCCGACACCAGAGCTGGGGCATGGTCACCGACGCCCTCGACGCCCTCGCCTCCTTCGGCCCTGACGCACATCCCGCCCACGCCTTCGTTCAGCCCTTGACCGACGCTCCCCCGGAAGCAGTGCGCAGCGCGGCCCGCGCCACTCTCAACGCGCTCACCGACCCCCAGGCGCCCCGCTCGGCACGGGCGAAGAACACAAACGGCTACGGATTGGAACCGCCCTACTGAACCCGGGCCACGCGCCTCGACGCCAGACAGGGGGAGCGCCTGGCCGTGTACGGCGCTTATGCTCACGGGGCAGTTGGTACGAGCAGTTCTTTGAGGGGGCCGGAGCCGCGTGGCCGACGTGATCAGGTACGAGCACAAGACTGTGCAGGCAGTTCGCGGTACCGACGGCTTGGTGATCTCGAAGATGCAGAAGGACGGCTGGGAGCTGGTGGGACAGACGCAGGGCATGCTGCGTTCCACCCTCGACTTCCGCCGGCCGAAGAAACCGGTGCCGCGGCTCTTGATCGGTGCTGCTGTCGGCGGCTTCGTGGTCTTGGCCATCATCATCGGCGTGGCCTCGGCCCTTGAGGATGAAGGCGAGAAGGAGTCGAACAATCCGACGACGGCCACCGCGAGCGCAGAACCCTCCGCCACGCCGACTCCGGCCGCGGCCGGGTCAGCTCCCGCTGAGGTGATCACGACCGAGACCAATGCGGAGTTCGCGGCGCTGCTGAAGACTCCGGACAGCTGCGACGGCTCGATCTCGGACTTCGCGACCAAGTACGTGGGCAAGACGGTCGCCTTCGACGGCTCGATCGTGCACATGCCTGCCCACGGCGACTACGACACCCGCTACGACTTCCTCCTGGGCCCGGGCGACCAGGGTCCGAAGACGGAGGGCGGCCCTGCCTTCAAGTACGAGGACGTCAACACCCGCGACCTCCAGCTGACTGGCCGAAGCACTCCCGAGACCGTCCGGGCGGGCGATAAGTTCCGCTTCGTCGCTGAGGTGGGCGAGTTCAACGCGACGCAGTGCCTCTTCTTCCTGGACCCGGTCTCGACCCAGGTCCGTTAACCGGCCTCAGCTTTCAAGGGCGGAGCGGCCAGCCAGCACGAGGTGCCGCCACCATCCGCGGACCGTGCACTCGGCGTCGAGCCACCGAGCTTCTTCAGCCGTCACACCAGGGATTGAACGGCTCTTCTCGGTTGACTCGGTTTTCGAGCTGCGGCAGTGGCCGACCTTGGCAGATACAGCCGTCACCCGATCGTGGCCGTTCTGAAGAAGCTCACTGAGCCTCTTTCATCCTGAATAGCTGCAGGTCAGCAGGGTGTGGACGGCTTGGACGAGGGTGCCGATGCGGCGGGTGGAGCATCGGGCCCGGCGGAGGATCCGCCAGGACTTCATCTGCGCGAAGGCCCGTTCCCCGGGAGCTCTGAGCCGGGCGTGGTCGCGGTTGAACTGCTGGTAGTGATCGGGCTGTTCGCGGTGGTGGTAGTACGGGGTGCGGAAGGTGGCGCCGACACCCTGGTAGGCGCGGTCTGCGAGAACGAGGACCTGCCGGGTCAGGCAGGCATGGACGATGCCGTGGGATCGGGCCGCGGTCAGGTCGTGGGTGCGGCCCGGTGTCGCTCGGGAGAACCACGACGGTGTTCCGTCGGGACGGGCGATGACCTGTACGTTCATCCCGTGCTTCCGATGTTTCATGGAGTAGTACGGCTCGTCGGCGGCGATGCGGTCGATGGGGATCAGGGCGGCTGTCGACGATCACGTGGTCACCCTCGCCCAGGCCGGTCAGGGCCTCGTGCAAGCCCGGTGCCCACGCCGCGAGGACGTCGAGAGTCTCGCTGACGTAGCGCCAGGCTGTGGCTGTCGAGACGCCGAAGCCGGCCGCCAGGGCGGGCAGCGGTTCGTTCTTCCGCAGATGGACCAGCGCGAGCAGGGCCTGCCGGAAGCAGCCCAGCTTCCGCCATCGCGAACCGCGTTCACACCTTCGTGCGTAGATGAGCCAGGAAACATGCTCAACCAGCTCATGCGGGACATCTATAGTGGCACGATACGGGACCAAGCGAGGCTCCTCGGACGATGCGTGGTGCGTAGAGAACACCATCGCAACGACCAGGAGCCTCGTCTCGTCACACACCCCTGCTGACCTGCCATTTCACTCCACAGAGACAGGATGAAAACGGCTCACTGCGGCGGTGTCGGGATTCGCGCGGGATACGAAATACTACGGCGACCGTCTCGTGTACGAGCCGCTGTACGAGGACGAGGGCCCGGAGCCGGAGGAGGCAGACTGGAGCGGACCGTCACGGGCCTGTCCTCCCACCCGTTAGCTAATCCATCGGGCCCATTGGAGGGTCCGACGGATTATCACCCCACTCGCTCGGGAAAGGGGAAAAACCCTTCTCCCAGTTGGATCCATTCCATCCGTACGCAGGCTTGCCTCCCCAAGCGTTCGGGCATTTCGCCGTGACGGGAGGGCATGGATTGTCGACCCAGCGAATCGGGTTCTCAGGGCTCCCGATAACCTTGACCTCCTCCTTGCCGTTCCTTCTTAGCTTCACGATGATCGCACCCTCATAAGCGTATCCGTACTCAGAGTGAAGTGCGATTCTTCCGGTCACATCCGCCTTGCCTGCGAGGCTGATAGACGTTGGAGGCATCTTTCCTTCAAATTCGAGCACTCCGAATTCGCTTCGGTAGACGGAGACCTCCTGCTTAACCGTGTCGGCTACTGCCAGGAACGGAAGCGGGTCTCCAGCCCCATGCAGGCACTTAAGGAGGAAGTGTTGCTTCGGTAGGGCCCTCTTCGTGAACACCCTCCCCTCGATCTCGGTGATGGCCGCCACGTCGTTCGTTCCGACTGTCATGGCCACCGGGACCTCCGGGGTAACTGCGAAGAGTTCACGCTTCTTGGATAGCCATCCGTTCCACTTCAGGCAGCGATTGTAATTTTCGTCAGATCCTAGGTCTGGCGGCGCATCGAAGGTCGCTGGATCCCCTACGGCGAGATACAAGCTTGCCGTAGGCCAGGAAACGGTGACGTCTGCAACTGAAGGTGGCGGATCCTGTAGAACGCATGTGACGTTACTGCGCTCTCCTAAAGCATTGCAGTCATTGTCGTCCCCGTGGATCCCGACACTCTCCCTTGCTTCCGCCGACGGCTGACGCTGAGGGGTTTCTTGGCCCTTCGTCGACGGCTGACCATTGGAAGGCTCTTGCGGTGCGCAAGCCGGTAGTACGGCGATCATAAGTGTGCAGGCGATGGCGAGCCTGACAGGGTATCTATCAACCTTCACCGCCCACCTTCTTGGCAATTGACGTTGCCTTCATGCCCTAGGTTATTGCACTTATTGTCGTTCCCCACGATGGAGTTGCCACCGCCGTTCCTCTGCGGCCCTGAGTCATCGTTCGACTGGGCCAACCAGATGGAGACAGCGATTGCGATGACAGCGAGCAGCGCGGCGACGCCAGCCCACCATCTGCGACCCAACCAAGCTGTAACTCGGCTCCACACAGCCCCTCCTGAGTTCCGTCCGATGGCAGCTGCGCTGCTGCACTGACTTGCCCAAGCTGCCACCCGTGACGGGGCAGTGGGTAGACAGCGCGCACACCGGGACAGTTTCGTTGCAGAACCCCGGCGCCTACCTCGGATGCGACTGGCTGGAGTGGACCACCACGCCTCGAAGCGGCAGCGCACAAGCTGATCGGCGCTCTAGGTTCTGTCGTCAAATGTCACGCCCACATCAGGAGTGATGCGAGGGTGACGGCTGCTTCGTAGGACTGGGCGGTCTTGTCGTAGCGGGTGGCGATCCCGCGCCACTGCTTTAGAGGTCGTTTTCGCCCGATGTTTCATCCCTTGATGGGGTGTTCTGTGGTGTTCTTCGGGTCGCGCCAGGAAATGGTGTTCTCGCTGGTGAGGCGGCGGGCCATGAGGCCGGCCATCGCGAGGTGGATCATGGCTTCGGAGCGGGTGGGCAGGGTTTCGTAGTCGCGGGCCAGGCGCCGGTGGAGCATGAGCCATCCGTAGGTCCGCTCCACCGCCCACCGCTTCGGGATCGGAGTGAAACCCCTGGTCCCGGGCTTGCGGGCGGTGATCTCCATGTCGATGCCGAGAACGGCGGCATGCTCGACGAGGTGCTGTCGGTAGCCGCCGTCGACCCACACCTTGCAGACACGCGGGTGGTCGGCGGCGACCTGGTCGAGCAGCGTGGTACCGGCCACCGAGTCCTGCACGCCTGCCGCGGTGACCAGTACGGCGAGGAGGAGTCCGAGCGTGTCGGTGACGATGCTCCGCTTCCGGCCGACGATCTTCTTGCCGGCATCGATGCCCTGGCTCGAGGCCGGAACGCTAGTGGAGGTCTTGACGCTCTGCGCGTCGATCACACACGCCGAAGGCTCGCCGTTCCGGCCCTCCTTCTCGCGCAGCAGTTGCCGCAGGAGGCCGTTGAGCTGCACGAACACGCCCTCGTCGGCCCATTTGGCGAAGTAGCCGTAGACGGTGTTCCAGGGCGGGAAGTCGTGCGGGAGATAGCGCCACTGAACCCCGGTGCGGTCGACATACAAGATCGCGTCCATGATGTCGCGCAGGTCGTGCTCGGGTGGCCGGCCGAAGTGCAGAGCCGTGCGCCGGCGCTCGAGACGCCAGGCGGTCAGAACCGGCTCGATCAACTCCCAGCGGGCATCGGACAGATCACTCGGATACGGACGTCGCTTCGCCATGCTTCCGGCCTACCGCTACGAACCACATGCGCCCAGGCGCACAGCAGCGGCGCTGGAAGCACGCCACCGCGGAGACCGGGCATCCTGGGATGAAACAGGATCACGTCGAATCCAGCCCCATCCGCAACCTCACCTGTCCGGCGAAGAGCGACAGCATCGACAGTCTCACCAGCACCGCCATCCAGCACCCCAAGAAACACCTTATAGGTGGCAGTTCAGGTGAAAACGACCTCTAAGGGCTGGTCAAGCTCCTGGCGAACGGTCCAGCGGTGGAAATCCTCGCGGACGCCGGCTACCAAGGTCTCGATGCCCAGACCAGCGGGCGCGTGGTGACGCAACCACATCGCACGTTCAAGAAGAACGCCCCGGCCTGGTACGAGGAGATGCACGAGCGGCAGCACAAAGCCCATCCCTGCAGGCGGATCCACGTCGGGCACGGGATCGCTCCTCTGAAGAACTGGCGAGTTCTCACCCGCCACCTCGGCCACCGCGAGCATATGAGCGACACCGTCCAGGCCGTCTGCTCCCACACCATCAGACCGCAGACCTGACGCCTGCACGACAGATGTGAAAACCAACCCTCGCTGGGGCCCCGACGTCTCACCGCCTACCGTGCACGATTTCGTTAGAAGGGTTCGGCGGCCGCCAGGAGGTACTGCGGCAGGTAAGGGGACTCGACGCGGATGGTCCAGCCGCGGCGGCGAGCATGGCAGGCCAGCGCGAGGACGTCGAGGCTGACAGAAACCTCGGGGCCGTCGGCGCGGTCGGCGACCTCGTAGTAGGCGCGGTGGGCTTCGAGCGCGTCAGCCAAGGCCAGATTGAAGCTCTCCTCGTCACCTTCCACGAGCTGCGACAGCAGCACGGCCGGCGGCATCGCGAAACCCCAGTCCTTAGCCTTCTCCGCCTCGTGCAGTGCCCGTTGTGCGGCTGCTTCGGGCTCGGCACCCTTGAGGTAGGCGTGGAGGGCTTCGCGGTACGCGGTGAACGCGGAGCCGTCCGGGCCGGCGAAGGTGGGGCCGGTGAGCACCAGCGGGGCGAGGTCCTCGCGCACGCCGGTGATCAGGGCGAAGGCGACGGCCATGTGCCAGTACCCGGGGCCTGCTTCCCTCCCCCGGCTGGCCGGGTAGCGCAGGGTGCGGCCGCCGATGGACACCTCGACCTCGGTGTCCGGCTCGGCCAGTGCGATGCGGAACAGGGCCGCCCCTGTCTGTGAGGCCAGCCGGAGCGTGGCGAGCTGCGCGTCCGCGATGTCGCCGGGGTTCCCCGACCGCCACCGGAACAGGCGCTGCTGGTCCTCCAGGACGCTGCTCAGGCGCCAGACAGGAAGGGGTTTGCCGTCGACCGGAGTGAATGACTCCTGGAGGTGTTCCTCGTACATGGCCTCGATCCCCTGGATTCCCTCCCGGGCGCAGGTCGGCCGCTCCACCACCAGCGGGCCCGCGGCGAGCGCGGCGACAGCGTCCGGCCGCCGGTCCCGGCCGAACCCCGCGACCCGCGGTCCTCGCGTCTCGAAGGCGGTGACCAGCGCGTGCGGGAGGTAGTCGCTGCGGACGGCCGGCGCCCAGCCCAGCGTCCGGTACGCGAGCGCCGCGAAGGCGATGGGGACGAGCGGGAGAAGGCTGCTCGGGGAAGCCTTGGGCCCATGCAGGGTGGACTCCCGGCTCAGCAGGTCGGCCAGAGCACTGTCGAACGCCTCCTTGTCCTCGGCGGCCAAGGCGCGCAGAGTCCGCAACGCTGCGCTGTTGCGCTGGTCCAGCAGAGGCTCACCCGTCTCCTTGCTGCGGGCCCGGATCCGGTCCAGGGCGGCGTCGACGGCGGCGAGCTTGGCCTGCGCGCTCGGCGGGTACTCCTCGTCGTCGCCCGTGTAGTCCAAGGCCACGGCCGTCATGCCTGTGGCGAGTTCACCCAGCGGCGTTCCCTTGGCTTGCTCGGCGAACTTCTGCCGGGCGAAGTGGAATGCCTCGCCGTGCCACTTCGCCTTGTCCCGGAGCACCGCCAGGCACAGCGCGTCGATCCAGTCCCCCGGCGTGACCATCTCCTCGGGGGAGTCGTCACCCGGGTCGTAGCTCATGCCGAAGTTCACGTACTCCAGGAAGACATTGAACGTGCAGTGCGGGTGGTACGCGGCGTAGGCGACGGCACCGGCCGCGGCTTCGGAGGCGTCCTTGAGAACGGCTTTGGCCTCCGGGGTGTCGAGGTCGGGTGTCTCAAGGGAGAGGGCGCCCAGGTAGTCGAGGAACTCCTCCGCGATCGACTGCCATTCATAGGTGGCCATCCGGCCGGCCCTCGACATGGAGTGCACTCGGCCGCCGATGCGGTTCGTGAAGTCCTCGCGGGTTGCCGACAGGGCGGCCTGACCCACCTGGTGACGCTCTATTCGCACTGCTCTGCTCCTTGATCGATTTCCGTCCCAGCCTAGTGATCTGAGTCGGAGATTCGTCGGCAGCAGGCGGCGACCTTCTCCAGGATCTCGTCGGCTGTCTTGGTCCGGACGGACGGTCTGGGTTGTTCGTTCCAGTCGGCGAGCCAGGCGCGGATGTCGCGTTCGAGAGCCTGGACGGAGCGGTGGACGCCGCGCTTGAGCTTCTTCTGCGTGAGTTCGGCGAACCACCGCTCGACCAGGTTCAGCCAGGCCGCGCTGGTGGGTGTGGAGTGCAGGTGGAACCGCGGATGGGCCAGCAGCCACTTCTTGATGTCGGGCGTCTTGTGCGTCGCGTAGTTGTCCGGGATCAGGTGAACCTGGAGGCCGGCCGGGACTTCCTTGTCGAGCTTGGTCAGGAACTTCTTGAACCTCCTCTGTGGCTGGCCCGGAACCCAGACGCCGCCGGGACCTTGTACCGGTGCCGCTGGATCGCCTTGCTCTGCCAGCCGTACTCCGCCCACGCCTCGGCCCCACCCTCCGCAGCGTGGACGTCTGCCAGACCTCTCGGTGGACGAGCTCGAGGTGCCCGCTTCACGGGTACGTCATCAATGCTGCAAGCGAGTTGGAGCAGGCCGAGGTGGAGGGCGGCGCATGTCTCGTGGCGGATCCGCAGTCGTTTGGACCGGTGGAGTCAGGCGAAAGGTCCGCTCGACGACACACCGGGTGTTGCCCAGGCCGGAGCCGTGTGGGACACCGCGTCGGGCGATCTTGACTGTGATGCCGCGGGCCCGGAGGACGCGCCGGTACTTGTCGTAGTCGTAGCCGCGGTCGGCGAACAGCCGGCCCGGTCGATGTCTCGGTCTCCCTTGGAGTCCGCGGATGTGGGAGATTGCGTCCAGCAGCGGTGTCAGCCGGGTGACGTCGTGCCTGTTTCCGCCGGTCAGGGTGACGGCGAGGGGTGTGCTGTGCCAGTCGACGATCAGGTGGTGCTTGCTGCCCGACCGGGTGCGGTCGACCGGCGAAGGTCCGGCGTGAGCCCCCTTTCAGCGCTCTGGCATGGGAGGCGTCGATCGCGGCGTCGTTCATGTCGAGCAGGCTGGCCATGCGTACTTCGGCCAGGAGGACTTCGTGCAGGCGGGGCCAGACAACCCGCCTCGGTCCAGTCCCGCAGGCGACGCTATCGACCCTGTTCATCGGAGTGACAACGGCGAGTCCGAGGGCCGAACCCGGGCAGGGGCTCCGACTGCGGGAGCCTGTCTACCCTGAGCAGGAGGCCCGGGCGGTCCGTACTGCTTGCTGGGGGTGGGGACAGACATCGGGCAGCGCGCCGAACCGGTCTTCCCAGCTTGCTCACCTTCAGTGAGAAAGACCCAGCTGGGCCGATAGCACCAGTGCCTGCATGAGTTGTGCCATGGCTTCCATGTCCTCAGCCGCGTAGGGCACGCCGTTGCTTCCGCTGCCGCTCACCTCGACGACCACAGTCGCCGAGCGCATCACGCTGACCAGCGGGCCATTCGGAAACTTGTATGCGAACGACTCGTCGCCGACACTCGCCATACTGGCGGCCCTCGCGCTCTTCCCGACCCTTGACCGGATGAGCGAGTAGCCGGCTTCGGCTGCTGCCTGATCGGAGTAGGCGTATACGAGGAAGCGGGTGAGGGCGGTGCTCCCGTTCGAGTACTTGGCCCGCGCGACGAACGACGCGTTCAACCGGTCCGAATCCTGGGGTTCGGCCTGTTGTGCCCAGGGCGCCTCGATCTCGACCCATCCGGCTGGCAGGTCGTCGATGCCGGGAAGTGCTGTGAGGACTGAAGCCTCACTGACAAGGGGTGCAAGGTCGTCGCGTGTCGGGCCGTCCACTCCCCCGGCGTCGGATGAGGCGACGGGATCGGAGCCAGCGCCGGTGTCGTCGGAGGCGCTGGACACTGCTGAAGGGACAGCCGTCTGAGACATCGCCGGCCCGCCTGGCGGCTGGCTAGGCTGCGAGGGGGCTCCGGAGTCGAGGAGGCGGGTGCGGCCGTCGACGGCCAGTACAAGAAGAACAGCCACCGCAACCACGACGATGACCACGGTGGCCCAGCCGACCGGTGAATTGGTGATCGTGATAGGCCCCAGGGAGATCGGGCTGTTCTTCAGCCGCGCACGGCCGCCGATCTGGACGCTGTGGGTCACGAGCGAAGGCTGAGACCCCCCGTCACCCGTCATCGCGTTTCTGAGCTGGGCTTCGAAGTCAGGATCCGCCGCGGTCTCGCGGCGTAGTTCACCGTCCAGGGCCGACGCGGACTCGGGGGCCGCGGGCTGGCTGTCCAAGCCGTCCAGCGCTGTCCGGCCTCCCTCGGTGACGGCAAGCCGACGCCGTGCCAGGTCTGTGACCTGACGGGCAGATTCAGCACCAACCTCCGTGGCGGCACCTACCGCCATCGCCACAAGGATCTTGACCGTCTCAGCAACGACGTCCACGAACACCCCCGCCTGCCGGCAACACTGACGTGTGGCCACGGAAGGGCAGGCTAAGGCCAATACTGGGACGACGAAAGTACGGTTCTTGCCATGGCAGCCATGGATTGGTGCTGCGCTGCGTATGCAGAGGCTGACCGTCGGTGGCATGCTCGCCCGTTGTCCCGGGCTTCTTGCGGAAGGCGCGCTGGTCGACGGCGAGCCAGCACCTCGCCCGACGGAGGCCATCTCATTCCGCAGCGGGGGAACATCACGCCCCACAAGCCCACCGACGTCCAACGAGTCCGCTGACCCCAGCACGGCCTCACCCGTCTCGCCCGCCGCTCCACCGGGAGCGGCGGATGATCACCAACAGCGTCAGCCCAGCTTCCTCTCCCGCCGCACGTCGGCGAGCGATCGCCCGCATCCGCTTCCACATCGAGCCCGGCCTGCAGACCGCGGAGTTCTAAGGGCAGCTTCTTGGCGTTGTCGCCCGGGCCGCTCACCGCTCGTATCCGCGCTGCGACTTCTTCGGTTCACCTGCGCAGTCAAACGCTACGGGAGATCTGTGCTGGACGTTCTTCCATACAGTCCCGAAGGAGTGGTGACAGTCTCCTCCGCCGCGGCCGCCGAGGACCTGGCCGGATCCCCGGTCCGCTGGCCGAGCCTGCCGCCGGACTGCGAGGGCCGGCTCTCGGTCTACCACGCCAGCAGGATCGCAGGGCTGACCGACGTCAGGCTTTGACTTCGTGGTAGGCAGTGAGTGAGCTGCGTTCCACCTGGGCCAGGAGCCCCTGGCGTGTGGGGTTGTCCATGTTCCGCTGCTCCGTCCACAGGCGGGTCATGTCGACTCCTTGGGTGCGAAGGAGTTCGTACCGCTGAGCCTGCGGGGTGCCGGCCAGTCCGTCCAGCCAGGTGGCCGCGAGGGCCCCTTCTGTCGATGCGCGGCCGGCGTCAAGCCGGTGGACGACGGCGTCACGCCATTGCCGTGACTGGTTCTCGTCCAGGTCGTGGGTGACCGAGTCGGCGATGCCGTCGAGAACGCCGAGTGCGCGGGCGCTCTCGGTCGGGGGCACGCTGAGGCTGTACCCCTTGGCGTCGGCGGGTACGGCGGCAAGGCGCTTTCCGATGGTCCGGGTCTCGGCCAGACGGAGTGTCGCGTAGGCATCGGGGTCCTGGGCGATCGCGCGAAGGACGTTGCGGAGGGTGTCGGTCAGGACAGTCAGGTGGTTGGTGCCGTCCGGATTCCACGGCGGTTCGCTCGGGGCCGCTTTGGTCACGAAGTCCTCGACGGCGATGCCGCCGAGCATGGCGTGCAGGTCGGCCGCGTAGCCGGACAGGGCCACGGCCAGGGGGCGGCGGAGCGCCGGGGCGACGGTGACTGCGCCGGCCTCCTGGTCTCCCAGTGTGGTGAGGACGTCATTGAGGGCCTGGGCCTGGGCGAGGGCGTGGTTGCCCCGGTCGTCGCCGGCCGAAGCGTTGACGATGGCCTCGCCGAGTGCCTGGCAGCTCATTCCCGGCCGGACGGCCTCGCCGACCGACTTCCGGATCCGGGGGTCCTCCGTCAGGTCACCGCATGGTGGAGCCGACTCCCGGCCGAGCAGCAACCATGCCCCGAGACCGCCGAGCAGCGCCAGGCACATGCCGAGCACGATCACTGCTGTGGCCGATCGGGGGCGGTGGGCTGCTTCCTTCGGCATGGTCGGGTTCCTCCGTGGGCGGTCGGGTCAGTTGGTGGTGTCGGTCCGGTACTTCTGTGTCGTGTTGGTCCCCCGGTCATGTCCGTCGAGGATCTCGCCCTTGAGCCCAACCCTTTCGCCGGCGTCGATGTGCTGGCGGCCGTCGGCCCACAAGTCGACCATGAGTTCATCTGGTTGCTGGCGTTGAGGTAGTGGTCGGCGAAGCCTGCGTTGGCGATGGTGTCCGCTTTGGCCTTCAGGTTGTTTCCCATGTCCCAGGCCCAGGTGTCGACGCCGCGCTGGACGGAGTCGCCGAAGGCGATGGGAACACTGCCGGCGGTGGTGAAGTACAGAGAGGTCACGGCCCCGCCGGTGAGCACTGCCGCGTCCAGGCCCTGGCAGCCCTCGCCGCCAACCCTCACGCACCGCACGCCGCCGTTGCCGACGTCTTGGACGGCCTGCACCCCGCGGGGCTGGCCTGGATCACCGAGAGGGCCGACAGCCGCCCGGAGGATTCCGGCTACGTGTCGGCGCGGGTCCAGAACTGACGCGGCGCGAACCCCTCGCGCCGCAGCCAGTGCTCGGTATAGACGATCCGCTCGGCCTCGATCACGACGATCGGCCCCGACGGCGGTTCGTCGAGAGAGCGCGACCGCTCGACATGGTCGGACTGCCAGCGGAATGCCGGCCAATAGTGCTCGAAGTCCGGGTCGTCTTCGGACAGTACGCGAGCCTGGCCGAAGAGCTGGGCACCTCGGCTGCTGGCCTGCCCGACCAGCGGAGCGAAGATTCCCACCGACACCCGGGGGTCCGCGGCGAGGTTCCTCATCTTCGGCGAGCCAGCGGCCGTGGAGAACATCACCGCGAAGTCGAGGTGGAAGTACCGCACCGGCGTCGCGAGCGGCCCCTCCGGTCCCGTCGTCGCGATCACGCACATGTTCTGCGACGACAGCAGATTGAGTATTCGCTCTTCCAGCCGCTCGCGATCGAGCCGCTGCTTCGGTGACGGGCCGGCCAGCCACGGATTGGTCACAGGCATGATCAAGTATCCCACGCCTTGTCCCGGAGCTCTCGCGCCCGGACGGCCACGACCGTCGGCAGTGCCGTCGAAACTGGTCGGCGTCTGCACAGCCGTTGATCGCCCACTGCCCCCGGAAGTCATCGCCAAACGCTGTCGCTTGAAGAAAGCGAAGCCACCCCGGCATCTGGACGAGGAGCACGACGCCCAAGAACATCAGCCCCACCAGCCCGCACGGCTACGACTGGTAGACCGATACGTCCGAGTCGGACGACACGTCCTCGAGCGTCTACTGCTGGAGCTCCGCCCGCTGGTCCGCGGGCAAGCGGCCAGCGGCTGGGCTCACATGGACGACCACAACTTGTCCTTCGAGCGCCTGGCTGATGCTGTCGACGCCGGCACCGCGGCCCCGCCAGGGAGCCCGCTGGGAGGGCCCCGGCCTCAGGCTGCGCTGCACCACCACAGAGGACGTCTACGAATGACCGGAGAGCGCCCCCTACGACGGCGGGGCACGAGGAGGGATCCGTCGGCCCTGCCCCGACCGTCCTGAGACCGTAGATCGACCGAGTCCCCAGCTCAACCCGTCGCGGGGTACACCTTCATGTCGCTGCCCACCGCGGCGTACTCGTTGATCACGTACGTGCTCGCGCGGTCGTAGAGGCCGTGGTCCTTGCCCGTGCGGGCGTCCAGGATGACGCCGTCGGCGCCGGCGGTGGCGTAGACGGCGCCGTGAAAGGCGTTGTGGACCTCGGGCTTCTTCCGCGCGGGGTCGTCCTCGGCGATGGTCCAGAGCACTTTGCGGCTCTGGGCGTCGATGCCCCGTGCGGTCTCCTTGGTGTCGCAGACGACCACGGACCGCTGGTCGTGGAAGCAGTGGATGAAGCTGCCGTCGGGCGTGCTGGGGACGGTCTCGCCCGTACGACTGTCGCGCAGCGAGCCCGCGACGAAGAAGCCGCCGCCCACCTGCTCGACCTCTACACCGGCGCGGCCCTCCTGCTTCCAGCGCGGGGAGCCGTCCGTGAGCGCCAGCCCCGCGAGGGCGAGGTCCTCCTGCGGGGAGTGCCAGCCGTCGATCACCTGGAAGGTCGCCTCCTCGCTGAACTGGGCACCGATGACGACGCCGCTGTCCAGCGCGCCACCCGCGAAGCCGTCCTTCTGCCAGGTCACCTGGTGGCTCTTCAGGTCGACAGCGTAGGTGGTGGCACTCTGGCCGCCGTCACTGCCGGAATCATCCAGGTTGGTGAGGACCCTGACGGCCGCGGTTCCGCCTTCGGCGCCGATCACCGCCGGCTCCAGGTCGCTGACGGTCGCCCCCTTCGGTGCGGGCAGCCGGACCGTCCAGGACACCTTGCCGCTGTCGGCATCGACGGACCGCAGATAGACGTCCGTCCGGTCGCGCTCGGTGCCCGAGCCCTTCGTGTAGTCGGCGTACGCGAAGAGGGCGCCCGTGTGCCCGTCCTGCTGGGCGAAGACCGGGGGGATGGTCTGGTCGTCGCTCGGCTGGCCCTCCTTGCCGGTGTACCAGTCCTTGCGGCCGAGGGGGGACGACCAGAGCTTCTGCCCGGAGTGGGTGTCGTAGGCGTCGAGGGCCTCGGAGGTGCGGTGGTACAGCGTGGGCCCGCGCAGGGCGAACCCCCAGGCTTTGATGTCCTCGTCCACAGGCAGCGTGATCTCCTTGCCGAACTTCGCCGGAGGATCGAACGCCTTCGCCTTCGTCGCGCCCGTAGGCTTGGCGGCGGAGGATGCACCTGGGGCCCCGGCGTCCGCGTCCGTCCCGGACGCGCCGTCGGAACAGCCCGCCAAGCCCGTCAGCACAGCCATGAGAGCCAGGTGCATGACGTGCCGGTGCGTCGCTCGCACAGTGATCTCCTCCGTCTGGACAACTCCGCAGCAGCCTAGTGTCGTTGTTCTGGCAGCGCGTTCCCTTAAACGCGTCCTGTGGGGGCGGTCGTTGAAGCCGTCATGGGGGAAGGGTGCGTGCCATCGGTTCGTGCCGGTCGCGTTGCGGGAGATCGCGCCCCGCCGAGCTCCGCGCGGTGGATCGAGGACGAAGCCACCGTCCAACGACGGTGACGACACCTCGTTCCCACCGGGCGAACCGGCCCGCCACCTTGCCCATCAGGCCCTCGAATGCCGATTGCCATCGAGCAGGATCTACGCTGTGGCCCACGGCCACCGGCTGATCTTCGTTTGTCGACACAACTCCCGATGATCAACGATGGCCGTCCTCATCGGAGACCAACCTCGCTCAGCACGATCAAGGCCAGCGTCAGACGACTGTCCGCTGTCAGAGGGTGGCAGCACGCAGCACGATCAGGGCGACGGAGGCCATGGTGAGGACCACCGCCGGAGACGCGCCCTTGCGGTCGCCGACGCGCAGGTGGAAGGCGACCGCCCCAGCGAAATAGAGCGTCAGACCGATCGCGGCGGCGATTCCGACAGGTCCCCACCAGAGTCCGGCGAACACACCGGCCGCGCCCGCGATCTGAGCGCCGATCAGGAAGGCCATCATGCCCTGCGGCACTCCGAGGGTGGACATCTGCTCGGTGATGTGCCGCGTCCGCAGAGACTTCGCCCCGGCCGATACCAGGAGAAGCGCCGACATGAACACGGTGACGACGGCAAGGGAGACGAGCATGGCTGAAACCTCAATCATGCGAGATGCGAGTAAGGGGGCGTGCGCACCTCGACGACGATAGGCGGCCACCAGGTACCTCCAGGTAACCTTCGGGGGCATGAGCCTGCGACCCGGAATTGCCTTCCTCGCCGACTGTCCCGCTCTCCTGGCCATGGAGATCATCGCCAGCAAGTGGTCCATGGTCACGCTCTTCGCGCTGACCGACGGCCCGTTGCGCCACGGCGAGCTGGTCGAGCTGAGCGGTGGCATTTCGCGCAAGGTACTGACCCAGACGTTGCGCCGGCTCCAAGCCAATGGGCTCGTCGAGCGGCACGCGTACGCCGAGGCGCCGCCGCGCGTGGAGTACAGCCTGACCGATCTCGGGCGAACCCTGGAGGAGCCCATCAGGATGCTCACCGCATGGGCGCGGGAGAACGGCGAGGCGGTCGTCAGCTTCCGGGAAGCAGCCGAGGCGGCCAGGACCATCGAGGCGGATCAGGCGGCCCCGGTGAAGACCCCTCATGTTGATGAGAACCCGAGCCGTTTCTGATCAATGGAAGAGGCTGGACCTGTAGACCCTGCCATCGCCGGAGACTTGACCATCCTCGTGATCGGAGCCCTCCTGCGAGAGGCCAACGACGACCGTCGCCTCAGGGTCAAGCCCCTGGTCCTGAAGGAGCTCCCGCAACCGAAGCCAGAGGGCGCTCGTACCAGTCCGCAGACACTCGGTGTACTGGAGACGATGCTCGAAGCCATGAGCTCAGCCTTCCAGTCCGCCCGGCGCAGCGGCACGGATGAGGCCACCCGTGATCGGCGACGGGCGGCGGCAACGACAGGTCGCTCCGCAACAGGGTGGCCGCAGCCGTCACCCGGCACACCGTTGCCGGCGAGACGCCGAACAGCGGCGCGAGCTGCCGCATCGTGAGGTTCGTGCGGTAGTAGACGGCCATCACCAGGGCCGTCCCCGCCCCGTTCCCGGACCACTTTCAGCAACCGCTCGAACTGGCGTATCCGCAGAACCGTGAACGTCTCCTCCGTCCTCGCCAAGGCCCTCGGCATCAGCCCCAAGACCGCGATGCGCTTCGCCGAACGAGCCGGAACCGACTACCTCGCCTACGCGACCCGGCAAAGGCCCGCAGACATCAGCGATGGATCCCGGCCCTCTTCAGCTACCTGGCAGTCACGCCTACAAGCCAGCCTTGGCAAGGAGCACTTCCGCCTGTTCTCGGGTGAGATTCGGCGGGGCCGGTGCTGGTGCGGGACACGTGTGTGGGTTGTGGCGGGACGACAGGATCCACTCCGCGAGGGGGTTGTCGGTCTCCACGCCGGCCACGATCCGCTCACGCAGAGCCAGCGAGGTGTCCGGGCGGGCTGCGATCGCGTTGCGGACGAAGACGTCCGGGTCTTCTGCCAGCAGTTCACGCAGACCAGCAGGCAGATCCGGATGGGCAGCGGTGACCTCGCGCACGGCGGAATCTGGGTCGGTGGCCAGGTCCCGCGACGGGGCTGCGTAGGGGACAGCGGCGGCACGGGTGACAGGGTCGGCGAGCAGACCTGGCAGCAGGTCTGCCGGCAGGGAGTAGGCCGAGGCGCTGTCCCTGCGGACGTTGGGATCGGCATCCGTCAGCAGAGCCCTACGCACCCAGTCCGGGGCGTCGCGCCAGTGCTGAACGATCGACGACCGCACACTGGGCTCTGGGTCTGAGGCCAGGCGGGCCAGAAGTTCCGGCGACAGGTGGTCGTTCATCGCGAGAAACGACCGTACGGAGGGGTCTGGATCGTCTGCCAACCGGGCCAGAAGCCCTGGCGGCTCGTCCGCGGCGCTCGCGGCGACCCCGCACCGGACCGACGGCTCCGGGTGCTCCGCCAGGCGGGCCCTGACGTCTGCGGGCACGAAGGTATTGGCCGCGAGAGAACGTGCGGAGCCGAGTTTGATGATCTCTTCGATCAGCTGCTCGGTCAGGTCCCGACGCCTCAGCGCCATCGAGCGGCGGGCCACCGGATGCCGGAGCAGACGCCACACCAAGTCGGAGGGGAGGTCCTCTTGGGCCGCCAGCGCGCTCAGTTCAGTATCCAGATCCATGGATCGCAGGCTAAGCGGCCGCACGGAGATCCGTGCCACAACGCCCTCGTCCTTCAAGCCACCCCACCCACAGATATGTCATGCCTGTCTCAAGAGATGCGCGTCGGCCACGGACCTGCCGACACGTGCGAGCACGCCCGCAATCCCGACCAGTTGATGGCCACTCGCAGCGGCGATGCCTCCGGCGGCATCAGCCGCCTGCAGCCCTCGCTTCGTGACGCGCCCGCCCGCCAGGAGGCCAACGAGCGCCGCGACAAGGTGAAGCAGTTTGAGCAGCGGACAGGGATAATGCGCCTGGAGTGCGACGCGGCGTACGCCGCGGTGAGGGAAGCCGCCGGCACGGACGCGGCCCAGGAGAAGAACGCGATCTGGGCCGCGAAGCAATTCGCCCGCGCCAAGACCTTCGAGCGGCTCGCCGCCATCGAGGAGCCCGCCGCCGACCGCCCCCACCGCGCGGCACAACTGCGCACCATCGCCGAAGACAGCCTCCGCCGGACCCGACTCGGCTCCGAGGACCCCACCACCACACAGAACGGAGCGCTCCCATGACCGACCAGCCGAGCCGTGACGAAGAGCTTGCGCAGTCCGCGGCCGCCGCCGCACGGTTCAAGGAAGGCATGCCGCCCGCCCGCGAGGTGACCACCACCGGAGAGCTGGCCGCCGTCCTCGCCGCCCTCCCGGCGGACACCCCGCTCTTCCTCGGGGAACACGTCATCGCCCGGCCCGACCTCGCCTACGGACCCGACACCGTCCCGACGGTGGTCGCCTTCGTCATTCCGAGCGCCGATCCGACCGACCACGACAACGGGGACAGGATCCACCGGATGATGCCTGCCCTGAACCTCACCACGGTGTACGTCACCCGGGGCCAGGACGCCGGCGAAGAACTCGGACAGCACCCCCTGCTCCCCGTCGAATCGCTGGCCCGCGCCGAGCACCGACTGCCGAACGGAGACCTGGACGACGGCATCCGGGACGCAGCCGACTCCGTTCACCAGATCGCCGGCCTGCTCGGCGAGGGCGCCGAGTTCATCCCGGACGACCACGACGCCCACACCGCCATCCACGTCGAGATCACCCGCCTTGAGGCCGCGTCCGAGCGGCTCCGCAAGATCGCCCCCATCGCGCAGAAGGCCCGCGCATGACCGCCACGCCCATGCAGGTCCACCCTGACCAGGGAGTACGGGTGATGACAAGTCCGACCGCACGACGGCACAGCGGATCCTGAGAGGCGACAGCCCGGTGGCGAGCTCGACCGGTGGGCTGCGCCCGGCGCCAGCCATGCCGAAAGAGCTCGCTGCTGAAGCGCCTGGTCATGGTGGTCACGGCTCTGGGGCTCGGCGCGGCCGACTGCCGGGTGCGGGCGCGCCGCCCGCTCGGGCGACCGTACCGTGCCGCTCGCAGCGGATCACCGGACCGGGTGGAGCGCGGGTCAGTCGGCCGTGACCCCGTAATGGTCGTAGTAGCCCAGGAAGGCGGCGATGGCAAGGCCGACGACGAGGAGGTCGACGGCGAGGCCAAAGAGGAAAATGCCCGCGCAGACGACGCTCCAGACCGACCTGTGCAGCAACGACTGGCAGGCCACCACGTTGCCGGGATTCTGCGGGTGGTAGGCGACCTGGATGACCTCGGCGTGCTTCTGGGCGTACACGGCACGACTCTGGCCGTGCATGTCCGTGTACGCGTAGTTCCCCGTCGTGCCGAACAGGTCGGTCATGTTCTCGTGCCGTACCGCCTCGACGGTGATGCCCTTCCGGGGCAGGTACCACTCGTCGCGTGCGATCTTCAGCCCCATGATGCCGAGCGTGGTGGCGGTCGCGCCCAAGGGGAGGATGACCAGTATCGGGAGCGCGATGATCGCCGGCGCCGCGATCCAGACGGCCACCGTGAGCACGACGGTCAGGAGGGCGACAGCCCCGACCCAGCGCCTGAGCACACGCGTCCCCCTGTCCTGCTGGGACTCGATGGCCTGCTGGGAATCGCTCAAGGAACGGACGGTGACGAGGGCCGAACCGTCGGCGGTCTCCCCGGCCTCGTCGGCGCACTCGGGCAGGGTCGCGTTGACCGCTTCGGCGAAGAACGAGGCCGCCGCCTCGCTCACGCCGTCGACGCGGTGAACGGCCGGGGTCGTCCCGGCCGGGGCGGTCAGCTCCACGGCGACCGTGCTCCCCTCTGCGCGGATCCGCCGAACGGCCCGGAGCGGAATCCGCGTCTCCACGTCCGTCCGGCTCAGTACCAGGTCGTCGCCTTCGGATCGGAGGACGGCTCCGCCCGAACCACGCAGGACGGGTATGGGTGAGGTGAGAGACATGGGCGTGATCGTAAGTGCTGGACGTTCTTGGCTCTACCTGATCAATTCAGAATGAGGTTCGCAGGCGTCACCAACACATGACGCTGCGGGCGAGTTGGAGCAGTGCGAGGTGGAGGTCGGCTCGCATCTGCACGGTCAGCCGAGCACTGACCCAGGTCCGGGCACCCGTCGAACGCGGGATGACGCGGATGAAGTCCTGGCGCACCTTTCGTCGGTCCCGTCCGAACCTCAACCGCATGACGTCGATCGCCGCAGCCGTCGTCACCCTGGCAAGGCAACGCTGAAAACCTGATGCCTCCGGCTGGTCCGCTGCCCCCAGGCAGGGGACCAGCCGCATGCGGCACACTTCAGCACCTGCCCGGCCCCGGTCGGGACCCGGTCACCAGCACGACCGCGGGTCTTGTACGTGCGCTGGTGAGTGCCGGTCCTCGCCCCTGCCCAGGCCGGTCCGGACCAGGAAGCCTGGGTCCGCTTCCCACGGCGGGGCAGCAATGTGCACCCTCTGGGTACCGGGGATACCCACCTCGACGAGGACCCCGTCGCGGAACATCCACAGGCCGAACAGGTCGTCGTCCTCGTCGTGGAGCATGACCTGCACGCAGGCGGGCTCGTTCCACGGCAGGGACTCCAGGTCCTTGAGTACCCCGCGGCGCCGGTTCCACCGCTCGAACTCGATGTGCCAACCCCCCACAAACCAGGGGATCTGCACGAAACAGCCGTGCCACGTGCGGGCCTCGTCCAGCCGCGTCAGCGGCTCCATCACCTCGTCCTCGTGTCGCGCCAACACGATGACCTGCGCCATTCTGCTCATGCCCACATGTCACACCGTGCCGGGTACCGAGGCAATCGATTTGGGACCCGGGCCGTCGGGGCTCCCCTCAAGGGTGTTGCAGAGGGCTCAGATCTGGTCATTCTCCCTATCCGGGTGGAGTGTTGCGGGCTGAGCCGGTGTGGGTGGAGACGTTCACGGGCTTGCGGGTGGATCGGTTCGCGAAGCTGGTGAAGGCAGTGAAGGAGCGGGGCGGGAACGACTCCGGTGGCGGAAGGCCGTGGTGTCTGCCCCTGCCGGGCCGGTGCGGCTGTTGGCCGTGTATTACCGCACCAACCTCACCATGCGGCAGCTCGCACCGCCGTTCGGGATCTCGCCCGCCCCGGTCTGCCGGGTCATCCAACGGCTCCGTCCGCTGCCGGCACTCGAGCGGGCTGCGCGGCCGGTGGCCGGTGGCCGGTGGCCGACACCGAACGGTTGTGGATCGTGGACGGCACCCTGATCCCGGTCCGCGACCGGAAGATCGGCGGCCTCGTCCCGCAACTACCGCTTCTCGGCGAACGTACAGGTCATCATCGACGCGGACACTCGCCTGGTGATCGCGGCGGCCCGGCCGGCGCGAGACCATATGGCCGACGCCCACGTGTGACGGGAGTCGGACCTGCCCGCCCTGGCGGCGAGCACGACGGTCATCGCGGACGGCGCCTGCCTCGGCACCGGCCTGATCGTCCGGCACCGCAGGAGATCCGGCCGTCCCCTCCTGCGCAGGCAGGAAGTAGGCAACGCTGGGCACCGACGCGCCGTGCCGGCGTCGAGCACACCTTCGCCCTGATGAAGAACTGGAAGATACTTCGCGACTGCCGCCGGAAAGGAGACGGCCTCCACCACGCGGGGTCCAGGCCGTCGCTGCCATGCGCAACGCCGCCATGACATGGTGAAACAACGCCCAGCGCCAGGTCGAGGTCGATACCAAGGGCCTGATCGTCTGGGACGTGAACGCCGGCTCCACCGTCTGCCGGGCCCATCAGCACCCCTCCGGGGCGGCGAAAAGGGGAATCCTCAGAAGCAATCGCCCGGCGGGGTCTTCGTCGAGCCTGCCGACCACGGACTCGGACGCTTCCGGGGCGGGCCGACCAGCAAGATCCACCTCGCGGTCCAGCAGGGGCGCGCCGGCCTGGCCGGCGCCGAGCACAAGCGGAGCCAGCTCGACGACCACGAACACCGCGGCCGCATGGTCGATCTGAGCATGCCCGGATTCGGGACGTCATCGGCCAGTCCGCCAGGGCCGGCACCGGCACCTGACAGCGCGCTCGGCCCTGCATGCACGGGTGGCACGTCGTGGCGGTGGCCGCCGGCTCGGACAGGCCAACACCAACAGTTTGGGCACGACAGCTGTCACGTGGCCGACGTGGCACTTTCGTCCCGGCCGACCTCTGGCCTGGAAAGGAAGACCCGGCGAGGCGCCCACGAAGAAGGTCCTGCAAAGAGGACCGCGTCCCGGCGGCGTAAATCCGCCTGAACGGCCACGTCAGGCGCGGGTCACGAGCAGCGCCGGCTGTCGACTGCTGCGCCGATCAGAGGGGCAGGCAGTTACCGCAGTGCGGTTGGGTGCACGTGCTTCCAAGCCTCGCGGATTTCATGGAGCAGCTCACGTTGCTCTTCGATCCAACCGCGGTTCACTTCCAGGCTGATGGTCACTCGTGTTGTCTGCTGGTCGGCGACCGTGACAGAGATCTGGTCCTGGTCGTCTTCCCTGTCCACGAGCTGGATGCCGATCTCGGCCACTCGGGCGTGCTCACGCCACACTGCGTCCCGGCCGGCCTCGACCTCGTCCAGCACGTGTTCCCAGGCTGCGAGGTCGTACGGTTCGACGTAGGTGCGAGTGACCCCGGCCACGAAGTCGTTGTGCACCATCAGCTCGCCGCTGGTGTCCGGGATGCCGGACGCTCCGGATTCGTCGAGTTCAATGGCCACGCTGCCGCCATACTTGCCAGTGATCCGAAGCAGAGTGAACTGCTCACGATCTTCCATGTCCCGCCCCAGGGTGTTGGCTTCCCAAGCCTTTTCGCCGTGCAGCGTACAGGTGCTGCGGTCGGGTGACGGCGTGGGGTCGCAGAAGCCGTCTTGGGCTCCGCCGGCTCAGCCTTTCATCCGCCGGCAGAAGCGCGATGCCGAGGACGGTGCCCCCATGTTGCTGTCCCGATCCCGCCACGCGTCTGTCCGTTCCCTGGAGCGGTCCGCCCGTCCCGGAGTCGACGCGGTCGCCTGGCACGTCGCGTGACGTCCGTCGTTTGCGGCTGGTGACAGCGATCTTGCCGACACCCCGTCACACATGTTCATCGTCGCTCACAGCCGCTGTCCCTCCGTCCGGATGCATGTCGAACGGTTACCTCGGTGCCTTCGGCCCCGTCAGGACGCGGTACTCGTGCAGATGTCCCGGCCATTTCCGAATCCGCGAGCAGGCATGTGCCTGTCGAGCGGGGGCACGGGCCTGCCCCTACAAAATCGTGCGAGCCCGGTGTTCGGGCGGACGTCGCGTGGGCTGACCGCCAGGGCCGGGCGCGCGGTGGCGCCCCGAGGTCGCGTAGAGCACCCGCCAGAGCGCCTCTCCTGCGGGTGCACCTCGCGCTGGGCGATCAGCTGGTGAACGGTCGGCTGAGCGGGCCGGGGTGGCAAAGTCCGGCACCGCCAGCCCCTCCTAGCGATGCTCCCGGCACTCTCTCGGCCGCCGCCCCCTGCCCGCAAGGCCAGGAAGACGCCGGGTGTCGGGGCGGGATTCGTCAGGACGTCCGAGCCGCAAGCAATTCTGCACCGACTGGTACGCGCCCCGAGCCCATTCCCTGCCACCCCACGCCCCATTCCCCCACCGCGACCGCCCCGCGCTCGCACCGTGGACACGGGGGGGGTGCACCTTCACACTGCGGGTCGATCCTGGCGAGCGTCCGGACGGGCCGGGCGGACCTGGCGGCCTGTCGAATGCCGGAGATGAGCCACCTGTTCACCGTACGCAGCTCACACGATATGGTCACTCGTTCATCACAAGAGATACACAAAGCGAGGAACAGTGAGCCAGCAATTTCCGGGGCAGCAACCGCCGTCCTACTCGCCAGCCCCAGGACCGTACGGCCCCTCGAAGAAGAAGCGTTCCACTGGGACCGTCGTCGCCATGGTGGCGGGTGGCTTGTTCCTCTTCCTCATCCTGCTCGGCGCGATAGCCGGCCCCGAGAAGCCAGAGGACGACAAGGCCGGCAAGTCCTCGGCCCCGGTCGCGAAGAGCACGCCCGCTGTATCACGCGATCCCGAGCCGACCACTCTGCCGACCACTCCCTCGGCCGATCCTCCGGCCACGACGTCCGCTCCCAGCAGTGCACCCGTACAGCCTGCCGCCGCCCAGCTGCCCAGCTTCGTCGGCATGGGCCTGCAGTCCGCGCAGGACAAGGCGCAAGAACTCGGCTACTACTACCTCTCCTCCCATGACGCGCTCGGCCGCGGACGCAACCAGGTCCTCGACCGGAACTGGAAAGTCTGCTCGCAGTCCCCTCAGCCCGGCCGACACCCCCACACCACCAAGATCGACTTTGGCACAGTCAAGCTGGAGGAGACCTGTCCTGCCGAGGACTCAGGAGGCGATGTCGCGGACGCCTCTTCCACGATGCCGAACTTCAGGGGCAAGTCGGTCAAGGTCGCGCGCGAGGCACTCGACCCTTCCACCAGCCTTACCGTCACGGATGTCTCCGGCGCAGATCGCATGATCCTCGTCGAGTCGAACTGGCAGGTCTGCTCCCAGGAACCAGCCTCCGGCACCACACTCAACGGCCAGCCCGTGACACTGCATGCCGTGAAGTTCGACGAGGGCTGCTAGACCATTCCTTTCATACTGGCCGAGTCGCAGCGCGGTTCGTGGCCTGGTCTGCGGGCTGAGGGATCACGGACCGAGTCTCGCGCCAACGGAAAGTGAATTCGGATCGCGCGGTAGGAGTATGTCTCGTCGGCCAAGACCACATCCGGTGTGGTCCTGAGCCAGCCGATCTACCGAGGCACCTGCAATTGGTTCATGACTTCCAGGAACGCGGGAACGCCACCGGCCTGGCTGGGCATGGGGCCGAACGCGAGCGTTCGGCAGCGGCTGTCCGCGGCGAGGTGGATCCTCGTTGGTCAGTCCGCCGTGGGAGCGTCCGAGAGCCTGATCGGCTGGCTCCTCGGCCGGGCCCCCCTTCGGGTGGGCACCGCCCCCGTGCGCTCGCTCGCGCCCAACGGCTACGGGCTCCACCACGCCGTCGGCAACGTGTGGGAATGGACGGCCGACCTCTTCGGGCCCGGCTCTTCCGCCCGGGCCCTGCGGGGCGGCTCTCACCTGTGCCACGCGTCGTACTGCAACCGCTACCGCTGCTCGGCCAGGACGGCCAACACCCCGGACTCCTCTACCGGCCATACCGGCTTCCGGGTCGCGGCCGATGTCCCGCTGTCACCACGCCGCCTCATGACCGCCTGAGACGAGCGCCGTGCGGACAGGGGAACGCCCGCAGGATCGTCTTGGCCTGTACGCGTGGCTCGGGACCCCTCCGCCGCCGGAATCGGTACGGCCGGCGAGCGGTGGGCAGGTTCGGCGGGGCGGGAAGGCGACTGGCGGGCGGCTGGAGGGCCGGAGGCTATTCCTCGCGTCGCGCAGCACGCAGCAGTCTCAGTTGGCCGACCTCGGCCGCGTTCTTCATCAGTTCGGCGTTCACCCAGGCCGACATGTCGGCCACGGTGCGCGTGGGATCGTCCTGCCACGGGAATCGGGCTGTGGCGTCGAGATCGGCATCGGTGAGGTCCTCCAGGACGGCCAGCCACTGCTCCCGGAGCTCTCGCAGCCACGCGACGCCGCTCTGGGCGTCGCCGCTCCACGTCACGTCGGTCCGAGGGCGCGGGGTGCGGCCGTTGGCGTGGTCGACCGCGGCGTCCCACCACCATCCGATGTGCCAGTGGAGCCAGCCGATGGTCGGAACGGGTACGGGTTCGGGCTCCACGTCGGCCCAGTCCGGAACCCACTCCCCACCGGGTGCTTGGCGCACGGTCCAGCAATGGGTGCCCGGCGGCTCCCACAAGAAGTCCTCCGGCTCCAGACGCTCGAGGTGGTACTCGAACAGAGACCAGGTCAGGTCGAACTGCCTGCGCAGCAGTTCACGTCGCACAGAACTCATCTCGCGACCGTGCCACATCGGCACGGGCACGCAAACCAATTTTGTGCCGCCCCGTTCTCCGGAGTCGCCCCGGTTCCCCATGCGGCGTCACGCAGCTCTCGCCTACGCGCTCGAAGAGCCCTTGCGTCCGGTCTCGGCGCCGTCGTCGCCGGTCGGACGGCGTCTCGCGCCTGCACCCTCACCGTCGCTCGGTTCCGGCCATGAGGTGCGCCGGGTCGTCCACCGCCCGCCGCCGGCGCCTCGTATCCGACGGGAGGAGCCGGCTCCGAGGGGGTGACGGCGGGAGGTAGGTCGTGTCCGAGGGTCGGTGGTCGCGTCCGGCGGGCGCGGCTGGGGCTCTCAACTGCGACGACCCCGTTCCGGTCATGGAGTCCGGCACGATCTACTGGTCCAGACCATTGACCTCGCGGCGATCCTCTCCCTAGCATCGGTGCCGTCACGGCGGCCGCCCCACGAGGGCTCCTGTTCCCCCGGACACCTCTCTCCCCCATGTCCGGAACCGTTCCTTTCAGGTACGCGCTTCCTTTCCGTGTGGCGCCCTCGGGGTTCGCCGCACGGCGCATCGAACAGGAGTCCATGTGGTGATCTCGGGCATCGAGAAGCCGGCCGGTTCCGGCGACGGGAACGCCGGGATGCTGTCCGTGGGACAGGAACGACTCTGGTTCCTCGACCAGTTGGAGCCGGGAGATCCGGCGTACAACATTCCGTACGTGCTGCGGCTCAGGGGTGCGCTCGACGCCGGGGCGCTGGCCCGGGCGCTCGACGGTGTCGTCGCTCGGCACGATGCGCTGCGCAGCCGGTTCCCCGCCGAGGACGGACGGCCGTCGGCGGTCGTGGACGCTCCTGGGCCCGTCCCCCTCGACCGGCGCGACCTGCGCGGCGGCACCGCGCGAGAAACCGCCGAGGCGCTGGCCTCGCTCACCAACGCGGGCTTCGACCTGGCCGCCGGTCCCCTCCTGAGGGCAGCGCTGCTTCGCACCGGCGACGACGAGCACCTGCTCTGTCTCGTGCTGCACCACATCGTCGCGGACGGCTGGTCGCTCGGGCTGATCCGGGCCGAACTCGCGGACCACTACGCGGCTTTCAAGGAGGGTTCCGCGCCCGCCCTGCCCTCCGTGCCCTCCTACCGTGCGCACGCCGCCGCCGAACGGGCCTGGCTGGAAGGTCCCGAGGCCGCCGACGCGCTGTCTTACTGGCGTGAACGCCTCAGCGGCGCGCCCCTGTTGGAGTTGCCCCTCGACCTTCCCCGGGCCGCCGCGCCGAGCAGTTCCGGCGCTTACCACACCCGGGTGATGCGCGGGATCGGACCGTTGCTCGACGCCTTCGCACGCGCGCACCGCGTCACACCGTTCATGATCCTTGCGACCACTTACGCGAGCGTGCTCCACCGGAGCACCGGCCAGGACGACTTCTGCGTCGGCGTCCCCACGGCCGCGCGCGACACCGTCGACAGCGAGCGGACGATCGGCTACTTCTCCTCAGCCCTCGTCCTGCGCGCCGACTTCGCGGGGGCCCCCACCTTCGCCGCGGCGCTGCGCAGGACCCGCTCCGACTGGATGCGGGCGCTCACCCACCGGCGCATCCCCTTCGAGCGCCTCGCCGAGGAACTGGGCACCGAGCGGGACGCGGGCCGCACGCCCGTCTTCCAGACCCTCCTCGCCGTCCACACCCACGAAGGCGGCGGACTCGGCGAGCATGCCTTCGCCGATCTGGCGTGCACGGAGACGGACGGCGGGCACACCGCGGCCAAGTTCGAACTCGGGCTGGACGTGCGGCCGGACGGGGCCGATCTCCACGCCGTCTTCGGCTACCGCACCGACCTGTTGCACGCGCGTACCGCCGCCGCTTTCGCGTCCCGCTTCGAGACCCTGCTCCGGGCCGCGCTCGCTGCCCCGGACACACCGGTTCACCTCTTGCCGCTCCTCGACGCGGACGAACTCCGGCTCCTCGCGGACGGGTCCCGCGGCCCCGGCCTCACCGCGCCGGCGGCCTCGACCGTGCTCCGGGCGGTCGATCTGGCGGCGAGGGAGCGGCCCGAGGCCCTCGCCGTCGTCGGGCCCGAGGAGAGCTTGACCCGCGGCGCGCTCGCCGGCGCCTCCCGGGCGCTCGCCGCCCGGATGGCCGCGCGCGGCGTCACCCGCGGCGACCTGGTCGCGCTCTGCCTCCCCCGGGGACCGGGGGCCGTCGTCGCCATGCTCGCCGCCTGGCGCCTCGGCGCGGGATACCTCCCGCTCGACCCCTCGTACCCCGCCTCCCGGATCGCTTTCATGCTCGCCGACAGCGGCGCCGCGCTGCTCGTCACCCCCGACGGGACCCTGCCCGAGGGCCTCCCCGGCGGGCTCCCGCTCCTGTCCCTGCTTCCCGACCCGGCGGAGCCGGCAGCCGGCGCGCCGGCGGAGCCGCCCGCCGAAGCCGGCCCCGACGACCCGGCGTACCTCATCTACACCTCGGGGTCGACGGGGACGCCCAAGGGCGTGCTCGTGCCGCACCGGGCGCTCGCCGCACGGGTCGCCTGGATGCGCGAGGGGTACGGCCTGACCGGCGACGACCGCGTCCTGCAGTACGCGACGCTCTCCTTCGACACCAGCGCCGAGGAGCTGTTCCCCGCGCTGGCGGCGGGTGCCGTCCTCGTCACCGCCCGGCCCGACGCCACGCTCCCCGACGAACTGGCCGAGCCCTACGCCGCCGGCGTCACCGTGCTCGATCTGCCCACGCCCTACTGGCACCACCTCGTCGCCGACCTGGACGAGACGCCCTGGCCGGACCGGCTGCGCCTCCTGATCCTGGGCGCCGACCAGGTCCAGCCGCACGCCGTGGCCGCCTGGCGGGCCCGGTTCGGCGACCGGGTGCGGCTGATCAACTCGTACGGCCCCACCGAGACGACGATCATCGCGACCACGGCCGTCCTCGGCGACGCGGACGGTGCCGCGCGTCCGCCGATCGGGCGTCCGATCGGCGCGACCACCGTCGCGGTCCTCGACCGGCACGGCGGACCGGTGCCTCCCGGGACCCCGGGGGAGCTCGTCATCGGCGGTGCCGGAGTCACCGACGGCTACCTGGGCCGGCCCGGCGCGACCGCCCGTGCCTTCGTCCCCGACCCGGACGGACCGCCGGGCGCCCGCCGCTACCGGACCGGCGACCTCGTGCGGCGGCGGACAGACGGTGCGCTGGAGTTCCTCGGGCGCATCGACGACCAGGTCAAGGTGCGGGGCTACCGGGTGGAGCCCGGGGAGGTGGAGGCCGCGCTCCTCGCCCTGCCGGGCGTCGCCCGGGCCGCGGTGACCGCGCGCGGGGACGTCCTCGTCGCCCACGTCGTCCCCCCGCAGGGCTCTCCCGCGCCCGACACGGAGTCCCTGCGCCGCGGACTCGCCGCGGTGCTGCCGCCGCACGCGGTCCCCCACGCCTTCGTCCTCCTCGACGCGCTGCCGCTCACCCCGAACGGAAAGCTCGACCGCGCCGCGCTGCCCGCACCCGGCACCGGGACCGCGCCCCGATCCACACACGTGCCGCCGCGCACGGACGCCGAGCGGCTCGTCGCCGACGTCTGGGGGGAGGTCCTCGGGGTCGACGCGGTCGGCGCGCACGACGACTTCTTCGCCCTGGGCGGGCACTCCCTGCTCGCCACCCGGGTCGTCGCCCGCGTACGCGCCGCTGTCGACCTCGCCGTCCCCCTCCGCGCGCTCTTCACCCATCGCACGGTGGCCGCCTTCGCCGAGGCCGTCGAAGCCGCCCTGGCCGCCGAGATCGACACCCTGTCCGAGGCCGCCGCCGTCGAACTCCTGGCTGCCCAGGACGCCCTGGAAGGAAGCCGACCGACGTCATGAGCACCGCCGACACCACCACCCCGGCCGCCCCGCCCCCGCACCCCGGGGCCGGACCCGCGACCGCCCGCGTCGCCGACCCCGTGCCGGCGCCCGCCCCGTCCGCCGGCACCACGGCTCCGGCCGGGCCGCCCCCGGCGGCCGACCCCGCCCCGCCCGCCCTCTCCGACGCCAAGCGCGAGCTGCTCCGGCGGCGGCTGGCGGCACGGGCGAAGCCCCGGGCGGTCATCCCCCGCCGGACACCGGGAACGCCCGTCCCGCTCTCCTTCGCGCAGGAGCGCCTGTGGTTCATGGAGCAGTTCGCGCCCGGGACCTCCGCGTACAACATCCCCGTCGTGCGGCGGCTGCGCGGCGCTCTGGACACCGATGCCCTCCGGGCCGCGCTCGACGCGAGCGTCGCCCGCCACGAGACGCTGCGCTCCCGCTACCCGGCGACCGAGGACGGGCGTCCGCTGCTCGTCGTCGACCCGCCGGGGCCGGCCGCCTTCACCCTGGTGGAGGCGGCAGGCGAGGCGGACGCCGAGCGGATCGTGGACGAGGCCGCCGCGGTCCCCTTCGACCTGGAGCAGGGGCCGCTGTTCCGGTCGCTGCTGGTGCGGCTCGCCGACGACGACCACGTCCTGCTGCTGCTCGTCCATCACAGCGTGAGCGACGGCTGGTCGAGCGAGGTGCTCCTCGGGGAGGTGCTGCGGAGCTACGCCGCGCGGGTGGCCGGCGTACCGGATCCCCTCCCGGAGCTCGTGGTGCAGTACGGCGACTTCGCGCTGTGGCAGCGCGAGCGCCTGAGCGGTGAGCGGCTCGCCGCCGAACTCGCGCACTGGGGGCGCGAGCTCGGCGCGGTCGAGCCGCTGGAGCTGGCGTTCTCGCGGCCCCGGCCACCCCGGCAGTCCTTCGAGGGCGCCGGATACGCCTTCTCCGTGGACCGGCCTCTCCTCGACCGGCTGGCCGCCCTCGGCGACCGGCACGACGCCACCACCCACATGGTTCTCCTGGCCGCCTTCCAGGTCCTGCTGTCCCGGTACGGCGGGCGCCGTGACTTCGCGGTCGGCTCACCCGTCGCCGGCCGACCCGAGCCCGAACTGGAGCCTCTGGTGGGCATGTTCGTCAACGTGCTCGCGCTGTCCGCGCGTCTCGACGGCGATCCTTCCTTCTCCGAGCTCGTCCGCCGCACCCGTGAGACGTGTCTCGACGCGTACGCCCATCAGGAGCTGCCCTTCGCCCAGCTGGTCAGCGAGTTGAACGTGCCCCGGGACGTCTCGCGGCCCCCGGTCTTCCAGGCCGTCCTCGCCGTGCAGAACTACGCCGTCCAACGCGACGACACCGGCCTCCAACTGCCTGTGGAGGTCGAACCGTTCGGCATCCGGGCGAGCGGCACCCGGTTCGACCTCGAACTCTTCCTCCAGGAGTGGCCGGACGGCCTGTACGGCTCCTTCAACTACAACACGGACCTGTTCGCCGAGGAGGACATCGCCCGCCTCGCCGGCCACCTCGGCCGGCTGCTCGACGCCGCGGCCGCCGAACCCGACGTGCCCCTCTCCGGCCTCGACACCCTCACCGACGAGGAGCGGACGTTCGAGACCGAGCGGTTCAACGACACCGCGGTCGACCGACCCGCCACCACCCTGACCGACCTGTTCACCGAGCAGGCAGCCCGCACGCCGGACGCCGTGGCGGTGGCCGTCGAGGAAGGGCCGGCCCTGACGTACCGCGCCCTGGACGCCCTGGCCGAGCGGATCGCGGCCCGCCTCGCCTCGGAGGGCGTCGGCCCCGGCGACCTGGTCGCCGTCAGCGCCGAGCGCTCCCCGGAGCTCGTCGCCGGGCTCCTCGGGGTGCTGCGCACCGGTGCCGCGTACACCCCCCTCGAACCGGACTACCCGGCCGAGCGCCTGGCCTTCCTGCTCGCCGACAGCGACGCCCCGGTGCTGCTCACCCAGCGCGGGCTCGCCACCCCCGACGGCTGCACCGCCCGCGTCCTGCTCCTCGACGATCCCTCCGAGTGGCCGCGAGCCCGCACCGTGCCCGCCGGTCCGCGGCCGGACGACATCGCGTACCTCATCTACACGTCCGGCTCGACCGGCCGCCCCAAGGGCGTGCCCAACACCCACCGGGCCATCGCCAACCGCCTCCAGTGGATGCAGGACGCCTACCGGCTGGAGCCCGAGGACGCCGTCCTCCAGAAGACCCCGGCCGGCTTCGACGTCTCGGTCTGGGAGTTCTTCTGGCCCCTCGTCACCGGCGCCCGGATCGTGCTCGCCAAGCCCGGCGGACAGAAGGACAGCGGCTACCTGCGCGACCTCATCGTCTCCGCCGGCGTCACCGTCGCCCACTTCGTGCCGGCGATGCTCACCACCTTCCTGACCGAGGAGGGGGTGGAGCGCTGCACCGGCCTGCGGCGCGTGGTGTGCAGCGGGGAGGCGCTGCCTCCCGACACCGCCCGGGAGCTGACCGCGCGGCTTCCCGGCCTGGCCCTGGCCAATCTGTACGGACCCACCGAGGCCGCGGTGGACGTCTCCGCCTGGGAGTGCGCCGGGCCCATGGAGACCGTCCCGATCGGCCTCCCCATCGACAACACGCGGCTGTACGTGCTCGACGAGCGGCTGCGCCCGGTGCCGCCGGGTGCTCCCGGGGAGCTCCACATCGGCGGGACCGCCGTCGCCCTCGGCTACCACAGGCGCCCGGGCCTGACCGCCTCCCGCTTCGTCCCCGACCCCTACGGCCCGCCCGGGTCGCGGCTGTACCGCACCGGGGATCTGGCACGGCGGCGCCCGGACGGCACGCTCGAACACCTCGGCAGGATCGACCAGCAGATCAAGCTCCGCGGCCTGCGGATCGAGCCCGGCGAGACCGAGGCCGCGCTGCGTTCCCTGCCCGGCATCGCCGAAGCCGCCGTCGTGCTGCGCGAGGACCGGCCCGGCGACAAGCGCCTCGTCGGCTACCTCGTGGCCACCGCCGGCGCCGGCGAACCGGATCCCTCCGCCCTGCGCGCCACGCTGCGCAGGAGCCTGCCCGACCACCAGGTGCCGACCGCGTTCACCGTCGTTCCCGCGCTGCCGCTCACGCCCAACGGCAAGCTGGACCGGCGGGCCCTGCCGGTGCCGACCGTCCACCGCGCGGCCGGTGCCGCCGAGCCGGAGACGCCGGCCGAGGTCGTCCTCGCCGAGATCTGGGCGGACGTCCTGGGACTGCCCCGGGTGGGCGCCGACGAGAGCTTCTTCGACCTCGGCGGCCACTCCCTGCTCGCCACTCAGGTCGTGGCCAGAGCCCGCAAGCGGCTCACGGAGGCCGGGGCCCGGCCGATCAGCGTGATGGACCTGTTCACCCACCGCACGGTCCGCGAACTCGCCGCCGTCGCCGCTCGGGACGAGCGGGAGCTCGGCCCGCGGTCCCTGCTCCACCGGCTCACCCGGGCGGTCCCCGCCGAGCGGCGGCGGCTCACCCTCGTCTGCGTCCCGTACGGGGGCGGCAGCGCCGTCGTGTACCAGCCCGTCGCCGACGCGCTGCCGGCCGACACCGAGCTGTGGGCCGTCGCCATCCCCGGGCACGACCTCGGCGTGACCGAGGAGCGGCTCTCCTTCGACGACCTCGCCGAGGGCATCGCGTCGGAGGTCCGGGAACGGGTGGAGGGCCCCGTCGTGGTCTACGGGCACTGCGCCGTGGGCACGGCCCTGGCCGTCGCCGTCGCGCGGTCCCTGGAGGCGTCCGGCCGGGAGCTGGAGGGCGTGTACGCCGGGGCCCAGTACCCCTTCGCGAAGCCTCGCAGCCGCGTCCTCACCGCCCTCGGGAAGATCGCCTCGCTCGAACCCCTCGTCGGCGACCGCACGTACGCCAACTGGCTGACCGGCATGGGCGTCGACACGTCCGAGCTGGACGAGGAGCAGGTGCGGTTCGTCATCGGCAACATGCGCCGCGACACGCGGGCCGCGGAGGACTGGTTCACCCGGGTCATCGCGGAGGTGGCCGACGGCGCGCCCCGGCTGCGCGCACCGCTCGTCTCCCTCGTCGGCGACCGGGACCCGGCCGCCGACTTCTACCAGGAGCGTTACCGGGAGTGGCTGCTGCTGGCCGAACGGTCCGCCGTGGCCGTGCTGGACGAGGGCGGGCACTTCTTCATCACCTACCGGGCCGCCGAGGTCGCGCAGGCCGTCACGAGCGTCCACCGTGCCGTCCTGGACGGCACGACCGGCGCGCTGCCCGCGGCGGATCCGGAGAACTCCTGGTGGTTCCACGGCGAGACCGGACCCGTCGTCGCCGGCACCGCACCGGCGGCCGCCGGGCCCGGCGCCACGGAAGCCGCCCCTGGCACCACCGTTCCCGGGCCCGAGAGCGCCCCGCCCGCCGGAACCGGCGGCGACCCGGCCCACGGCCTCGCGCCGGACGACGGACCGCAACCCGGGATGGGGCGTTTCCTGCTGGTGGCGGGCGGCCAGCTCGCGTCCATCATCGGCTCCGCGCTCACCGAGTTCGCCCTGCCGATCTGGATCCTGCTGGAGACCGGGTCCATGGCCCGGTACGCGCTGTACGCCGTCGTCGCCATGCTCCCCGGCATCCTCGTCGGCCCGCTCGCCGGAGCGCTCGTCGACCGGATGGACCGGCGCAAGGTCATGCTCATGGGCGACGTCGCGGCCGGCGCCACCCAGGCCGGGCTGCTCGTTCTGCTCCTGACCGGCCAGCTGCGGTCGTGGGAGGTGTACGTCCTGCTCGGCGTGCTCTCTGTCTCCCTGACCTTCCAGCGGCTCGCCTACGCCTCGGCCGTGCCGCAGCTCGTACCCAAGCGCTACCTGGGCCACGCCAACGGCATCGTCCAGCTCGCCTTCGGCACGGCGCAGTTCGTCGTGCCGCTGGCCGCCGTCGCGCTGATGGCGGCGATCGGACTGCGCGGCATCCTCGTCATCGACGTGATCAGTTACGCCGTGGCCATCGGTGTCCTGCTCATGGTCCGCTTCCCGCGCACCCTGCCCTGGACCCGGCGCGAGTCCCTCGTCGCGGAGATCCGCAACGGCTTCGCCCACGCGTGGCGGCACCGCGGCTTCCGCTCCATGCTCCTCTGGTTCGCCGGGCTCAACGTCTTCCTCTCGCCGCTCTTCCTCCTCACCACCCCGCTGGTCCTCGCCTTCGACGACCTCGGCGGAGCGGCCCGGGTCGCGGTCGCGGGCGGCGCCGGCGCGCTCCTGGGCGGTGTGGCCATGGGCTTCTGGGGCGGGCCGCGCCGCCACCGGCTGCGCGGCATGCTCGCCCTCGCCGGGCTCCTGGCCCTGGCCGGCGCCGTCACGGGGCTGCGCGCGAACCTGTGGGTGGTCGCCCTCGGCGCCTTCGGCATGTCCTTCGCCCTCGCCCTCGTCAACGGGATCTACGCGACGATCGTCCAGACCAAGGTGGCGCAGCGGTTCCACGGGCGGGTGTTCGCTCTCAACACGCTGGTCGCCTGGTCCACGCTGCCACTGGGCCACGGCGTCGTCGCCCCGCTCGGCTCCGCGTTCTTCGGGCCGCTGATGGAGCCGGGCGGCGCCCTCGCCCCGGTCTTCGGGCCGCTCATCGGCACCGGTCCCGGCCGCGGCATCGCCCTGATGTACGTGCTGTTCGGGCTGGCGATGGCGGGCCTGGTCGCCCTCGGGCTCAGGCTCCCCTCGCTGGCCCGCTTCGACCGTGACGTCCCCGACGCGGAGCCGGACGACCTGGTGGGCCTGCGGGAGCGGGCCCGGGCCGCCGCGGACCGCCGCGCGCGGACCGATGCCGGAGAGCGCGTCCCCGCCGGCCGACGGGCGAAGGCGGGTGCCCCGTGACCGGCCGCCGTCCCGGGCCCGGCCGCTCCCCCGTGGCCCCTCCCCCGGCCCCGCCCGCGACCCTGCCGGCGCTTCTCGCCCACCGGGCCGCCGCGCACGGGGACCGTACGGCCGTCGTCAACGGGCCCGCCCGGCTCGGCTTCGCCGCCTGGCAGGACCGCAGCGGTGCCCTGGCCTCCGCCCTGCGCGCGGCCGGGCTCACCGACGGGGACCGGGTCGGACTGTGGTTCGGCACGGAGCGGTGGACGGAGTACGCGGTGGCGTTCCTCGCCGTCCTGCGGGCCGGCGGCGTCGCCGTACCACTCTCCGACCGGACGTCGCCGGCCGGTCTGGGACACGCTCTGGCGGACTCGGGGGCGCGCCTCCTCGTCCACGCGGGCCCCGGACTGCCGCCGGGTACGCCGCCGGGCGTGCGGGGACTCACCGAGGCGGACGCGGCCGGACACCCTGCCGACCCGGGCCTGCCCGAGCCCGACCCGGACGCCCCGGCACAGATCCTGTACACCTCCGGCACGACCGGGGCCCCCAAGGGCGTCGTGGCCGCGCACGCGAACCTGGTGCACGGCTGCACGCGCGACGAACGGCGCCGGCCGCTCCGCCACTCCCGTACCTTCCTGCACGCCTTCCCCGTCGGCAGCAACGCGGGCCAGACGATGCTCGTCAACGCGCTGAACGCGCACGCGGCCTGCGTCACCGCACCGCAGTTCACTCCGGCACGCTTCCTGCGGGCGATCACCGAGCACGGCGCCGGCAGCGTCTTCGTGGTCCCCGCCATGGCGATCGAGCTCCTCGGGTCGCCCGCCCTCACGGCGGCCGCCGAGGCCGGCGGCCTCGGCACCGTCCGTCTCGTCGGCTCGACGGCGGCGGCCCTGCCGCAGCAGGTGGCGCTCGGTCTGAGCCGGGCCTTCGCCCCGGCCCAGATCGTCAACTACTACACGTCGACGGAGGCCGCCCCCGCCCAGGTCACGCTGCTGTTCGACCCGGCCCGACCCCAGTCGCCCGGCCGGCCGGCGTCCCTGGCCGACCTGCGCGTCACCGACGGCGCGGGCCGCCCGCTGCCGGCCGGCGAGCCCGGCGAGCTGTGGCTCCGCTCCCCCGCCGCCCCGCGCGCCTATCTGGGGGACGGAGACGACGGCGTGTTCCACGGCGGCTGGACCCGGATGGGCGACCTCGGCCGGATCGACGGCGACGGCTTCCTGCACCTCCTCGACCGTGAACGCGACGTCGTCAAGTCCGGCGCCCACAAGGTCTCCACCCTTCAGGTCGAGAACGCCCTGCACGCCCACCCGGACGTCGTGGACGCCGCCGCCGTCGGCGTCCCGCACCCCGTCCTCGGAAGCGTCGTGGCCGCCGCCGTCGTCCCCCGCGGCACGGACCCGGTGGGCAGCGGCGGAGACCGCGACGGTCTGAACGCCACCGCCCTGCGGGGCTTCCTCCTCGACCTGCTGTCCGTCCATGAGCTCCCCGCCACCGTCCTCTTCCTCGACTCGCTCCCCCGCAACGAGGGCGGCAAGGTCCTCAAGCGGGAGCTGCGCCGGATCCTCACCCACGACCCCCGCGAGGCCACCCCATGACCCAGCTCAGCCCGGCCCAGCACGGCATCTGGCTCACCGAGCGCACGCTCGACACCGGCGGCGCCTACCACCTGGCCGTCACGCTCGACCTCGCCGGCCCGCTCGACGGCGAGGCCCTCGACCGCGCCTGCCGGACGGTGACGGCCCACCACCCGGCGCTCACGAGCCGGCCCGGACCGGACGGCTCCGTCCACCCCTGCGAGGTCCCGGCCCCGCGCCGTGCCGACTGCGCGCCCGAGGAACTGGACGCGGTCCTGGCCCGGGAGCGCGCGGCGCCGTTCGACGCCGAGGACGGCCCTCTGTGCCGCTTCACGCTGTTCCGCACGGCTCCCGAGCGCCACGTCCTCCTGGTGACCGCCCATCACCTCGTCCTCGACGGGGAGTCCAAGGACCGGCTGGTCGCCGACCTCGCCGCCGCCTATCGAAGCGATCCCCTGCCGCCCACGGCCGGGGCCCCGGCGGGCGCGCCCGCGCCGGAGGCGCTCGCCGCCGCCCGCGTGTACTGGGAGGAACGCGGGTACGCGCCGGGCACGCCCGTCCTGCCCGGTCTCGTGCCGCCGGCGGACGGCGGTCTGGTGGCCGCGCCCGGCGCCGAGGTGCCGTTCCGGCTCGACGCCGGGCGCTGCGCCGCGCTCGCGGAGGCCGCCCGGAAGCTCGGCGTCACCCGCTTCGAACTCCTCCTCTCCGCCTGGCACGCGCTCCTCGTCCGGTACGGGGATCCCGCCCCCGCGACGGCGGTCGAGCTGTCCCTGCGGATGCCGGGCGCGCCGGTGGGCATCGGGCTCGCCGTCAACGAACTCCCGCTGCGCGTCGCCACCGTCGAGGGCCGGGATCCGCTCCGTCTGCCGTTCGAGGACTGGGTGCGCTCGGTACGGGCCGAGCTGCGCGCGCTGTACCCGCACCGGTCCGTCCCCCTCGGGCAGACCGTCCGCGGCCTCGCCCCCCGGACGGCGCTCACCCCGCTGTCGGTCAGCTACCGGCGCCGCCCCGCCGCGCCCGCTCCGGACTTCGGGGCCGTGACCGCCGGGGTGCGCTGGATCGGCTTCCCCGGCGCGGTCCGCAACCTCCTCCACCTCCAGCTCGTGGACGGCGGCGACGAGATCCACGGCAGCGCGCAGTACCGGACCGCGCCGCCGTTCGGGCACGCGCCCGGGGAGGGCGGCACGGACCCGGACCGCACCGCCGCGGCCGGCCCCGGTGCGGGCCGTGCCGGGTGCCTGACCGCCGACGTGGTCCGCCGGATCGTCGGCCACTGGACGCGGCTGCTCGACGGGGCCCTCGCCGACCTCACCACCCCGCTCGGGGACCTGCCCCTGCTCGACGAGGACGAACTGCGCGATCAGCTCGCCGCTGCCGCGCCACGCCCGGATCTGGCCGCGCGCACCGTGCCGGCGCTGCTCGCCGCCCAGGCGGAGAAGCGGCCGGACGAGGTCGCCGTCGTCGCGGACGGCGAGCACGTCACGTATGCCGAACTGGCCCGCCGGGTCGCACACGCGGCGGCCGCGCTCGCCCGGCACGGCGCCGGACCCGGCACCCTCGTGGGCATCGGGCTGCCGCGGGGCCTCGACCAACTCGTCGCCGTCCTCGGCACGCTGGCCGCCGGGGCCGCCCACCTGCCGCTCGACCCCGCCTACCCGGCGGAGCGGCTCGCCTTCGTCCGTGCGGACGCCGCCCTCTCCCTCCGCGTCACCCACGCCCCGGAGGACGCCGGCGACCTCACCCCGGCGGACCTCGCCCCGCCGGCCGGCGCCGCCGTGCCGTCCCTCCCGCTCCCCGATCCGTCCCTTCCCGCTTACGTGCTCTACACCTCGGGCTCCACCGGCCTGCCCAAGGGCGTCGAGGTGCCGCACTCCGCCCTCGCCAACGTCCTCGGCAGCCTCGCCGAGCGCCTCGGCTCCCGGCCGGAGGACCGCTGGCTGGGCCTGACCTCACTGTCGTTCGACATCTCCGCCGTCGAGCTGCTGCTGCCCCTGACGACCGGCGGACGCGTCGTCCTCGTCCCCGAGAACGCCCACCGCGACGGGCCCGCGCTGCTCGATCTGATCCGCCGCGAGGGCGTCACCCACGTGCAGGCCACGCCCAGCGGCTGGCGGCTGCTCCTCGACGCCGGTCTCGACGGCACCCTCCCCGTCCGCACCGCGCTCACCGGCGGCGAGGCGCTGCCCGCGCCGCTCGCCGCCCGGCTGACCGCCGCGGCCGAGCGGCTGGTCAACGTCTACGGCCCCACCGAGACCACCATCTGGTCCACGCTCGCGGAGCCCGCCCTCACCCCGGAGGGATCCGTCTCCCTCGGCTCCCCGCTCGCCAACACCCGTGTGCAGGTGCTCGACTCCGGCGCCAGGCCGGTGCCCTACGGGGTCGTCGGCGAGCTGTACCTGGGCGGTGCCGGGGTCGCGCACGGCTACCGGGGGCGGCCGGGCCTCACCGCCACCCGCTTCCTGCCCGACCCGTACGGACCTCCCGGCAGCCGCATGTACCGCACCGGCGATCTGGTCCGGCGCGGCGCCGGCGGAGCCCTGGAGTTCCTCGGCCGCTCGGACAGCCAGGTGAAGCTGCGGGGCCACCGGATCGAGCTGGGCGAGATCGAGGCCCGGCTGGCCCGGCATCCCGCGGTCGCCCAGGCGGCCGCGGTCCTGCACGGCCCGGAGACCGACCGCCGCCTGACCGCCTACGTCGTCCCGTCCGGCGCCGTACCGCACGCCGACGCGCTGCGTGCCTTCCTCGCCGGCTCCCTCCCCGCGGCCGTGCTCCCGGCGGCGTACGTCGTCCTCGACGCCTTCCCGCTGACGCCCAACGGCAAGCTGGACCGCGCCGCCCTGCCGGAGCCGGAGACCGTCCGCCCCGAGCCGGTCGCCGCACCACCGGCGGACGAGGCGCTCGATCCGATCGGCGCCGCCGTGCTGGCCATCTGGCGCGAGGTGCTGGAACTCGACGACCTCACACCGGACGAGGACCTCTTCGACCTGGGCGGCCACTCGCTGATCATCACGGCCATCGCCGCCCGGATCCACGAGCGCCTCGGCGCCGTCGTCCCGCTGGACGTCTTCTTCGACACACCCACCGCACGCGACGTCGCCGACGTCGTCCGTGCCCTGCGCGAGGAGGCGCTCGATCCGATCGGCGCCGCCGTGCTGGCCATCTGGCGCGAGGTGCTGGAACTCGACGACCTCACACCGGACGAGGACCTCTTCGACCT
>NZ_JBHVRX010000044.1:0-11504 GCF_042885515.1 Streptomyces sp. NPDC058052 | reverse complement strand
CACGAGCGCCTCGGCGCCGTCGTCCCGCTGGACGTCTTCTTCGACACACCCACCGCACGCGACGTCGCCGACGTCGTCCGTGCCCTGCGCGAGGAGTCTCAATGACGGAGTCAAGCCGCCTGCGTGACCGGTGGGGCGGAGGTGAACACCCTTTCGTCACGCAGCAGCGCCCACAACACGCTCACTCGTCGGCGGGCCAGAGCGATGACGGCCTGGACGTGCTTGCAACCCTCGGCCCGCTTCTTCAGGTAGAAGTCTCGGTTCGGGCCCTCGCGGATGATGCTGGTCTGCGCGGACATGTAGAACACCCGACGCAGCCGGCGGCTGTAGCGCTTGGGCCGGTGCAGGTTGCCAGTCCGCCGCCCGGAGTCGCGTGGCACGGGCACGAGTCCGGCCGCCGATGCCAGATGGCCGGCGTCCGCGTATGCGGCGAGGTCGCCCGCAGCGACGACGAACTCGGCCCCAAGAAGCGGGCCCACGCCGGGCAGCGACTCGATGATCTCCGCTTGTGGATGGGTGTGGAACGTCTCTCGGATCTGCTTGTCGATCCGCTTGAGCCGGTCGTCCAGGGCCAGGAGCTGTGCGGCCAGGTCGGCAACGATCTGGGCGGCGATGTCCTCGCCGGGCAGGGCGGTGTGCTGGGCCTGCGCGGCTTCCAGCGCTGTTATGGCCACCGCGTCGGCGCCGCGGACCCCGCGGTTGGCCAGCCAGGCCGTGAGCCGGGCCTGGCCGCGACGGCGCAGGGAGGTCGGGGTCTGGTAGCCGGTCAGCAGCACTACAGCGCCCTTGTGGTTGCTGTAGTCGAATGCTCGCTCCAGCGCAGGGAAAATGCCGGTCAGAACGTCGCGCAGCCGGTTGATCAGCCGGACCCGGTCGGCGACCAGATCGGATCGATGGGCGGTCAACAGGGCGAGGTCCGCGACCAACTGGGCGGGCACGTCGATGACGGCGAAATCCCGTCGTTGGCGGGCAGTTTCGGCGATGACGTAGGTATCACGGGCGTCGGTCTTGGCCTCGCCCCGGTAGGCGCCCGCCATCCGGTTGACCGTGCGGCCGGGAACGTAGACGGCCTGCTGACCGTGAGCTGCGAGCAGGGCCAGAAGGAGGGCGGAGGCTGTGCCCGAGATGTCCACTGCCCACTGGACCTCGGTGGCCAGTTCCAGGATTTCGCCGAGCGCGGTCAGGATCGCCGACTCGTCGTTGTCGATCTTCTTCGACCACAGGGTCGCGCCAGTCTCATCGACCACCGCAGCCCAGTGATGGCCCTTGCCTGCATCGATGCCGACCCAGACCCGGGTGCGTCGCTCGCTCACTTGCCCCTCCCAGCCCCAACAGCATGCCGTTGGCCCGAGGAACACCCCGCTGTCATCTCCGTAAAAAGCGACCGAAGCGCACATCTCAATCAGCAGCCAGGGCGCCCCGAAGAGCCGGGCGGCCACTCCTCGCAAGCCACTGAAGGCAAGCAGCCATAAGCCACACCCGGCCCTCCCGGGCCGCCTAACAACTTACGGAGCAGCCATGAGCAACGAGACCCGCTATGCCGTCGTCGTCAACGACGAGGAGCAGCACGCCGTCTGGCCGGAGGGCGCCCCGCTGCCCGAGGGCTGGCGGCCCGAGGGCTTCGCCGGCACCGAGGAGGAGTGCGTCGCGCACGTCGACCGCGTCTGGCCCGACATCCGCCCGCTCAGCCTGCGCCGCCGGCTGGACTCCGAGCGCTCCGGCAGCCGGGCGGAGGCCCGATGAACGCGCCGGTGGACGCGCGTGCCCTGCCGCCGGACGCCCTCTCCGCCGAGGAGGCTCCGCAGGGAGCCCCTCCGGACCCCGGGGATGCGCTCCGCCGGCAGGTGGCCGTCCTCGTGTCACGGTCCACGGACGGGCTGCTCGGTGTCCGGGAGCTGCTCGACTCCACCGAGCCGCTCGCCGCCCTCGGCGTCAGCTCGCTCTCCCTGCTGCGTCTGGTCGACGCCGTGGAGGAGACGTACGGCGTCTTCGTCGACCTCGGCGACCGGACCCTGCACACCGAGGGCCTGCGGGGGCTCACGGAACGTCTGGTCCGGCTCGGTGCGGAGGCCACGCGGTGAGCCCCGCCGGCACGAGCGCTCCTCCCGAGCGGCAGGCCGCGTCCGGGGACGGCAGGCTCCCGGACGAGGTCCTGGACATCCCCTTCGCCGCCGGCCGGTCGGGCGGCGCGCCCCTCACCTGGGGCCAGCGCGCCATCTGGCACGCGATCGGCCGGACCGCCCCCAACGACCACTACTTCAACCTCGGCAGGATCCTGCCCCTCGCCGACCGGGGCGCCCCGGTGGACACCACCCGCCTCCGCACGGCGCTCACCGCGCTGCTGGTACGCCACGAGGCACTGCGCACGCGGGTGGTGACCGACGGCGGCGAGCCGGCGCAGCGGCTCCACGCGGAGGGGCGGGCGGAACTCGTCGTCCGCGACGAGCCCGATCCGGACCGGGCCGGACAGACGGCCGCGGAGCTGCTGGCGGAGCTGTCTGGACGCCGGTTCGGGTACGCGGAGGAGTGGCCCGTGCGGCTGGGCGCGGTCCGCAGCCGGGGGCGTGTCACCCACGCCGTGCTCGCGCTGTGCCACCTCGCCGCCGACGGGCACGCCGCGGAGGTCCTCGTGCGGGACCTCCGGCTGCTGGTCCGGCGCGGAAGCGCGGGCCCCGTCGGTCCGGAGACCCCGCTGGACCTCGCCCGGCACCAGCATGGTCCGGCGGGACGCCGGGCGAGCGAGATGGCGCTGACGCACTGGGAGCACGGGCTGGCCCAGGTGCCGCCGACCATGTTCCCCAAGCGAGTGGCGGAGCCGCTGCGGCCTCGGTTCTGGACGGGCCGGCTGGTGTCGGCCGCCCTGCCTCGCGCCGTGGACGCGGTGGCGGTCGCCCACGGGGTGAGCGGTTCCACGGTGCTGCTGACCGCGGCAGCGGCGCTGGTCGCGGCCGGGCAGGGACATCGGGCCGCCGCGATGATGCCGATCGCGGGCAACAGGGCGGCGGAGCGGCGGCGGAACCTGGTCAGCACGTTGTCGCAGGACGCCCTGTTCGTCCTGGAGCTGCCCGAAGACCCGTCCGGGGAGGCGGTCTTCACGGACCTGCTGGCCGGGGCGTGGCCCGCCGCGCTGGCCGGCTACCGGGCCGCCGCCTACGACCCGGTCGGCTGGGACGCGCTGCTGGAGCGAGCGGCCCGTGACCGGGGCACCGAGGTCCATCCGTACTGCTGCTTCAACGACATGCGCCTGGTGGACCGGGCCGCTGCCACCGGCCCGGCGCCCGGCGCCGCCGAGCTGGCGGAGCTGCGCCGCCGCACCGTCCTCGACTTCCCGGCGACGCAGGAACGTGTGGCCTGCCGCTACTGCCTCCACCTGACCGGAGACGCGGATGCTCTGACCGTCACCCTCACCGCCGACACCGCCTACCTGCCGCCGAGAGCCATCCACGCCCACCTCCGCGGCATCGAGGACATCGTGGTCGCGTCCGCCGCGGGGGCGCCGCCCCCGCTCTCCCGGCTGGCCGGGCTCCTCGCGGGACCGGAGGTCCGCCGGTGAGCGGCGGGCGCGCGCCCCGGCCGCTCGCCCACGCCGACACGACATCCTGCGCACAGGGCGGGCGGATGGGGTTCCACGTGACCGCGGGCGACGGGGGCCGGTTCAGGGGCCGGGTGGTCGTCTCGGACGTGGTGGCGGAGCGGGTCGTGGCGGAGGCGGACGTCACGGGGTCCGGCTGGACGCTCGACGTGCCGGCGACGTGGCCGAGTTCGCTGTACCGCGCCTCCTTCCACGACGCCCGTCCCGAGACGCCCGCGCCGGAGCGGGACGCCGAGCACGAGGTGTGGTTCGTCGTACGGGCCGCGCGGCCGGGCGGCTCCTCCACCGTCCTCGTCTCCGTCCCCTTCCCGACGTGGCGGGCCTACCACCGGGCCGGCGAGCCCGGCCGGAGCATCTACTACGCGGAGCAGCCGACCCGCACGGCCCGCGTGCCGCTCGCCGCGCCGGGCGGAGGACCGCCGCCGGAGCGGTGGGAGGAGCCGCTGCTGCGCTGGCTGCACCGGACCGGGCGCCCCGTCGAGTACTGTTCCGGCTTCGACCTGGACGACGGAACCGGCCTCCTCTCTGCGTACCGGCTCCTTGTGGTGAACGGGCACGACGAGTACTGGACGGCGGGGATGCGCGACTCCGTCGAGGGGTTCGTGCGGCGGGGCGGGAATCTCGCGGTCTTCGCCGGCAACACCGCCTGGTGGCAGATCCGGCTGGAGGACGGGGGCCGCACGATGGTCTGTCACCGTGACGCCGCCGCCGATCCGGTCACCGCCACCGACCCGGCGCGGACGACGGTCGAGTGGTCCAGTTCCCCGGTCGACCGGCCGGAGAACACCATGACCGGCGTCAGCTTCCGGCAGGGCGCGGGGGCCTGGGGTGAGGGCATGACGCGCATCGCCCGCGAGGCGTACACGGTGCGCTTCGCCGATCACTGGGTCTTCGAGGGCACCGGGCTGTGCGACGGGGACGCCTTCGCGCGCGGGGCGCTGGGGTACGAGACGGACGCGGCGGAGCTGGACTGGTCGGCCGGGGTGCCGCGGGCCACGGGTCGCGACGGGACGCCCCGGTCGTTCTCCGTGCTCGCCACCGCCGACCTGCGGCACTGGCGCGCGTACGGCCAAGGCGGCTGGGCGACGATGGGGGTCTTCCGCGCCGGGGCGGGCACCGTCTTCAACGCCGCCACCATCAACTGGGGCCGCGCTCTGCACGACCCCGCGGTCGCCCGCGTCACCCGCAACGTCCTCGACCGGCTCTCGGGCGCCGCACCGGCCCCGCGTTGGCACACCGTCGGCGCGGCGCCCGGCCTGCGGGCGCTCGCCGTGTGCGAGGGGCTGCTCTTCGCCGTGGCCGAGGACGGCCGGACGCTGCTCCACCGCGAGCCCTCCGAGCAGAACCTCCCGTGGACCCCGTGCCCGTCCGCCGACGGTCCCCCGCCGCCCGAGCTCCGCTGCCTGACGGCGCCGCGCGAGGCATGTCATCCGATGCCGCTGGCCTTGCTGGCGGTCACCGGCGACGACCGGCTCGTGCACCGGGCCCCGGTGCCGGGTCCCGCCCCGTGGCTCCCGGCGGGGCGGGCGCCGGCGGGGGCGACGGCCCTGGCGATGTGCGACAACAGCCTGTTCGCGGTGACGCCGCACGACGACGCCCTCCACCAGCGCCCGGCCGGTGACTTCGACGCGCCGTGGCGACGTCTTGGCCCGGCGGGCAAGGCGTCCGCGCTGGCCGTCCTCGGCGCCCGCCTGTACGCCGTGACGCCCGACGGCCTCCTCACCCGTCCGCCCGTCCTCACCGACGCTCCGTTCGCGCCGTCGACGCCCCCGGTCCCGTTCCCTCCGGCGAGGGCTCTCGCCGCGCACGCGGGACGCCTGTGGGCGGCGACCGAGGACGACCGGCTGATCAGCCATCCGGGAGTGTGACGCGTCCCGGGACAGGCGGTCCCCCCGGTGAGGGTACGGTCCTGGACCTGGCGCGCGAGCCGCGCGCGGGGCTGCTCGAACGGCGGAACGGCGGAACGGCGGAGGCGGCGTCGATGACGTTCACAGCGGCAGCCGCCGGCAGCGGGACGGCGCCGCAAGGGCTGGCCGGTGGCACGGACCGCGCGGCGGATCACGGACTCGTCCGAACGGCCGCACGACGTGGCACGGCTGCCCCGGCACGGGAAGGCTCGTGCCCACTCAGCGACCGGGAACAGAGAGGAAACGACCATGCCCCTGACCGCTGTCGAGGAATACTTCGCTGGTCTGGACACGGCGTCGCGAAACGCTTTCCAGCATGTCCGCGCGATCGCCCTGCGGATCGTCCCCGACGCGCAGGACGGCAGGAGCTACGGCATGGCGGCCCTGCGGTTCGAGGACAAGCCCCTCATCGGCTTCCGCGCCGCCAAGGACCACTTGAGCATCTTCCCGTTCAGCTCCGAGGCGGTGGACGCGGTACGTGACCGGCTCACGGGCTTCGACCTCTCGAAGGGCACCATCCGCTTCTCTCCGGACCGCCCGCTCCCCGACGACGTCCTCTCGGACCTCATCCGCCATCGTCTGGACGAGATCGCAGGCTGACCATCCGAGGTGCAGCCGGTTGAGAGGAGAACCTGTCCGGCTCGCCCCATCCAGCTCTGGCTCACGGCCCGACGCGATCCGATCCGTACGTAAGAACGGCTTGGCCGATGGGGAAGAGGCCAGGTCGGTTCGAGAGTGCCGAGGCTGTTGAATCTGGCTCCCTCCGGGCCGGTGAAGCCTTCCCGTAGATCGGTGGGCGGCCCCTGGTGCTCGTCATGGTGGCGGTCGGGCGGGTACCGGAAGACGCCTTGGTTTGACCGGGAAGACACAGGCCCACTGAGAGATCGCGTGCCTGGGTGCCTCCGCGGTCGCCACCGTCAAGCACCGTGCTGCGGACCGGCAGACGGCAGGTCTTCGCGATCAATCCGATGGCCGCCGCCCGCTAACACTGGGATTCCTGCCGGGCACTCCGGAAACTCGGACCAGCGGACCTCCTCACACCCCTGGAGCGCGGGAAGCCCCAGGCCGGCATCAGGCACCCGCGGGTACTCGTCGAGGAAACGCGCGATCACCGACTCCTTGGCGGCCATATCCACCCTGTACATCTGACTCCCCCGTCCTGCCGCCACAAGCCCCGAACTCCCCGTTGGCGGCACTCTGGCGCGACCGGAGAACAGCACGCAACCCAAGACCACGAACCGACCCTGTTCGACTCAAGTAGAGCGCCCTGAGGCGTCTCTCACGGCCGGCAGGCGCACAGACCTTGCCCGCCCGGCCGTAGGCCCCATACATAGTGTGTTCATGGATGGATTCGTGGGTCAGGCCCGCCTCGAATGGTGGGCCAATCACGTGACGTGCCTCGAGAAGTACGACATCGACGTCATCGTCACTGTCGACGCGGTCGGTACATGGTGGGCAAGCGGCCAGCATGCCCACGCCCTCGGCACGACCCAGCGCGAGGGATGGGACTTCCTCATGGAGATGGACCCCTATTTCTCCCTCGTGCTCCCCGGGGAGGAGCAGGGCGGGGTACTCGTGAACGTCGTCGAGGCAGAGGATGGAACACTCACGCTCACAAAGGCGTCAGACGCAGATGGTCAGGCCCCTCACTGATCATTCAGAACGAAGTCCGACGACGGCAAGGCATATGAGACTGCGGGCCAGTTCGAGCAGACCCTGACGCGGATTCGCACGTCGTTCTAGCGGATGCGGAGCCGCTTGAACTGGTGCAGCCAGGCGGAGCTGCGCTCGACGACCCAGCGCACCTTGCCCAGCCCAAAGCAGTGGTCGACCCGTCCACGGCGCACTCGTCCAGACGTAGAAGGTCAGCACGGCGCAGTTCGGCCAGTAGCGCCGCATGCGGACTCGGCCATACGCCGGCCCCGGTCCAGTCCCGCAACCGACGCCAGGCCGACCAAGATCGCCGAGCACAAGACCCATGGCCCGGCTCATTCTGAAACGATCAGTGCGATCGGCCCGGTTCGCTCACCGACACGGCGGTCCTCGCGGGCGATGCCCACACCGTGACGACGACCGCGTCGCGGAGTTCCACGACACCGAAGATCCGTTCGACCGCCTCGATCAAGGCAGCGGCTGTCCTCGCGGACAGGATGGTCTCCGGAAGCAGTCGCCGACATTGATGAAGAGCGTCTGCTCCTTCTCCTGGCCTCCACCATCTCGACGTCGGCCTCCACACGCTTGAGCATGACCCCGGGTTCGGCCGGCAACGACGCCAGCCACTGGTCGGTGGGGCGGTCGATGCCCGCGGGCTGCCAGAGGCTGCCAACCGGTGTACGTACCCTCGGGCACTCTCTCGACGATCGGCCAGTCCTGGCCGTACACCCGGATCAGCCCTTGGTCCACGGTGGCCCGTAGACCTCAGTGGCCCAGATCTCGCGCTCATGGACAGCTCCGAGCCGACACAGCCGCCGAATGCGCCTTGGCGAGGTCCCCTCGCGGCATGCCACAGGAAGGTCGTGCTCCCCCACCGCCTGGTGACGATGCATTTCGGTGACGATTCGAGAAAGCGGTCAGGTCTGTCGTGCGACTGCGGGACACGCTGGGCGCATGGCGAGACAAACACTGGTCAGGACGGAGCCGTCGGGTGGCTGCCTCCTCAACGGATGCGTGGCCCTTGTGGGGCTGGTGCTCGTGGCCGTCCTCGGCGTGTGGATCTGGCTGGAGACGCAGCCAGGGCGTGACGAGGCCCAAGCGCGCGAGAACCTGCAGGCGAACGCCGAAAGGCTCCGCGACCGGCTGGGCGACGCAGCGGCCGACGGCAGCCTTCTCGGTCCGGAGATCGCTCAGGTGCTCCCTCCCTCGAAGCCCGCCAAGGGCGTCGTCAGCGTGACACGTCGCGGCGAGGCGGTCACCGTGATCGCGGAACTGCTCGGTGAGGGACCCCCACGGTCCTTCACCTCCGTGTATCAGCGGTCGGTGACAGGTTGCTACGCCTTCGAAGTGTCGCCCTCTCCCCCTGGGACCCCGCAACTCTCCATCCGAGAACTCCCACAGGAGGCGTGCACCGCAACCTGACGCGCACCACCACAACGCCCTCGCCCCACAGCGAGTTGCCAAGAGCGTGCATGCGCCGGCACCGACGCCACCCACCGCAGCCGGCGCGCCGCCCCAATCGTCCCCCTGCTCCACCGCGAGGCCGACCACGCCCTGCGCGGCTTCACCCGCGCCGACCCGGCGCGCTGGGGTCGCCCGGTCATCTGGACCGCGGGCACCTGGCGGCACTCGTCCTGACGACCGGCTCCATGCCGCCTTTCGATGACGGGACGCCAGACCTACGGCTGTCTTAGCCCGAAGCGGCACAGCAACAGCGCCACGGGCAGGGAGGGGATCGAGATGAGCGGCTACACCGGCTGGGGCTTCGACCCGATCGGGGCACGCACGGTGACACCGGCTCGTTCTGACGGTCTCGCCCTGGCCACCGGCAGAATCGGGCGAATCGTGGAGCACCGAGCGAGGGAGAGACTCACCTTTCGCAGCGCCTGGAACGGGGCCGCCCTCGCACTGGGCGGCTGGATCTCGGTCCGGGCACCATTCATGGGGGTACGGGTTGACGGAATCGTTCTGCGACACCAGGGCATCCTCAGGTACGCATCGGCGCCCTGGCCGAGGTCGACTCACTCGCCGTTGACGGCACAGGCGGTCTCCTGGCTAAGGAGATCCCCGTCATGCGAGAGAAGGACGGCAAGGAACGGCCCATGCCTATTCTCGCCGACTACACGTGGGGAAAGCCCGCCAACAGCCGAGTGCGGACTCAGTTCCTGACGATGAAGCAGGTCAAGAAGAGAACGGCCGAGAGCTGAGCCATTGCACGGGAGAGGGGTACGAGGGCATCGACCTCGCCTGGGGCACACACGGCGACTACCGGCTGGGAATCATGCTGCTCGTGACGCAGCCGGCCCGCACCTGATGGGTGCGGACCGAGGACCAGACGCGAATCGTCCAGCACATCCGCAATGGTGGGCCGAACCAGCGCTTCTCCCTCCATCCGGCCGGCCAGGGCTTGTTCGAGATCGGAACGTTCGCCGGAAAGCGGCTGGATGTCCTTGAGGCCCGCACTGACGACCACGCCCCGATCGTTCAATACACCCGCCACGCGGGCCCGAACCAGCTCTTCCGCCTAGGAGCTGTCCGGCCGATCATGTGACTGCCACTTGGTCGGATCATTGTCCTATGCATGGGGCGGGGAGAACGCGGTGATCTGTCGGATGCGGAGTGGGAGCGGTTGCGGCCGTTCCTGCCGGTGAGCAACGGTCGGTGCGGGCGGTGGCGTGATCACCGGCAGGTGATCGACGGGATTTTGCATCGGGTGAGGACCGGGGTGCACTGGCGGGATCTGCCGGAGCGGTTCGGTCCGTGGAAGACGGTCTACGAGCGCCACCGGCTCTGGTCGGCCGACGGCACTTGGGAACGGCTGCTGCAACAGGTTCAAGCCGCAGCCGACGCAGCCGGCGAGATCGATTGGGACGTCTCGGTGGACTCCACCATCGTGCGCGCACATCAGCACGCAGCCGGCGCCCGCACCGACCCGCCGCTGGCCCTCGTTGGCTCAAAGGGGGGCGAGACGCTGGAACACCAGGACGAAACTCCGTGGCAGAGCCTCGTCGGCCGCCTGGCGGAGGTGGCGCGGGAGGCGAGGGCCTGGGGCGCTCGCGGGGCGGCTTCACCAGCAAGATCCACCTGAGCGCGGACGGCTTCTGTCGCCCGCTGTCCCTGATCGTCACGCCGGGGCAGCGGGCCGACTGCACCCAGTTCGTTCCGGTATTGGAGAAGATCCGGGTCCCTCGCCGTCGGCTGGGCAGGCATCGTAAGAAGCCTGACAGCGTCGCGGCTGACAAGGCATACAGCAACGGTCCTTGTCGTCAGTACCTGCGGCGTCGCGGCATCCGGCACACGATCCCGGAGAAGGCCGACGGTCAGGCCGCCCGCCTGCGCAGAGGATCACGTGGTGGACGGCCACCGGGCTTCGACGAGGACCGGTACAAGAAGCGCAACACCGTCGAGAGGGCCATCAACAAGCTGAAGAACTTCCGGGCTGTCGCGACCCGCTATGACAAGCGCGGCTATGTCTTTCTTGGAACGGTCACTGCCGCGGCCCTGGTCATCTGGCTGCGGTCATGAATCGACGTGCCGGTCGTCTGTCTCGGACGTAACCGGCTCGGTGCCAAGCGGCCAGCGATAGCCGGCGTCATGCAACTTGCTCAACGCCGAGTGATCATTGGCCACCAGCACCTGGGCCAGCCGGGCCGCCGTGGCGACTACGGCAGACCAGCCTGGTGAGTCCAGATAGACCTCGTCGGGGGCAGCGGCGCCAACCGACTCCTGTACCACGCCGTAGGCAGCACCAAGGCGCGCCATCAGCTCGACTTCCTCCTCGCTGCGAAGGCACTGCCCAAGCCAGGGCAGAGGATTGTTCGCATCGCAGAAGTCGTCGAAGAGCACGTGCACGGTGTAGTCGAGATCCTCGAACTGATCCGGATCGAGCCACACCTCTCGCTGCCATGTCGGACTGGCGAGCGCCACGACCGCAGGCACGACATGGAGGCGATAGTGAGGCAGAGCAATACCGTGATCAATCACGAGCCAAGGGTACGCAGCCGTTGATCGGCCGGACAGCTCCTAGTGTTGGTCGGCTCGGAGAATCTGCCCGAGTAGCAAGCTTCCTTGTCTGCATATGTGTCGGGGCGCGGCGGCCCGCTGGCGGGCGGTGAACGCTCCTCATCTCGTCGCTCTTGTCCGCGCCGGAGCCCGGTTTGAGGGCGGTCATCTTGTCGAAGGCTCCGAGATCCTCGCGGCGTGACCGAAGCCGCGAGGATCGGAGCTGCCGTCAGGCGTGGGACTACTGCACGCGGATCTGCCGCGGGGTGTGAGTGCGCAGTGCTTCTGTGAACCACGTGAACACCGGTGCCAGGCTGGGCGGGACGGGCCATCCGTTGATGACGGCCAAC
>NZ_JBHVRX010000043.1:38109-59453 GCF_042885515.1 Streptomyces sp. NPDC058052 | reverse complement strand
GGACGTCCTCCGCGGCCACCGCCCGTCCGGCGTTTCCGGCCGGCCCTCAGGACCAGACGGCGACCAGGTATTCGACGCCGTAGGGGGCGTCCTCGTGGAGCAGGCGGCCGGCCAGGCCGGCGCCCTCTGCCGCGCCCGCGAGGACCTGCCAGGGGGCGCGTCCGGCCGCCTTCAGCTCGTACGCGAGGGCGGCGTCGAGCGCCAGGACGCCGGGCACGTCGGCGCTGCCCAGGACCCGCGCGGCCTCGGCGTCGAAGCCGGCGGCGCGCTCGTCGAAGTAGCCGGGGGCCTTCACGGTCCGGCAGGCGCTGCCGTCACCCAGGACGAGCAGCGCGACCCGTCCGGCGGAGGCGGCGAGGCGGCGGCCGGCCTCCGCGCACTCCTCGGCCGTGGCCCGCTCGTCGACCCCGAGCCCCTCGACGGGCACGTCCGCCCGGTCGGTACGGGAGAGCAGCCAGGCGCCGACGGCGAGCGCGGCCGGCAGCGGACGGACCCCGGCGCCCTCGCCCAGCCGCACGGTGAGGTCCACGCCGAACCCGGCGAAGGAGCCGGCGGAACCGGCCGGGAAGACGCCCTGGGCGCCCTCGGGCGCCGGGCCGACGACGAGGAGCCGGTCGGGCCGGGCTGCGGCGAGCACCCCGAGGGCGTCCGCGCAGTGCGTCCGCACGGCCTCCAGCTCGGGGGCGGCACCGCTCGCGACCTCGGGCACGAGGAGCGGCGGGCAGGGGCACACGGCTGCGGCGACAAGCATGATCCGCAGCCTACTGCCCCGGGACGGGCGGGGTCGGCGGCCGCCCGGGCCCACGCCCGTCTCGGCGAACCGTCTCCACGACCCGCCTCAGCGAACCGTCCCCTGAAACGTCCCGGTGACCCGTCTCAGTGGCCGACGCCGCAGGCCGGGGTCTCGGCGGCCGGGAGCGGCTCCGGGACGCCGATCTTCGGCAGGCCGAGCAGGACACCGGCCGGCTTGGCGGCGGCCGCGGCGGTGCGCTTCTCCCAGGCGTCGCCCGCGCGGGTGCGGCGGACGGCGGTGGTCGGGCCCTCGGCGAGGAGGTGGTGGGGGGCGGCGTAGGTGATCTCGACGGTCACCACGTCGCCGGGGCGCACGTCCTCGTCGGGCTTGGTGAAGTGGACGAGGCGGTTGTCGGGCGCGCGGCCGGAGAGGCGGTGGGTGGCGCCGTCCTTGCGGCCCTCGCCCTCGGCGACCATGACCTCCAGGGTGCGGCCGACCTGCTTCTTGTTCTCGTCCCAGGAGATCTCCTCCTGGAGGGCGACCAGGCGCTCGTAGCGGGCCTGCACGACCTCCTTGGGGATCTGGCCGTCCATCTCGGCGGCCGGGGTGCCGGGGCGCTTGGAGTACTGGAAGGTGAAGGCGTTCGCGAAGCGGGCCTCGCGGACCACGTGCATGGTCTGCTCGAAGTCTTCCTCGGTCTCGCCGGGGAAGCCGACGATGATGTCGGTGGAGATGGCGGCGTGCGGGATCGCGGCGCGCACCTTCTCGATGATCCCGAGGAAGCGCTCCTGGCGGTAGGAGCGGCGCATGGCCTTGAGGACCGTGTCCGAGCCGGACTGGAGCGGCATGTGCAGCTGGGGCATCACGTTCGGCGTCTCGGCCATGGCGGCGATGACGTCGTCGGTGAAGTCGCGCGGGTGCGGGGAGGTGAAGCGGACCCGTTCCAGGCCCTCGATGGAGCCGCAGGCGCGGAGCAGCTTGCTGAACGCCTCGCGGTCGCCGAGGTCGGAGCCGTACGCGTTCACGTTCTGGCCGAGCAGGGTGATCTCGGAGACGCCCTCGGCGACCAGCGCCTCGATCTCGGCGAGGATGTCGCCGGGGCGGCGGTCCTCCTCCTTGCCGCGCAGCGCGGGGACGATGCAGAAGGTGCAGGTGTTGTTGCAGCCGACCGAGATCGACACCCAGGCCGCGTACGCCGACTCCCGGCGGGTCGGCAGGGTGGAGGGGAACGCCTCCAGCGACTCGGCGATCTCGACCTGAGCCTCCTGCTGGACGCGGGCGCGCTCCAGGAGGACCGGCAGCTTGCCGATGTTGTGCGTGCCGAAGACCACGTCGACCCACGGGGCCCGCTTGACGATGGTGTCGCGGTCCTTCTGGGCGAGGCAGCCGCCGACGGCGATCTGCATGCCGGGGCGGGCGGTCTTCATCGGGGCGAGGTGGCCGAGGTTGCCGTAGAGCTTGTTGTCGGCGTTCTCGCGGACCGCGCAGGTGTTGAAGACGACGACGTCGGCGCCGTCGGCCTCCTTGGGGGCGCGGACGTAGCCCGCCTCTTCCAGCAGACCGGAGAGCCGCTCGGAGTCGTGGACGTTCATCTGGCACCCGTAGGTGCGAATGTCGTAGGTCTTCGGTCCTTCGATGCCCACTGTGAGACTCCGGTCGCTGCTGCTGGTCATGCATCCAAGAGTAGGCGGTCCCCGGTGGCCTCCCGGCCGGGTGCCGGACCGCGGGCCCGTAGCCGGGCGGGGACGTCCGTACGGCCGGGCGTCCGCGCGCCGGGACTCCGTGCGGCCGGGCGGCGGGGACGGGCCGGTGTCCGGATGTGACAGGGAATCGTCATTGCCGTCATGGGGCGGGGCGGGCGAAGGTGGGGACATGTCCGAGACACGTACCGAGGAAGCGGCGGCCGCCGGCCCGGGCGGGGAGCACCCCGTCCACCGGGTCGTCGTCGCGGTCTTCCCCGACGTGGACCTGCTCGACGTCACCGGGCCGGCCGAGGTCTTCGCGCTGGCCAACCGGGAGGCGGGCGGCCGCGCCCGCTACCGGGTGCGGCTGGCCGCGCCCGGCGGCGCCGGGGAGGTGCGGACCTCGGCGGGGGTGCGGCTGGTCGCGGACCTCGGCTTCGACGAGGTCGGCGCGGACGTGGACACCCTGCTGGTGCCGGGGGCGGTGGATCCGGCGGAGAACGGAGGGGTCGTCGCCCGGCTCGACCCGGAGGTCGTGCGGTGGGTGCGGGAGACCGCTCCGCACGCCCGCCGGGTGGCGTCGGTCTGCGTCGGCGCGCACGTCCTGGCGGCGGCCGGCCTCCTCGACGGGAGGACCGCGACGACGCACTGGTCGACGGCCGCGCAGCTGGCGGCCGACCATCCGGAGGTCGCGGTCGACCCCGATCCGATCTTCGTGCGGACGGACCGGGGCCGGCTGTGGACCGGGGCCGGGATCAGCGCCTGCCTCGACCTGTCCCTCGCCCTGGTGGCGGAGGACCTGGGCGAGGAGACGGCGCTCGCGGTCGCCCGGCAGCTCGTGATGTATCTGAAGCGGCAGGGCGGGCAGAGCCAGTTCTCGGTGCCGCTGAGCCGTCCGGCGGCCGGCCGGCGGGACATCGACGAGCTGCGGCTCTGGATCGCGGACCACCTCGACGAGGACCTGTCCGCGGAACGGCTGGCCGGCCGGATGTGTCTGAGCGAGCGGCACTTCGCCCGGGTCTTCGCGCAGGAGACGGGCGCCAGCCCCGCCTCCTACGTGGAGGCGGCCCGGATCGAGGTGGCCCGGCGCCATCTGGAGACCTCGGACGCGCCGCTCGCCGAGGTGGCGGCGCGGGCGGGGCTCGGCTCGGTGGAGACCCTGCACCGGGCGTTCCGCCGGCAGCTCGCGACCACGCCTGCGGCCTACCGCCGCCGGTTCCGCACCGGCACCGGCTGACCCCGGCCCGGCCCCCTGTCCTCCCGCAGACCTTTTCCTTCCCCGCTCCCTGCTCCTCGCTCCTTGCTCCTCGCTCCTCGCTCCACGGTCCTCGCTCCTTGCTCCTCCTCCGTGGGGCGGGCGGCTCCGCCGCGCCCTCACACCGTCCGATTCCTTACGAAAGGTCCCGACATGAGCGTCACTCCGTCCACCCCGCTGCGGTCCCTCTCCGGTCAGTCCGACGAGCCGGCCCGGCTCTCCGAGGCGGTCCTGGTCCTCATCGACATCCAGAACACCTACCGGTCCGGCGTCATGGCGCTGGAGGGCGCCGAAGCGGCGGTCGCCGAGGCGGTGCGGCTCCTCGACCGGGCCCGGGCCGCGGGCACCCCGGTCGTCCACGTCCAGCACGACAGCGGCGAGGGCTCCCCGTACGACATCACGGCCCCGATCGGCGCGATCAGCGACGAGGTGGCTCCCGCCGAGGGCGAGCGGGTCGTGGTGAAGAACTTCCCGAACGCCTTCCACGCCACCGACCTGGAGAAGGTCCTCACCGACCTCGGCTTCGCCGCGGGCAGCGGGAAGGACCTGGTGCTCGCCGGGTTCATGACGCACATGTGCGTCAACTACACCGCCCAGGCCGCCTTCAACCTGGGCTACCGGCCGACCGTCGTCGCCGAGGCCACCGCGACCCGGGCGCTCACCGCGCCGGACGGCACGGTCGTGCCCGCCGCCGAACTGAAGCGGGCGGCGCTGACCGCGCTGACCGACGTGTTCGCCGTGGTGGTGCCGACGGCGGCGGACCTGCCGGCCTGAGCCGTCCCCTCCGGATCGTGCCGGGCCCGCGGCGCGATCCGGGGGAAGCGGTCCGCCCGGCGCCCCTGCGGTTTTCCGCAGGGGCGCCGGGCGGGAACGCGCATACCGGCCGCGAGCTGCGGTTCCTAGGTTGGAGAGCGTCGTCCGGCGGGGTTCGCCGGAGGACCTTCCCCTGAGACCTGGAGGGCTCATGACGCCGTTCCCGACCGCTCTCACCCAGGAGCCCGCAGGCGGCATCGCCGGCTGGGCGGCCGGACTCGTCGACACGCTCGGCGGGCCGGGCGCGGGGCTCGCCATCGCCCTGGAGAACCTGTTCCCGCCGCTGCCGAGCGAGGTGATCCTGCCGCTGACCGGCTTCGCCGCCGGGCAGGGCGTGCTGAGCCTCGCCTCCGCCCTGTTCTGGACGACGCTGGGTTCGGTGGTGGGCGCGATGGCCCTGTACTGGATCGGGGCGCTCTTCGGCCGGGAGCGGATGCACGCGCTGTGGGCGCGGCTGCCGCTGGTGAAGGTCTCGGACCTGGAGCGGGCCGAGGCGTGGTTCCGGCGGCACGGCACCAAGGCGGTGCTCCTGGGCCGGATGGTGCCGATCTTCCGCAGCCTGATCTCGGTGCCGGCCGGGGTGGAGCGGATGCCGGTCCCGCTCTTCCTCCTGCTCACCACCGTGGGCAGCCTGGCGTGGAACAGCGTCCTGGTCCTCGCCGGCTACGCCCTCGGCGACCGGTGGGAACTGGTCGAGTCGTACGTGGGCGTGGCCTCCAAGGCCGTCGCCGTGCTGGTCCTCGTGGCCGGCGCGACCTGGCTGACGGTACGGCTCCGGGCCCGAGGGGCGGCCGCCCGCCACCGGCGCGCCTAGGGTGGGGGCGTGAACGGGGGCGTGAGCGTGAGCGGGGGCGAACGGAGCGGCGCGGGAACGCGGTCGGCGGCCAAGCGGGCGGCGGGGGTGCTCGCCGGATGCCTGACGGCGCCGGCCGGCCTGCTGTACCTGCTGCTCGCCGGGGTTCCGCTCGGCGCCTTCCTGCTGTGGCCGCGGACGCGGTCGTACGCCCTCGGGATCCTCGGCTCCGGCGCCCGGCGGCTCGTCGAGGTGGAGCGCCGGCGGCGGACCCGCTTCTTCGGCGACCGGTTCCCCGAGGCGTACGGGGGCGAGGGCGCGGTCCGGTACCTGGCGGCCCGGTCCTGGTCGGGGCTCGTCTGCGGGATCGTCCTGGCGCTGCTCGGCTTCGGCCTGGTGCTCGCGGGGCTGCTGGCCGGCGGGGTGGTGCGCGGGACCACCGGGACGGCGGAGCTGCTGACGCAGCTGGTCCTCGGGGGCGTCCTGCTGTTCCTCGGTCTCCAGGGGCTGTTCGCGCTGACCGCGCTCGACGCCCGGCTGGCCCGGGAGTGCTTCGGGCCGTCGGAGCGGGAGCTGCTGCGGCGCCGGATCGACGAGCTCTCGGTGAGCCGGGCCGCCGTCGTACGGGCCGTGGACGTGGAGCGGCGCCGGATCGAGCGGGACCTCCACGACGGGGTGCAGCAGCGGCTCGTGGCGCTCGCGATGCTCATCGGGCGGGCGCGCCGGGGCGGCGCGCGGGACCCGGAACGGGCGGCCGAGCTGCTGGGCCAGGCGCACCGGGAGGCCCAGGAGGTGCTGGCCGAACTGCGCGAGGTGGCCTGGCGGGTGTACCCGTCGGCGCTGGACAGCCTCGGCCTGGAGGAGGCGCTCGGCGGGGTGGCGCAGCGGTGCGCGCTGCCCTTGCGGATCGCGTACGAGGTGGCGGGGCCGCTCCCCCGTCCGGTGGAGACGGCCGCGTACTTCGTCGTCTCCGAGGCCGTCACCAACGCGGCGAAGCACGCGTCCGCCTCGGCCGTCACGGTGCGGCTCGCGGTGGCGCCCGACGGCCCGCTGACCGTGCGCATCGAGGACGACGGCCGGGGCGGCGCGGATCCGGCGGGCAGCGGCCTGACCGGGCTGCGCGGGCGGGTCGCCGCGCTCGACGGCGTCCTGCGGATCGACAGCCCCATCGGGGGACCCACCACCATCGTCGCGGAGCTGCCGTGCGTGTGATCCTGGCCGAGGACTCGACCCTGCTGCGGGAGGGCCTCTCCCGCCTGCTCGTGGAGGAGGGGCACGAGGTCGTCGGGGCGTTCGGCGACGCGGCGACGCTGGTCGCCGAGACGGAGGCGCTCCGCCCCGACGTGGCGGTCGTGGACATCCGGATGCCGCCGACCCACACCGACGAGGGGCTGCGGGCGGCCGTCGAGATCCGCGAACGACTGCCGGGGACGGGCGTCCTGGTCCTCTCCCAGCACGTCGAGCGGAGCTACGCGGCCCGGCTGCTCGCGGCCGGCGCGGAGCGGGTCGGCTATCTGCTGAAGGACCGGGTGGCGCAGGTCGAGGAGTTCCTCGACGCGCTGGAGCGGATCCACGCGGGCGGGGCGGCGATCGACCCGGAGGTCGTGCGGCAGCTGGTGGTGCGCAGCGCCCACGCCGATCCGCTGGCCCGGCTGACCCCGCGCGAGCGGGAGGTGCTCCAGGTGCTCGCGGAGGGGTGCACGAACACGGCCATCGCGCGGCGGCTGCACCTCTCGCTGAGCGCCGTGGAGAAGCACCTCAACGCGGTCTTCGACAAGCTGGAGCTGCGCGGGACCGAGGGCCACAGCCCCCGGATCCTCGCGGTGCTGCGGTATCTGGAGGCGTAGGCCGTCCCTCGCGGATGGCCGGCCCCGTCGGTCGTGCCGGTCCCCCGCCGGTCGGGCCGACCTCCCCTCGGTCAGCCCGAACTCCCCTCGGTCAGGCCGGGCTCCCTTCGGTCAGGCCGGGCTCCCGGTGAGGAGGGCGTGGAGGCGGAGGAGGGTGCGGTCGTCGCCGAAGCCGCCCGCCTTGATGACGATGGGGACCGGCGGGAGGCCGGCGGGGCCGGCGAGGGTGCCGCGGGCGATGCCGGGTTCGGGTTCGTCGTGGAGGTCGATGCCGTGGGCGCCGAGCGCGCGCAGGACGGCTTCGGCGGTCTCGCCGCCGGTGAGCACGAGCCCGTCGAAGGGTGCCCGGCCGGCCAGTTCCGCCACCGAGGCGGCGAGGAGCCGGGTCAACTCGGCCGGGTCCGCCCGGCGTTCGTGCGGGGTGTGGAGGATGCGGACGGAGGTGTCGGCGGCCGGCAGCCGGCCGGCGGCGTCGGCGCTGACCGCGCCCGGCTCGGCGGCGAGCCGGGCGAGCTGCCGCCGGGTGGCGGGGTTGGCGCTGCCGACGGCGACCAGGGGGCGCACGGCGGGCGGGAGTCCGCCGGGGGCGGCGGTGTCCGGGAGGGCGTGGTGGCGGGCGAGGGCGGCGGCCAGGCCCGGGGAGCCGACCCACAGGACGGCCCCGTGGTCGGGGACGGCGGCGACGATCCGGTCCAGGTCGGCGTCGGTGGCGGCGGAACAGACGAAGAGCCCGCCGTCCGCGAGGAGTTCGGGCAGGGCGTCGGCGCGGCCGGGGTCGACGAGGACGGCTTCCGGGAGGATCCGGGCGAGGTCGGCGGTCCGGACGGGGTGGGCGGGGTCGCGGGCGAACTCGCTCGCGTCGACGCGGGTGCCCCGCACGTACTGGACGCCGTCGCGGGTGGTGCGGCCCTCGGCCGGGAAGGCCGGGGCGATCACCACCGACGCCCGTCCCGACCCCTCCCGCGCGGCACGGATCTCCGCGGCCACGTGACCGCGGAGGGTCGAGTCGACGGTCTTGAGGAGCAGCCCCGCGCCGGCCAGCGCGCGAGCCGCCTCCCGGGTGCGCTCCCCGGCCCCGGCCTCGTCCAGGAGCCGGCTGCCGAGGTCCACGGCGAGGACCCCGTCCTCCTGTCCGTGGCCGGCGAGGGGGCTGCCGGAGAGCAGGACGCGGGCCGGGTGGCCGGCCCGGCGGAAGGGTGCCGCCCCGTCCCCCGCGCTGGTCAGGTCGTCGGCGAGGACGGCGACGCGGGGCGGGGTGACGGACGGGGCGGAGCGCATCGGCGGCTTCCTCGGGTCGTACGGACGGGGACGGCGGGCGCCGTCGGTCCACCCTGACCCGTACGGCCCGCCCCGTCCAGCGGCGGCCCGCAGCCCGCCCGAGCCGTCGTCCGGCGGCGACGGCCCGCACCCGCCCGAGCCGGCCCCGGCGGCGGTGCCGCGTTCTCAGTCCAGCGGCACCGTCCCGCTCACCGCCCGCGCCCCGGGGGCCGTCGGCGCCGGCATCTTCACCAGGCCCTTGTCGCTGCTGCTCGCGGGGGCGTCCGCGCCGACCGGAGTGGTGGTCATCGGCCGGGCGGCGGCGCAGCGCTGCTTCTCCGCCTCGGACATGGGTCCGGTGCGCTGGAGGAGCCGGTCGGGGACGGTGCGGGAGGGCCCGTCGATCACGGCGTGCAGCCGGTAGTCGTCCTTCTTGCCGAGGAACCAGCCCTCGACGCGCTCGCGGCTCGGCTGGAGTTCGATCCAGCTGACCTCGCCGGGCTGGATGCGTTCCACGACCGTGCGCTGGTCGCTGCTGAACCACTGCCAGGGGCGCTGCCAGGTCTTCTCGTACGCGAGGGCGAACTGGGTGGCCATCGGGCGCTCCTTGAGCCGCTTCTCGTCCTCCTCGCGGACGCCGGTGGTGGGCAGCCGGGCGACCTCGTTGAGAGCGAGGCCGGCGTCGGCGTAGGTCTGGGCGACGCTGTCGTGGCTGCGCTCGGCGAAGGAGACGAGCCGGGTGTGTTCGAGGGTGTTGCGGGTGCAGTTGACGAATGCCTCGCCGACGACCCGGGCCTGGTCGTAGTAGCGGAAGGAGGTGCGGGTGTCGGGGCGGAAGACGCAGGCGTTCTCGCCGTTGCAGGCCGCGGCGGCGTTGTGGAGCGTGGACTCGCGGTCGTTGCCCTTGTACGCCTCCGAGGTCCCGAGGGCCGTCTTGCCGACGGTCCTGTCGACGGCGACCGGCACCTCGGTCGCGCGGATCCGGGCGATCATCGGCGTGCAGGTGACGTGGGTCTTGCTGTCCGCGACCCGGGAGGTGAAGGTGAGCAGCGGTTCGTTCTCGCCGGCGGTGAAGGTGTAACCGCGGGCGGTCCAGACGCCCTTGCCCGGGGTGCCCTTGGAGCGGCCGGCCTCGCCCGCGGTGGTGGTCTCTCGGACGGTGCCCCCGGAGCCCTGGACGGTGTACGGCTGTCCGCCGGCGACCTGCTCGCCGGTGCACTCCTTGGAGACGGCCGGGCTGTCCTCGTACGTGACGGTCACGGCGGCTCCGGCCCGCACCCCGCGCAGCCGCTGCTGGAGGGTGTTGCCGTCCTTCTGCAGGGCGACGCCGTGGGAACCGTCGGTGCGGCCCGAAGCGGTGGGCGAGTAGCGCTGGTTGGTGCCGGTCCAGTGGTCGATGCCGACGGTGGTGGGGCCGTCGCCCTTCATGGCGGGTTCGGCGAAGTCGCCGTTGAGAACGGGCACGGGCTGGGCGGCGGGGGCGGCCGCGGCGGGGGCCGCGCCGGGCAGCAGCAGGCCGGCGGAGCCGAGGGCGGCGAGGGCCGTCCGGAGGAGGGTGGTGCGGTTCACGGGGTTCTCCTCGCGGTCAGGCGGCGTCGGCGGGCAGCAGGACGACGTGCTTCGGCGCGGCGCCGGGGGGCACCGCCCGCGTGGCGGGGACCTCGGGCGCGGGCACCGGACCGGGGACGGCGGAGCCGGGGCCGGGGGCCGGCGCAGGGGCGGGGCCGGGGGCAGGGGCGGGCGCGGTGGTGCCCGGGGGCCGTGTGCCGCCGCAGACGCCGGCCGGGGCGGCGTACGTCTGGGCGATGAACGTGCTGCTGGTCACCATGGAGGGGCTGTCCACGGCGATGCCGACGATCCGCTGCCCGGACCTGGAGACGAGGCTGCCGACCACCCGCCGCATGGAGGCGCTGGCACCGAAGACGAGCATGTCGTGGGACTTGACGGTGGTCTTGTAGGCGGTGGTCTCGGTGTGCTCCGTGGTCCAGGACTTGGAGTAGGTGGCCTTGAAGGCGGCCTCGAAGGCCAGCTTCGCGCTCAGCGAGCCGGCCGCCTTGGCGCCGCCCGCGACGGTGGTCTTGGTGCCGTTGGTGGAGGTGGGCCCGTCCTTGAGGTTGGGCGTCTTGTTCTCGCTGCTGATGTCGTTGGAGAGGTTGGTGGTGACCTCGCCGGAGGCGCTGACCGTGCCTTCGGCGGCGATCTTCCCGGAGATCTCCCCGCCGATGTTGTCGCTGCTGCTGGTGCGCAGCACGACCGTCCGGTCGACGTTCATGTCGCTCTGGGTGCAGTTGATCACCGCGTTGCCGAGGGACTTCACGGCGGTGGCGTACTCGCGGCTCAGCTTGGGGTCGATGGTGAAGGCGCAGCCGGCCCGCTCGGTGCCGCAGTGCTTCAGGACGTCGGCGACCTCGGCCGGACGCCCGTCGGCGGTGAAGGCGCGGGGGACGGGGGTCTCGCCGGGGCCCTCCTCGGCGGCGGCGCCGGCGGGCGGCGCGAGGGAGACGGCGAAGCCGAGGAGGATGGAGACGGCGGGCAGCAGGACGGTGTGACGACGGCACGCGGGCACGGCGGGACATCCCTTCGGGACGGAGGGGAGAGGACGGGAGGGCGCGGGGACGGGAAGGGCGGGAGGGGACGGGAAGGAGCGCTAGGGGACGGGAAGGAGCGCGAGCGCCGGGGGAGGGCGGGGGCCAAGGGGGGATCCCGAGGGCCGAGGGGGGTCGGCCCGGAGCGGGACGGCGGGGCGGCGGGGCCGCGTGCGCCGGTCCGGCTCAGCCGCCCAGCAGCGAGCAGAGCCGGTCGACCGGGAAGGGGGACGCTCCCGGGTCGGTGGAGCCCTGCGGCAGCGACCCGGGGAAGGCGTCGCAGGTGGAGGTCACGGCCTGGGCCGCGTTGCCGGCCGGTTCGGGCCGGTTCGAGGAGATGGTCTCGGTCATGTCCTCCAGGCCCTTCTCCTCGGCAGCGCCCTTGCCGCCGGTCAGCTTGCCCATGCAGGACGACGAGTCCGGCGGACACTCCTTGAGCTTGTCGCCGGCGGCCTGGATGTCCTTGTCGGCCTTTCCGGCGGCCTCCTGGGTCTTCTTCTGCTGCTCCTCGATCTCCTTGGCCTCCTTCTCGTTGGCCTCCTTGTCGAGGCACGCCTGGTCGTCGGGCTTGCACTCGGCGGCGAAGGCCGGGACGGCGGCGGGCCCGCCGAGGGCGGCCGGGAGGCCCGGTCCGAGGGCGAGGACGAAGGCGGTGAGGACGGTGGCGCCGGTACGGCGGCACACGGGTGCCGTGGTCACGGGCATGCGGAAACTCCCTTGGGACAGGGGTGAGTTGGCGGCTCGGCAGGGGGCCAGGGGCGGGCAGGGGGAACTGCCCTCAAGATCACCGAGCGCTTTCCGACGCTAACCGGACGGGCCCCGCCGCCACGGCAGGACACACGGCACTGCGCCCCTCCGGGCAGCCGCTCACCACTTCGGCGGAGCGCGTTCACCACCGGCCGGACGGCACCGCGGGCGGCCCGCCGGCGGGGCACCGGACCGGCCGGCGGCACCACCCGTCCGTATGCATTCCGGCGTACGCGGGTGAGGGCGGCCGGCCGGTCCGGAGCGGGGTCCCACCCCGGTGGGCGACGCCGTTCGGCGGGCGGCCGGCCGCGACGCGGTCCGGGTCCCGGACCAGGGGCGCGGACGCTCCGGCGGGGCGAATGCGCCCCCTCCCCCGCCGCCCCGAACGGCTGTCCGTCAGGCGGGTGTTTCGGCGATTCCGGCTCGCTGTCGTGATCGTTCTCGGACAGGCTGCTCCTGTGCCCGACGGCCCGTATCCGGCCGTCGTACCGGCCGTGGGCCCGCCATGCCCGAGGGCCGCGCACGAAGCCCCCACGACGTCCGGACGCCGGCCGTCCGGGCCCCGCCGTCCCGTGCGGGGCCCGCGGACCGGCGCCCGCGTTCCCCTGTCCCCCACGCACGCTCCCCCCTGTCCCCCACGAAGGAGAGCAGAGCCATGTCCCGAACCCGATCCCGCGCCCGTACCCGTACGTATCGCGCCGTCGCCCTGACGGCGGCCGCCGCCCTCGGATCCGTACCCCTCGCCCTCGCCCCGTCCGCGACCGCCAACGAGGGCAATCCGACCGTGCTGAGCTGGGGCGCGGGCCGCACCGGCCAGCTCGGCAACGGCACCCTGTCCGACAGCCTCAGCCCGTCCTCCGTCACCAGCCTCTTCCGCGGCGACGTCGACCAGGTCTCCGCCGGCGGCACCTCCTCGGCCGACTCGTTCACGCTCGCCCGCACCGACAAGACCGTGAAGTCCTGGGGCCACAACTCCTCCGGCCAGCTCGGCAACGGCGGCAACACCAACCAGACCGTGCCCACCACCGTCCCCCGGCTGACGAACATCAAGGACGTCGCGGCCGGCGGCAGGCACGCGCTCGCCCTCGACACCTCCGGCCAGGTCTACTCGTGGGGCGACAACGCCTACGGCCAGCTCGGCAACAACCGCACCGGCGACAGCCGCACCGTCCCCGACCGGGTCCAGGGCATGCCCAAGGTGAAGCAGATCTCGGCCGGCTGCGACTTCAGCCTCGCCCTCCTGGAGAACGGCAAGGTGTACGCCTGGGGCCGCGGCATCCACGGCCAGCTCGGCAACGGCACCCGCGCCACCAGCTCCGTGCCCCGGCAGGTCCTGGGACTGGAGAACGTCGTCTCGATCGACGCCGGCTGCCACCACGCCCTCGCCCTGACCGCCGAGGACACCGTGAAGTCCTGGGGCTACAACCTCTACGGCCAGCTCGGGAACTCCTCCACCAAGTCCGCCACCCTGCCCGTCGACGTCGACTGGATCGAGGGCGTCTCCGACATCGAGGCGGGCGCCTTCCACAACTACGTCAAGACCAGCGACAGCCACGTCTGGGGCTGGGGCAACAACCAGTACGGCCAGCTCCTGGAGGGCGACGAGGCGTTCGGCGACAACGTCTCCCGCACCAACCGCACCGCCCCCGTCGAGATCCCGCGCCTGGAGGGCGTCCAGCACCTCGCGGCCGGCGCCCGGCACGGCGTGGCCGTCACCGCGGACGACGTCTTCGCCTGGGGCCACAACGGCGAGGGCCAGCTCGGCAACGGCACCACCGTCTCCCGCTTCGAGTCCGTGAAGATCCTCAACGAGGGCTCGGCGATCAAGGACGTGGCCGTCTCGCTCGGCGGCAACACGACGTACGCGTACTGAGCGGGGTGCTCCCCATGAGGTACGCCTCCGCACGGGCGGCCGCCGCCGCGCTCGCCCTGCTCTGCCTGACCGGCCCGGCCCACGCCGAACCCAGCGAGCCGTGGGTGCAGGCGTGGGGCGCCAACGCGGGCGGCCAGCTCGGCGACGGCACCACCGCCGACCGTCCGGTCCCGGCCGCCGTCCAGGGCCTCGACCGCGACACCGTCCGCGAGCTGGCGGGCGGCGGCGGCACCAACGCCACCGCCTTCGGCGTCGCGCTCCTCACCGACGGTTCGGTGCGGACCTGGGGCGGCAACACCGCCGGGCAGCTCGGCGACGGCACCACCGTCTCCCGGCCCTTCCCGGCCGCCGTCGCCGGTCTCTCCGGCGTCACGGACATCGCGGCCGGCTTCGAGGCCGGCTACGCCGTCCGCGACGGACGGGTCCTCGCCTGGGGCTCCAACCAGTCCGGCCAGCTCGGCGACGGCACCACCGCGTCCACCGGCCGGCCGGTCCGGGTCCAGAGCCTCTCCGGGGTCGAGGGCCTCGCGGCCGGCTGCCACCACGCCGTCGCCCTCAGGAAGGACGGCACCGTCTGGACCTGGGGCCGGGCCGACCACGGCCAGCTCGGCAACGGCGGCACCACACAGCGGAACACCCCCCAGCGGGTCCCCGGCCTGACCGGGGTCGTGGAGGTCGCCGCGGGCTGCCACCACACCCTCGCCCGGCTCTCCGACGGCACCGTCCGGGCCTGGGGCTACAACACCAACGGGCAGCTCGGCGACGACACCACCACGGCCGCCTCCTCCCCGGTCGAGGTGCGCCACCTGGACGAGGTGGCCGGGCTCTTCGCCTGCGGCTACCACTCCTTCGCCGTACGGGACGACGGCTCGGTACGGGCCTGGGGCTGGAACGGCAAGGGCCAGCTCGGCGACGGCAGCACCGTCTCCCGTACCGCTCCCGTGCCGGTCCCCGCCCTCGAAGGGATCACCGGCCTGGCCGGCGGCTACGCCCACACGGTCGCCGTCCGCACCGACGGGGAGGTCCTCGCCTGGGGCGAGAACACCCACGGCCAGCTCGGGAACGCCACCACCACCGACACCCCCACCCCGGTCACCGCCCTGCCCGCGGGCAGCGGCGCGACCCGGGTCTCCACCCCCGTCGTGGGCCGGTCCAGCTACGCGTACTGACCCCCACCGCCCCACGACCCCACCAAGCGAAAGGCACGCAGATGACCCCACCCCTGCGTCTCACCCTGCTCGCCGCGCTGTCCCTCGCGGCCCTCACCGCCTCCGCCCTGCCCGCCGCCGCCGGCACCGACCCCTGGGTCCGCGCCTGGGGCGAGAACGCCCAGGGGCAGCTCGGGAACGGCTCCCTGCTCGCCCAGCAGACGCCCGCCGCCGTCCTCGGCCTCGCCCGGGACGACGTACGCGAGGTGTCCGGCGGCGGAGGCGGGGCGGGCACCACCGCCAACCCCTTCGCCGTCGCCCTCCTCAAGGACGGCACCGTCAAGTCCTGGGGCGCCAACACCACCGGCCAGCTCGGCAACGGCACCACCACCGCGCAGAGCTTCCCCGCCACCGTCACCGGCCTCTCCGGGGTGAGCGCGCTCTCGGCCGGGCTCAACCACGTCCTCGCCGTCAAGGGCGGCCGGGTCCTCGCCTGGGGCTCCAACGCCACCAAGCAGCTCGGCACCGGCCAGGACTCCACCAACCCGTACCGCACCCCCGTCGTCGTCCAGAGCCTCGACAAGGTGCAGGACGTCGGCGCGGGCTGCGACTTCAGCGTGGCCCTGCGCCAGGACGGCACCGTCTGGACCTGGGGCAAGGGCGACAACGGCAGGCTCGGCACCGGCAACAACACCACCCGCGAGACCCCGCAGAAGGTCCCCGACCTGACCGACGTCGCCGACATCGCCGTCGGCTGCGACCACGTCCTCGCGCTCACCGCCGACGGCACCGTCAAGGCGTGGGGCAAGGGCGCCGAGGGCCAGCTCGGCAACGACACGGTCACCGACGCCGGCAAGCCGGTCGACGTGGCCTACCTGGACGCCGTGGCCAAGGTCTTCGCCACCCCCGCCTCCGGCTTCGCCGTCCTCGACGACGGCAGCGTGGCCGGCTGGGGCAAGAACACCGACGGCCAGCTCGGCGACGGCACCAAGGCCAACCGCACCACCCCGGTCGTCCTCGACGCGCTCAAGGGGGTGCAGGACATCGCCGGCGGAGTCGACTTCAGCCTGGCCGCGCTCGACGACGGCTCGGTGATCGGCTGGGGCGCCAACGCGGCCGCGCAGCTCGGCGACGGCACCACGACCGCCCCGCCCGGCACGACCACGGCCCTCCCGCCGGGCAGCGGCATCACCCGTGTCACGGCGACGACCACCGGCAAGTCCGGCTTCGCCTACTGACCCGCTCCGTGGCTCCCGGTGGTCTCGCCGCCACCGGGAGCCACAGGCGTGCCGGGCGCAGCGGACATCACAGCCGCCCGCGCCCGGACGCCCTGGCCAGGGGCGCCGGCCACCTGGCAGGATCGCTGGCATGTTCGCCTCGCTCACCCGCGCCGCCCGCCGCCGCGTCCTCGCGCTCGCGGCCGTGCTGCTCGCGGTGTGCGGGGGGCTGCTGGCGTGGCTGGCGCCCTTCGGCACCTCGACGCCCAGCGGCTCGATCACGTTCAGCACCGGCGTCCCCACCGGCGTGTACCAGCAGTACGGCGAGCTGCTCAAGCAGGTGATGGCCAAAGACCTCCCCGACGTCTCGATCACCCTCAAGGACAGCGAGGGCTCCCAGCAGAACCTGGCCCGGGTCGCCTCCGGCGAGGCCGACTTCACCGTGGCGACCGCCGACGCCGTGGCGCAGTACATCCGCGACCGCCGGCCCGGCTTCGAGCGGCTGCGCGGCTGCGCCCGGCTCTACGACGACTACGTCCAGCTGGTCGTCCGCAAGGGCTCCTCGATCCAGAACGTCTCCGACCTGCGCGGCCTGCGGGTCGGCGTCGGCCAGGACGGCTCGGGCGTACGGCTGATAGCGGACCGGGTCCTCGCGGCGTCCGGGCTCACCCCGTCCCGGGACGTGACCGCGGTGCCGGTGGGCATCAACGCGATGCCGAAGATGCTGGAGCGCGGCGACCTGGACGCCTTCTTCTGGTCCGGCGGGCTGCCGACCTCGGCCGTGCAGTCGCTGTCGGAGCGGACCTCGGTCCGGCTGGTCCCGATGGACGCCCCGCTCGTGAAGGCGCTGCGGGACGTGGGCGAGTCCACCCGGCACTACCGCTCGGCGACGATCCCGGCCGACGCGTACGCGGCCGCGCAGGACGGGCAGCCGGTGGAGACGCTGGCGGTGGCGAACCTGATGGTGACGACCGCCGAGGCCGATCCCGACCTGGTGGAGGGGTTCACCCGCTCGGTGATCGACAGCCGGGACGGCATCGGCCGCCAGGTGCACCCGGCCCAGCTGGTGGACCTGCGGACCGCCGTCTACACCGAGCCGCTCACCCTCCACGACGGCGCCCGCCGCTACTACCGCTCGGTCAAGCCCTGAGCGATCCGGCCGGGCCCCGAGCGGCCGGGTCGCGGGAGTCGTCGCGCGGGTCGACGCCGTACCCGTCCCACCCCTCGTCCCGTCCCCGCCCCCGAGATCAGCCGTCGGCCGCCGGTGCGTACCGCGGCACGGTGACCGTCACGCGCAGCCCGTGCGGCTCGTTCGGCGCGAAGTCGATCCCGCCGCCGGTGGCGGTGAGCAGCACCCGGGCGATGGAGAGGCCGAGCCCCGAGCCCTTGACGTTCTGGTGGCGTCCGGAGCGCCAGAAGCGGTCGCCGACCCGGCCCAGCTCCTCGTCGGTGAGGCCGGGGCCGAGGTCGGCGACGACGACCTCGACGCTGTCGCGCCCCGGGAGGACCTTGACGGTGACCTGCTCGCCCTCCGGCGTGAACTTCAGGGCGTTGTCGACGATCGCGTCGAGGGCGCTGGACAGGGCGATCGGGTCGGCCCAGCCGGTGGCGGCCCCGCACTCCCCCCTCAGCCGGACGCCCTTGTCCTCGGCGACCGGCCGCCAGGAGGCGATCCGCTCGGCGGTGAGGGCGCCGACGTCGGTGAGCCGCAGGTCGGCGGCGGCGTGCTCGGCGAGGGCCAGGTCGAGGAGGTCGTCGAGGACCTGCGCGAGGCGCTTGCCCTCGGTGCGCACGGAGGCGATCTCCTCATTCCCCTCGGGAAGTTCGAGGGCGAGCAGCTCGATGCGGAGCAGCAGTGCGGCCAGCGGGTTGCGCAGCTGGTGGGAGGCGTCGGCGACGAACGCCCGCTGCTGTTCGAGGGATTCCTCGACGTGATCGGCCATCTCGTTGAACGAGCGGGCCAGCCGCCGCAGTTCGGGCGGTCCGCCGGCCTCGGCGACCCGGGAGTTCATCCGGCCGGTGGCGATGTCGTGGGTGACGCCGTCGAGGACGCGGACCGGCCGCAGGACCCAGCCGGTGAGGCGTACGGCGGCGCCGACGGCGAGCAGCATGGCGGCGGCCTCACCGGCGAAGATCACCAGCCAGCCGCGGAGGATCCGGGCGCGGAGCTCGCCGGTGGGCGAGTCGGTGACGACGACGGCGATGACGTCCCCGTCGCGGACGACGGGCGAGGCGATGGTCAGGCGGGCGTGCGGCTGCCAGGGCCAGACCTGCGGCGGGTCGTGGCTGCGGCGGCCGAGGAGGGCCTCCTTGAAGGCGCGGCGGCCCTCCCCGTCGTACGGGACGACCCAGTCCTCGGGCGCGGCGGCCATGGCCCGGTTGTCGCGGTAGAAGATGCCGGCCCGGATGTCGTAGACGTCGTGGTAGCTGGCGAGCTCGCCGCTGAGGGTGGTGCGGCGCTCGTCGCTGCCGGCGGCGGGGTCGCCGACGAACTGGGCGAGGGCCGCGAAGCGGGCGCCGTCGTCGAGGCGGTCGACGACGACCCGCTGCTGCTGGGCGGCGGCGAGGCTGGCGGCCAGCGGGAAGCCGAGGGCGAGCAGGACCCCGGCCATCAGGACGATGAGCAGGGGGAGGAGGCGGGTGCGCACGGGCGGGGCGGCCGGGGGTTACGCGGCCGGGACGACCAGGCGGTAGCCGACGCCCCGCACGGTCTCGATCAGGGCGGGCATGCGCAGTTTGGCGCGGAGCGAGGCGACGTGCACCTCCAGGGTGCGGCCGGTCCCTTCCCAACTGGTCTGCCAGACGTCGGAGATGATCTGCTCGCGGCGGAAGACGACGCCGGGCCGCTGGGCGAGGAGGGCGAGCAGGTCGAACTCCTTGCGGGTGAGGGCGACGGGCTCGCCGTCGACGCTGACGCGCCGGGTGGGCAGCTCCACGGCGACGGCGCCGAGGCGCAGCACGGCGGCGTCCGCGGCGGAGCCCGTACCGCCCGCGGCGGCGTCGTCGGGGACGGGGCCGGAGGTGCGCCGGGAGACGGCGTGGATGCGGGCGAGCAGCTCGCCGGTGTCGTAGGGCTTGACGACGTAGTCGTCGGCGCCGAGATTGAGGCCGTGGATCCGGGAGCGCACGTCGCTGCGGGCGGTCACCATGATCACCGGGGTGGTGGTGAGCTTCCGGATGCGGGCGCAGACCTGGTAGCCGTCGAGGTCCGGGAGGCCGAGGTCGAGCAGGATCACGCCGTACGAGGGCCGGTCGCCCTGTGCGGTCGGGAGGACGGCCTGGAGGGCGTCCTCGCCGTTGCGGGCGTGGGTGACGGCGAAGCCGTGCTTGGCGAGGATCGCGGAGAGGGCCGCGGCGACGTGGTCGTCGTCCTCGACGAGCAGCAGTCGCATGGTCTTCTCCTTCCGTTCGCCGGGGGTGCCCCGGGCCGGGGCATGAACGCCCATGAACGCCGATCACGGACGTCGCAGTCAAGTGTCCCCCCGCGGACCGTCCGCTTCCGTTATCCACCCGGTACGGCGTCGCAGGTCACCTTCACCCAGGGTGTCCGCCTGTGGCCTTATCGTTATCCTCAATTTCCGCTCAGATGTGATGACGGTCATCCGAACGTGTCTCTAGTGTCCTCCCAACCGAGGAGGACGGAGCAAGAGGCCGATGAGCGGAGTGGCAGTGTCCAAGGACCACGAGGACTCCCCCCGGGCGCAGGAGGATCTGGTCGTCCTGTCCGGAGTGAACAAGCACTTCGGCGCGCTGCACGTGCTGCAGGACATCGACCTCACGATCGGCCGCGGTGAAGTCGTCGTCGTCATCGGGCCGTCGGGTTCCGGCAAGTCGACGCTGTGCCGCACGATCAACCGCCTGGAGACGATCGACGCGGGCACGATCACGATCGACGGGAAGCCGCTGCCCGCGGAGGGCAGGGAGCTGGCCCGGCTGCGGGCCGACGTCGGCATGGTCTTCCAGTCGTTCAATCTCTTCGCGCACAAGAGCGTGCTCGAGAACGTGATGCTGGGTCAGATCAAGGTCCGCGGCACGGAGAAGAAGACGGCGGAGGCCAAGGCCCGCGCCCTGCTGGAGCGGGTCGGCGTCGCGGCGCAGGCCGAGAAGTACCCGGCGCAGCTCTCCGGCGGCCAGCAGCAGCGCGTGGCGATCGCCCGCGCGCTCGCCATGGACCCGAAGGTGATGCTCTTCGACGAGCCCACCTCGGCCCTGGACCCCGAGATGATCAACGAGGTCCTCGAGGTCATGCAGCAGCTGGCCCGTGAGGGCATGACGATGGTGGTCGTGACGCACGAGATGGGCTTCGCCCGCTCCGCGGCCGACCGGGTCGTCTTCATGGCCGACGGCAGGATCGTCGAACAGGCCACCCCCGAGGAGTTCTTCAGCAACCCGCGCAGCGACCGGGCGAAGGACTTCCTCTCCAAAATCCTGCACCACTGAGCGAGTCGACGACCTAGTCTTCGCAACTCAACGCTACCCAAGGGACGTTCACCCATGAAGCTTCGCAACGCCTCCGCGGCCGCCGCGGCCGCCGTCGTCCTCGCCCTGACCGCCACCGCCTGTGGCACCGGCTCGGACTCCGGCAGCAACGGCGACAAGATCACCATCGGCATCAAGTTCGACCAGCCGGGTCTCGGCCTGAAGACCCCGGACGGCTCGTACGCGGGCTTCGACGTCGACGTCGCCAAGTACGTCGCCAAGGAGCTGGGCTTCCCCGAGGACAAGATCACCTGGAAGCAGGCCCCCTCGGCCGAGCGCGAGAACCTCATCAAGAACGGCGACGTGAAGTTCGTCGTCGCGAGCTACTCGATCAACGAGAAGCGCCTGAAGGAGGTCGACTTCGCGGGTCCGTACTTCCTGACCCACCAGGACCTGCTGGTCCGCGCCGACGACACCTCGATCACCAAGGTCGAGGACCTCAACACCAAGAAGCTCTGCTCGGTCACCGGCTCGACCTCCGCGCAGAACGTCAAGGAGAAGCTGGCCCCGAAGGCCGACCTCCAGCAGCTCGGCGGCTACTCCGAGTGCCTGACCGGCCTGGAGAACAAGGCCGTCGACGCCCTCACCACGGACGCCTCCATCCTCGCGGGCTACGCCTCGCAGAAGGAGCACCAGGGCAAGTTCAAGCTCGCGGGCCTCTCCATGAGCGACGAGAACTACGGCATCGGCCTCAAGAAGGGCGACTCCGACCTCAAGGGCAAGATCAACAAGGCCCTGGAGAAGATGGTCTCGGACGGCACCTGGGACAAGCTCGTGAAGGAGCACTTCGGCCCGTCCGGCTACAAGAACGAGCCGGCCCCGAAGATCGCGGGCTGACCTGGCCCTCGCCGTGACGGCCGCCCCCGCGGGGTGCGGCCGTCACGGCACCACCCGCCCCGGCCCACGCACCGGCCG
>NZ_JBHVRX010000043.1:32899-38100 GCF_042885515.1 Streptomyces sp. NPDC058052 | reverse complement strand
GCCCCCGCCGTAAAAAAACCCCCCGCCCCCCCGCAGGTGGGGGGGGTCCCGGGCCCCGCGCGTGGCGGCCCCCCCGGGGGGGGGGGGCCCCCCCCGCCACCACCGGCCGCTGCCGACGCACCGGCCGTCCGACCGACCGACCACCAGGGGAGAGCGCGGGGCATCGTGTTCGACTTTCTTGATTCCGGGCAGTACGACCTGCTCGGCGCCTTCTGGGTGACGGCTCAGCTCGCCCTCTACTCGGCGATCGGCTCGCTGGTCTGGGGCACCGCCCTGGTCGCCATGCGGGTCAGCCCGGTCCCGCTGATGCGCGGCTTCGGCACCGCGTACGTGAACCTCGTCCGCAACACCCCGCTGACCGTGGTCATCGTGGCCTGCTCCTTCGGCCTCAACCAGACCCTCCAGGTCACGCTCGGCGGCGACGACTTCAAGGAGATCGGCTTCCGGCTCGCGGTGCTCGGACTCACCGCGTACACCGGGACCTTCGTCTGCGAGGCGCTGCGCTCCGGCATCAACACGGTCCCGGCCGGCCAGGCCGAGGCGGCCCGCGCCCTGGGCATGAGCTTCACCCAGGTCCTGACCCTGGTGATCCTCCCGCAGGCGTTCCGCGCGGCGATCACGCCGCTCGCCAACGTGCTGATCGCCCTCACCAAGAACACGACGGTGGCGGCGGCGATCGGCGCGACCGAGGCGGCCCTCCTGATGAAGGAGATGATCGAGAACGAGGCCCAGGCGCTCTTCACCGTCTTCGGGATCTTCGCCTTCGGCTTCATCGTCCTGACCCTCCCCACCGGCCTGGTCCTGGGCTGGGCGGCCAAGCGACTGGCGGTGAAGCGATGAACTCCGTCCTCTACGACGTCCCCGGCCCCCGGGCCAGGCAGCGCAACGTCGTCTACACGATCCTCTTCCTCGCCGTCCTGGGCCTGGTGGCCTACTGGGTGCTCTCCGCCATGGCGGACAAGAACCAGCTGGCGGCGGCGAAGTGGAGCCCGTTCGTCACCGACTCCCAGGTCTGGACGACGTACCTGCTGCCCGGCCTGACCGAGACGCTGAAGGCCGCCGCGCTCTCCATCCTCATCGCGCTCCCGCTCGGCGCGGCCCTGGGCATCGGCCGGCTCTCCGACCACCGCTGGGTACGGATCCCGGTCGGCGCGGTCGTCGAGTTCTTCCGGGCCATCCCGGTGCTGCTCCTGATGATGTTCGCCAGCGCCGTCTACGCGCAGTTCACGCCCGTCAGCTCCGACTTCCGCCCCCTGTACGCGGTCGTCACCGGCCTGGTGCTCTACAACGCCTCCGTCATCGCCGAGGTCGTCCGCGCCGGTGTCCTCTCGCTCCCCCGGGGCCAGGGCGACGCGGCCGTCGCGCTCGGCATGCGCAAGGGCCAGACCATGCTGTACGTGCTGCTGCCGCAGGCCGTCACGGTCATGCTCCCCGCCCTGGTCAGCCAGCTCGTCGTCATCGTGAAGGACACCGCGCTCGGCGGCGCGCTGCTCGGCTTCAACGAACTGCTCAGCCAGAACCGGCAGATCACCGCGAACTACGGCGCCAACACGATCGCCGCCTTCACCGTCATCGCCCTCATCTACATCGCGCTCAACGCCCTCCTCACCTCTCTCGCCGCCCGCCTGGAGAAGCGGCTCCGGCAGGGCCGCAAGGCCGCCGCGGTGAAGGACGTCGCCCCGGTCGTGAACGTCGAGATGGGCGGGGCGAGCACCGGCGGCGTCTGACCGCCACCGGTCTCCGACCCGTACGACCACCACCCCGACCGGCCCGGTTCCCCCAAGTTCCGCGCCCGTCCACTTCCGGCCCCGTCGCCCTCCCCCGGACCGCCTGCTTCCGGGGAAAGCGCCGGGGCCGGAGGTCCTGGTGGGGCGGAGAGCGGTACGAGGGGCGTCCCCGGCACCCGGAAGGGGCCCCGTCCGCACACCAGCGGCACCACGCCCACCGCGTCACTTGACGCAAAACACCCTGAGTGGGTTGCATACGGTCTGTGATCAAGCACCGGGCTCGTGCCACACTCTGCTGTGCTGCCCCCATGACTTTCCGGCCTTTTGGAGCCGCGCCGTGGACCCGGTGATCATCGTGGGCGCGGGGCCGGTCGGCCTCGCGCTCTCCCTCGCGCTCGCCGCACAGGGCGTGCCCAGCGTCGTCCTCGACGAGACCTCCGGCAAGGAGGAACCGCGCCCGGCGCGGACCGTCGTGCTGCGCGCCGACATGGCCGCCCTGGTCGAGCGGCTGGGCTGTGCCACCGTCCGTGACGAGGGCCTGCGCTGGGTCGGCTGGCGCGGGATGCAGCGCCGCCGGCAGGCGCGCGAGGTCGCCTTCGACCTGGGACTCGGCGGCACCGAGGAGTGGTCCGAGGACCCGGCGTCCCCCGCCGCGCCGGCCGCCCCCCTGCACATCCCCCAGCACGCCCTGGCCCGGGGTCTGCGCGACGCCATCGCCCGCGAACCGCTGGTCCGGCTCGTCACCGACTCCCGGCTCGACTCCCTGGAGCAGGACCGGACCGGGGTCGTCGCCCACACCCGCGGCCCGGACGGCACCTGGTGGCGCGGCAGCCACCTCGTCGGCTGCGACGGCGCCCGCTCGACCGTCCGCAAGCTGCTCGGCGTCCGCTTCCCCGGCCGCACCGCGGTGGAGCGGCACGCGGTGGCCGCCCTGCGCACCGAACTCCCCTGGCCCGGCGAGTCCCTGCTGCACCGTCAGCCCCCGTGGCGCGGAGTCGGCGAGGAGGTCACGGCCCGCCCGCTGCCCGACGGCGTCTGGCGGCTCGACTGGCTGCTGCCGCCCCGCGGCGAACTCGTCACCCCGGACGCGCTGGTGACCCGGATCCGCGAGACCCTGGCCGGCTGGTGCGACGGCACCACTCCCCCGTACGAGCTCCTCGACACCGGCGTCCACACCCTGCACCACCGGCTCGCCCGCCGCTGGCGCGTCGACCGGGTGCTGCTCGCCGGGGACGCGGCCCACCTGCTGGGCGCGATCGGCACCCAGGGCCTCGACGAGGGCCTCCGGGACGTCGACAACCTCGCGTGGAAGCTCGCCCTCACCTGGCACCGCTCCGCCCCGGACACCCTCCTCGACAGCTACCAGAGCGAGCGCCGGACGGCGGTCGCCGCCCGTCTGCGCGCGGCCGACCAGGCCCTGCCCGCGCTGCGCGGCGGCGGGGGTCTGCGCACCTACCTGCCGGGCGTGATGCGCGGCCACGAGGCCCTGCTGGCCGACGGCCACCTGGGACGGGGCCCGCTGGGCGCCTCCCCCGCCTATCCGCACTCGCCGCTCGCCGCGCCGTACAGCGAGAACATGATCCCGGTGGGCACACCGCTCGGCGCCCCCGTCGAGGACGTCCGGGTGACGGCTCCCGACGACACGACGGTCCGGCTCCGGGACCGGCTCGGGCAGGCCCGGCTCCTGGTCCTGCTCGTCGCCCCGGGCTCCGGGGTGTGGGAGCGCCGGCACTGGCGCACGGCCGGCCTGATGCCCCGCCTGGAGGAGGCCGCCGAGGCGCTGCCCGTGGCGTCGGAGGTCCTGGTCACCGACGCCTACCCGGGCGCCCCCGCCCACGCCGTCCTGCTGATCCGCCCCGACGGGCACCTGGTCGCCGCCTTCGCCGGCGTGCGCCCGGAGGAGCTGCGCGCCGCGGCCGAGGCCGCCCGCGGCACCGCCCCGGCGGAGGAACGGCCGTCCGCCGCGCCGGAGGAGTCCGGGCCGTCCGCCGCCGCGGAGAAGTCCCGCCCCGGCGGGCCGGCGCGCGGCGAGCGGTCCCCGGCCGCGGTCTCCGCCGAGGTCCCGGCACCGGCCGAGGCGTCCCTGGGACACGACCGGACCGCGGACGTCCATTGATTCGCGCGGGCGCGCGTGGTGTACTCCGGAACGTGACCGACACCGATGTGCGCCTGTGGCGGAGGGTCCATATGGACCTGATCCGCTATGCGGGCTGCGTGTGTCGCCCGTCCTTCTGAACTCGCTTCCCTTCCCCCGCGCGCCCCGACCGCGCCGACCCGCCCCGCCCCGGACACCCGTCCGGCGCGGTGTCCTCGGCATCCCTCCGGGCCTTCCGCCGGCCCTCCCGCGCGGCGCGCACCCCAGCGATTCCAGGACGGTCACCCGTGCCCGCGTCTTCTGTCACCCCCTCCCCCGTCATCACCCGGGCGGTCCTCGGTCCGCCGACCGCCGCCGAACTGCTCGACTTCGCCCGCCGCACCGCCGCCGACCGCACCCTCGTCGACTCCCTGCCGCTCGATCCGGAGGGCCGGACCTGGGTACGCCTCGAGGGCCCCGGCGGCAGTGAGGCGTGGCTGATCGGCTGGCCGCCCGGCACCGGAACCGGCTGGCACGACCACGCCGAGTCCTTCGGCGCCTTCGCCACCGCCCGCGGCAGCCTCACCGAGCACGCGCTCGCCGTCCGCCTCCCGGCGGGCGGCTGGAAGACCCTGGAGCTGGCCGAGGGGCTCGACCGCACCCGCCGGCTCGACGAGGGCGACGGCCGCGCCTTCGGCCGCGACCACCTCCACGAGGTGCTGAATCCGTCCCCCGACACCCACGCGGTCTCGGTGCACGCCTACTACCCGCCGCTCCCGCTGATCCGGCGCTTCAGCCGGACGGGCGCGGTACTCCGCCTGGAGCAGGTCGAGCGTCCGGAGGACTGGCAGTGAGCGGGGAACACGTCGGCATCGACGAGCTTCTGGAACGGGTGCGGTCCGGCCTCGACCGGATCGACGCCCGCACCGCGTACGAGGAGTACGAGACGGGCGCGGCTCTTCTCGTCGACACCCGCTACGCGGCCCTGCGCGAACGGGACGGCCTGGTCCCGGGCGCGCTGGTCGTGGAGCGGAACGAGCTGGAGTGGCGGCTCGATCCGCTGGGCAGCCACCGGTCCCCCCGGGCGACCGGCCACGACCTGCGGGTGGTCGTCTTCTGCAACGAGGGCTACGCCTCCTCGCTGGCGGCGGAGTCCCTCCGCCGGCTGGGCCTGCACCGGGCGACGGACCTGATCGGCGGCTTCCAGGCATGGAAGGCGGCCGGCCTCCCGGTCCTCCTCCCGGCCGCCAGAACCACCCCCTGACACCCCGAAGTGAAACTCCGGGCCCGCCCCGCCCGCCCGACGGGCTCCGGGCTCCGGGCTCCGGGCTCCGGGCTCCGGGCTCCGGGCTCCGGGCTCCGGGCTCCGGGCTCCGGGCTCCGGGCTCCGGGCTCCGGGC